>JADZAK010000057.1 GCA_020852595.1 Rhodospirillaceae bacterium
CAAAAGGCGGATGTCGCCCGCGCCATTGCGATGGTGAAAGGAACATAGTCATGAAGCTCAAGACCAGGAAATACGACGTAGCCAATTACCTCGATAGCGATGAAATGATCTCGGTCTATCTCGATGCGGCTTTTGAGAGCGGCGATACCTCGCGCATCGCAGAAGCGTTGGGCGATGTAGCCCGCGCGCGCGGTATGACCAAGATCGCCAAAGCGACGGGCCTAGCCCGCGAACAGCTCTATAAGACGCTCAGTGCAGAGGGAAAGCCGGAGCTATCTACTGTGCTCAAAGTTCTGGCCGCATTTGGAGGCGGGCTTAAGTCAAGCTTTCCGCATGCAAGTGCTCGACGCACCCCTCGCCGCGCAAAGGCAGAATCTCATAGTGGAAAGTCGCGCAGGGTGGCGTAATCGAATGAGCGGTGTGGGGTCGCCAGGTGTTGTCTGACTTGCCCAAATCCGATTTGTCGCGAGATGCGCAGCGCGAAATTATGCGCAATCTCCATATCGAATCGCGGCGGCATGTAGCGCCCTTCCTTCCGAAAGGGAAGCGGGCGTTCGCCGGCTTCGTCGTTTTTTGGCGTGCTTTCGATTTTGAGGGCTATTATTGGCCCCCGGCGCGCGGCAATGTGCTTGGGTAGACTCATTCTTTTGACAACGATGACCGAAAACAAATCCTTCCTGACCATGGCCCTGATCGCGGCGGCCTCCGCCGCCGCCCTGGGGCTTGCCTACACTGCCCAATACGGTTTCGCCCTGTGGCCCTGCAATCTGTGCTGGGGACAGCGGGTCCCTTATGCGCTGGCGCTGGTGTTCGCGGCGATGTCCATGACCAGCGCCGTCGATGCCGCGACGCGCCGCCAGGTGGCGCTGTTGTGCGCGGCCCTGTTCTTCTTCAACGCCGCCTTCGCCTTCTATCATGTGGGCGTGGAGCAGAAGTGGTGGCTGGGGCCGACCGAGTGCGTCGGCCGCCCGCAAACCTTCTCCACGGCGGACCTGATGAGCGCGCTGACACAGACGGGCCGTACAGGCTGCGATGAAGTGGCCTTCAGCCTCTTCGGCATCTCCATGGCCGGTTACAACGTGATCGCGCAACTCATTCTCGGCGTCGGCCTTCTATGGGCGTCGACCCGCGACTGGTGGAGCCGCGCATGAGCAAGATCGCCCCCACCGTCACGGCCGAAGACCGCCTGCCGGGCGACCCGGACAAGGCCACGCTGATCGACCAGATCATCCGTGTCGACCAGGCCGGCGAATACGGCGCCAAGCGCATCTACGAAGGCCAGCTCGCCGTGCTCGGCAACACCGACGTGGCGCCGGCCCTGAAGGAAATGCTGGGCCAGGAAGAAGAGCATCTGAAACGTTTCACCGGGCTGATGGCCGAACGCGGGACACGCCCCACGGCGCTGCAGCCCCTGTGGCATGTGGCCGGTTACGCCATCGGCGCGGCCACCGCGCTGATGGGCAAGGAAGCCGCGATGGCCTGCACGGTCGCGGTGGAAGAAGTGATCGGCGAGCACTACCGCGAACAGGCGGCGCAGCTCGGCGACGACGAAAAGGACCTGCGCGAAACCATCACCGCGTTCCGCGAGGACGAGCTGCATCACCGCGACGTCAGCCTCGCGCACGGCGCGCGCGAAGCGCCGGGTTACGAAGCGCTGTCCGCCGCCGTACGCACCGGCACCCGCTTCGCGATCTGGCTCGCCAAGCGCGTCTAAGCGAACACGTCGCGCCGGGCCCGGTGTGGACCCCGCTCAATCCGGCGGACAAACTGTCAAAGGACATCAAGAAATTCGGCGCCCATACCGAGATGAAGCGCCCCGCCCAGCCGGAGGAGATCGCCCCGGCCTACGTGTTTCTCGCCTCGGCGCAATGCTCCAGCTACATCACGGGCGAGATCCTGCCGATCATCGGCGGCTGATCGCGCAGACAAAAAAGACCCCCGTGCTCCGCGGCAACAGAGCACGGGGGGTTTTGGACGACGCCGTTACATCCGGAAGCGGATGCCCGCGCGGTAAGCGCGGCCGAGCGTATCGTAGAGGTTCGGGGTCGTCGGCTTGCCGGCGTACAACAGGCCGCCGCTGACCGGAACGACCGGCGGCGACTTGTCGAACACGTTGTCGACGTTCAGGAACACGGTCGCCTCGGACTCGCCAAAGGCCACCTTATATTGGACGTTGGTGTCGAGGTAGAACGCGCCCTTGATCTGGTTGTTGTCGATGGTCGGATGCGTGACGTTCGACCGCGGACAGCCCGTCGTACATTCGATGTAGGCCTTGTCCCACACGCCCGACGACACGCCGCGGCCGATGAGGGTCACGGACACCGGATCGACGTCGAAGGTCACCGTGCTGGTCCAGCGCCAGCTGGGCAGGCCCGCATTGGAGACGATCGTGTTCTGCCCCACGCGGTCGATCGGCTCGTTGATGCCGTTCGAGACCAGGTTCTTCAGATAGTGCGTGGCGAGGAAACGCACCGACAGATTGCCGTCGAAGTCGTCGGCGATGTCGGACAACGGCATCCGGTAGCTGACGTCGAAGTCGATCCCGCGGTCGATTTCGCTGACGAAGTTGAACGGCTGCGCGAAGACGCGCACGATCGTCAGCACGCCGTTCACGGGCGCGCGCTCGACGCCCGAGCAGAACACGGTGTTGCCGGCGAAGCAGTTGTCGATGGTCTGCTGGGTGCCGACGGTGCCGATCGCGTTCTTGATGTTGATGTTGTAGTAGTCGACCGAGGCGCTGAAGCCCGGCACGAACGTCGGCGTCAGCACCACGCCGATCCCGGTGGTGTCGGCTTTTTCCGGGGTCAGAGCGATGTTACCGGTCGTGACGGTTTCCGCCTGGGCGTTTGGATTGCCCGAGAACGGATCGTTCACGTAGGTCAGGCCGCGGATGCCGGTGGTGAACAGTTCGGCGAGGTTCGAGGCGCGGATGTCACGCGAACGCGTGAAGCGGAAGCGGATATCGTCGATCGGCGTGTAGGTCAGACCCGCCTTCCAGGTGGTCACGTAACCCGATGTCGAGTAATCCGTTCCACGGATCGCGGCGTTCAGGTCGAGGGCCTTGGCCCATTCCTGATCCGCGGCCAGCGGGATCACGGTTTCGGCGAAGGCTTCCTTCACGTTGTACGCGCCGATGGTCGGGCGATAGTTCGCCGCGTACCAGTTGCCGGCAAGGGCATTCGCATCGGCGATGCCGGTGACCGATTCCTTGCGGTATTCGGCGCCGACCGCGACCGACACGGGGCCGGCCCAGCTGGAGAACGGCTCGCCGCGCAGCGTGGCCGCCGCGACGTCCTGCTTGAAGCGCTCGTAGCGGTACGAGGAGCCCCACAGATAGTCTTGAGACGCCTTCGTCGCCACGCCTTCACCGAAGACGTTGAACGGAATACAGGCGCTGCCCGGGTTCGAGAGCTTCACGCGGCAGACGACGCGGCCCGTGGCCGGATCGAACACGGCGTCGATGGCTTCGCGGTACAGCGGAACCAGCTTGTTGCCCAGCGAGTACTGCGAGGCGCGCGTGATGCCCTTCTGGTAGTAGAAATCCCAGTTCCAGGTCTTGTCGCCGATATCGAAGTCGCCTTCGGCGCCGACGACATAACGGTTCACCGTGCGCTCGGTGTAAGCGCCTTCATGCAGGTCGTCGACCCACGAGCCGAAGGTGAACTGCGTCAGGCCGAAACCGAGGGCGCGCTGGCGCACGCTTTCCGGCAGGTAGGCGTTGTCGACGTTCATGATGAGCGTGTTCAGCTCGCCGCTGACGCCGAAGTAGCTTTCGTGCGTGGTGCGGTCCCACGACAGCTGCGCATAGACGTTGACGTTGTCGGTGACGTCATAGGACACACGCGTGAACACGTTCTGGTGCGTGTGGCGCGGATCGATCGTGGTCGCCTTGGACACGTCGGACACGCGCCAGTCGCCGCCCGACATGTACACGCCGCCCACAAGACCGTACGTGAACTGATACGGCGTGCCGCCCGGACCGAAGGCCGTCCCCTTGAGCGGGCCGGACGTGATGATGCCGCCGTAGGTCGCCGCGGCGGCCGCCACGTTCGGACGCACGATGTACTGCGGCACCGAGGAGTTGGTGGTCGCGTTGTAGGCCGCATTGGTGAGCACGCCCGTGAGGCCGTTCATCCATTCGCGGTTGTTCGGATCCGAGCTCATGTCGCCCAGGATGCCGACGTTCTTGCTGACTTCGCCCGAGAACAGGACGTGGCCGCGTCCGCCGCCGAAGGCCATGCCGGCCGCGGTATTGCCCTTCCAGTGCTGGCCGTCGCCGAGATCGGTGATGCCGCCCGAGACTTCGCCCTTCACGCCGACGAATTCCTTGTCGAGCACGAAGTTGACGACGCCCGAGAGCGCGTCCGACCCATAAGCCGCCGAAGCGCCGCCGGTGACGATGTCCACGCGCGAGATAAGGCCTTGCGGGAAGCCGCCGACGTCGACCTGGTTCTGCTGGGTGGCCGGGACCGAGCGCTGGCCGTCGAGCAGCACGAGGGTGCGCGCCGTGCCGATGCCGCGCAGGTTCAGCGCGTTGATGCCGCCCGAACCGGAGCTGATGGTGCCGGTGCTGTTGCGGGGCGTGACGCTGCCCATCACGGACGGCAGCGTGTTGACGAAGTCCGCGACATCGCGCGGCGCGGCCGCTTCAAGGACCTCCGCGCCGACCACCGTCAGAGGCGTGGGCGCTTCGTAGCCGTCGCGCACGATGCGCGAACCGGTGACCACGATTTCCTCGCCGATCACCGGCGCCTGGGCCGCTTGTTGCGCCAGCGCGGGCTGCGCCATGAAAGCGCCGGCCGTCAGGGCCAGGAGCGAGGTGGTGGCAAGCGCGCGGCGTTTTGTCGTCTGCATTATTTCCCCCAATAGGTACACCAGCCGGAACAGGGAGTACCGGCCCAGATGGGCGTACTACGTAAGGCACCCGATTTTTCCGACAGGTCCCCTTGAAAAACCTCCGGGCCAAAAACCCGCTGGACACCTCTCCCCCCGGTATCTGACACTTGAGCCGCCAACGCATTCCGGCCGGGGGGAGACGGTCCATGCCGAGTGATGAGGTCCATGCGACACGATTCGGGCTTCTTTTTTCCAGATATGACCGCGAGTTACGCCGGTTCCTGAGCGGATACCTCAGGAACAAGAGCGACGTGGACGATTGCGCCCAGGAATCCTTCCTTAATCTGTGGAAACAGGAGACCCGCGGCGCCCTCCACGAGGACCCGCGCGGCTATCTGTTCATCACGGCGCGCAATGTCGTGCGCGATTTTTTGCGCAAAGGGCGCGCCCGGCGCAGCGAAGCGCATGTCGAGCTGTCGGAAGAATTGGACGCCGTACGTTATACAGAGGCGGAAACGACACTGATGCACCGGGAGGGCCTGCGCCTGATCGAAGCGCAGCTCGAGGCGTTACGCCCCTCGACACGCATGGTCTTTCTCCTGCATTACGTGGAGCTTCTGCCGTTCGACGCCATCGCCAAACGCCTGGGAATCTCGACCCGGACCGTGGAGCGGGAAATGGCGCGGGCGCTCGACCACTGCCGCGAGGCTCTTGGGCCGACCTGTATGGATATCCTGAGCGATTGATATGATTTTCCGCCGCCCCCCTCAGACAGCGGCCGCATGGGTCGCCCGGCTGCAGGCCGGTCCCCTTTCCTGGTGGGACCGGCGCGCGCTGGCGCGTTGGCTGGCGGCGTCACCGGACCATGCCAAACAATTGGAAGCCGCGCAGGCGGCGAGCGAACTCGCCCAAAAACTGGGCGGCAGCGCCCGGGCGCGCCAGATGCTGGCGCAAGATCTTTGGGCCCACGCGCGCGCTTCAACCGGCCGCCGCCACGGGTTCGCGCTTCCGTCGCTGGCCACGGCCGCCGTCGCCGCCGTGATCATTGTGATGGCCGTGCCGTGTAACACACCGTCCTCGCCGCGCATCGGCGACGGCGGATCGGCGCGCACCGCCGTCGGCCAGATCGCGGACTATGCGCTTCCCGACCGCTCGCAGATCACGGTCGCCGGCGCCTCGGCCGTTTCCATCGCTTTCACTCCAAGCCGCCGCGATGTGGCGCTGGAGCGCGGCGAGGCCTATTTCGACGTCGCGCCGGACCGCGCGCGCCCTTTCGTGATCACCGCGGGCGCGCACAAGGTGACCGTCACGGGCACCAGCTTTAATGTCAATTACCTCGCGGCCGTGAACGAGATGGAAGTCGCCGTGGTCGAAGGGACCGTGCGCGTGGCGTATTCGTCGCGCATGAGCACGAACGACGCGGCCGCGGAAATGCATGCGGGCGACGTGATCCTGTTCACGCCGGAGGGCCCCGTCCTCAAGCGCAATCTGACGCCGCAACAGGTGTCCGCGTGGCGCAGCCGCAAACTCTATTTCGACGGCGCGAACCTCAGCCAGGTTCTGGCGGAAGTGAACCGCTATTCGGCCAAGCCGCTGGTCACCGAGACGCAGGACATCGACCGCCTGATGCTCACCGGCCAGTTCCCGGCGGGTGACGTTGAATCCGTGCTGACCTCGCTGCAACAGCTCTATGGCATCGAAGCGCAGGAAAACACGGAGCGCTGGGTCCTCGTGCGGAAACAGGCGAAGACCACGCCGCGCCGTTAGCTACAGCGTGAAGCGCACGCCGGCGCGGAAGATGCGCCCCAGAATGTCGTACAGGATTGGATTGGTCTGGGCGTATCCATAAGGCGTACCGTTGATCCGCGGCACCGCGGCGGGATCCTTGTTCGCCACATTCTGGATATTGAGGAACAGGCTGGCGCTGTTCCCGAACTTGTAGGCCAGGGATACGTCCACATAAGCCGCCCCGTCGATGCGGTTCACATTGATCGTCGGATGATCGATGGTCGCGGCGGGGCAGCCCGACGCGCAGGCGATGAAGGCGTTGCCGAGGGTGCCGGCGCTGACGCCGCGCGCGGTCAGCGCCGCCGTAAGGGCGCCGCCGTCGTAGGCCAGCGAGGCCATCCAGCGCCAGCTCGGCATACCGCTGTCCGACGAGTTCCCCTCGTTCACACCCGCGATATTCACCGGCGTATTGAGATCGTTGGTGAGGACATTCTTGCGGTTGTGCGTCGCGAGGCCGCGCAAGGTCAGCGATCCCGTCCAGCCTTCCGAGATCCGCGCGAGCGCAAGACGATAACTGGCTTCGAAGTCCACCCCCTCGACCGTCTGCCGCGCAAGGTTGAGCGGCGTGATGTTGACGAGATACTGCTCCTGCCCGTTGCCGTATGTCCGCGTGATGGCGTCGCAGAACAGCCGGTGTCCCCGGTAGCAGAAGTTGACCACGTCCTGGCCCTGCAGCAGCTGGATCGAATCCTTGATATTGAGCCGCCAGTAATCGACCGACGCATTGAAGCCCGGCAAGACCCGCGGCTGCAGCACGAGGCCTAAACCGGTCGTGTCCGCCTTTTCGGGTGTAAGGCCCGGATTGCCGTGACTGAAGATGCGGATGAACGCGGTCGGATCGCTGGTGACGAGATTGATGACGTTGTTGGTGCCGCTGACGCCGCCCGAGAAAAGTTCCAGAAGATTCGGCGCACGGATATCGCGCGAGCGGGTCGCTCGGATTTTCACATCGTCGACGGGCGCGTATGTGAACCCAAGCTTCCAGGTCGTTACATATCCCGAGGTGCTGTAAGATGTGGCGCGCACCGCCGCATTGACGTCCATGCTGCGCGCGAAGGCTTCATCCTCGGCCAACGGAACGACGGTTTCGGCAAAGCCTTCGGAAACCGTGTAACCGCCGAACGACGGCATGTAGTTGCCGAGGAACCAGCCGGTCGGGCCGGCGACGCCCCCCACCTTTTCACTGCGGTGCTCCGCTCCGAACGCAAAAGAAATGGGCCCCGCCCAGTTCCGCACCGGTGCGCCGTGCACGGAAAAAGCCTGTACGTTCTGCTCGTAACGCTCGGTGCGCCAATCGGTCCCGGTGATGTAGTTCAACGCCGCCTGTGAATTCACGCCAAGGCCGAACAAGTTATAGGGCACACATCCATTGCCCGGATCGGTCAGCGCCGCGCGGCAGACGATCGCCCCGCGCGCATCCCTGACGGCGTCGCTCGCCATCGCGAAATTCGCCGTATGAATGACGCGCTGAAGCTTGGACGTGTGGTGCGTGACGCCGTTCTGGAGATAGGCGTCCCACGTCCAGGGCGCATCCATCAGATCGAAAACACCGTGGGCGCCGAGCACCGTGCGGGTCGTGCGCCGGTCCCCGAGGACTTCCGGCGATCTGTTTTCGAGGTCGCCATTGATCGTCCCGAAGCCGAACGAGGTCACGCCCAAAGCCGCCGCGCGCGCGGCGACGGAGGCCGGGATGAAGGCGTTATCCGCGGCGACGGTAAGATTGCCCGAATAAAGGGGCAGAAGGGCGATGGAATAGGAATCGGCATGCCCCCAGCCGTGTTGCACGAAGATATTCACGTCGTCGGTGAGATCGTAGCCGAGACGCGCGAACAGGTTCTGGCGCGAGGAGCGCGTGCCGAGGCTCTGTGTCGCATGCACATTGAGCGAGGAGGCCTGGCTCGAACCGTACATATTCGAACCGTCGGTGAGCAGGCCGTAGTCGAATTGGTAAGGCGTGCCGCCCGGGCCGAACGCAATGCCCTTGAGCGGCCCGGATGTGATCAGCCCGCCGGGCGCGGCGCGCGAATTGTTCACGGGATCGAGGATGAGAAGCTGCGGTTCGCCATTGGTTGGCGTGTAGTTCGGATTGGCGAGCTGTCCGATGTTCGAGCGGTTCCACGCCCGGTTCGACGGATGCACGACGCCGCCGTTGTGCTCGACCTCGCCGCTGAGAAGCGCATGCAGGCGGCCGTTCGCGAACTCATGCCCCGCGGTCATGGCGATCTTGAATCCGGCGTTGTCGCCGTACGTCGTCATGCCGCCCGAGACTTCGCCTTTGACGCCGGTGAAGGTCTTGTCGAGGACGAAATTCACGACGCCCGCCAAGGCATCGGAGCCGTAGGCCGCCGACGCGCCGCCGGTGACCACGTCGACGCGGGATACGAGCTGCTGCGGGAATGTATTCACGTCCGCCGCGCCGGTGATCGTGCCCGCGACCGAACGCTGGCCGTCGAGCAGCACCAGCGTGCGCTGAATGCCGAGATCGCGCAGACTCAAGCCGTTCGTTCCGGCGACGCCCGAGGCCGTCTGGATGTTCTGGTTCGGAGTCTGGCTGCCCGCGAAGGCCGGCAAGGCGTTGACGAGATCGGCGAGATTGCCGGTGGCCTGGCGCGCGATCTGATCGGCGCCCAGCACCGTGACAGGGGTCGGCGCCGCGTAGCCGCCGCGCGCGATACGCATGCCGGGCACGAGGATCTCCTCGACCACGTCGGACATGGCGAGTTGCGGCGCCGGCGGCGGCGGGGCCCGGCGCGCTTCGCGAACTTCCGGAACAGGGACCGGCGTTTCCGGCGCCGTGATCACGAAGACCGCGCCACGATTGTTGATGACTTGAAGACCGCTGCCGTCCAGCAGGCGGCGGATGGCGTCCTCGGCGGTGAACGATCCGCTGAGACCTTTTGTGCGCAAGCCTTTCACCTGGTCGGGCGCGAACACCAGATTGATCCCGGTGTCCCGTTGCAGGCGCTTGAGTCCGTCCTCGATGCTCATCGCGCCGATCTTCACGGCATAGCGCGGCCCGGCGGCCTGCGCGGCGGCAGGGCGCGGGACCGTACCGGCCGCGAGCGCGGTCAGCGACAGCAATACGGCCGCGGCGGCATGCTTGGTGCGAGGAGGGAAACGACGCATCGCGCTACGAGGAGAACCTTGCGCGCGCGAGTTATACGGGAGACGAAACCGCGGGTGCGTCGGGCCGCATCGGGCCGGCGGTGCTGGTGCGCATGGTGTGCTCCCCTTTGTGGTGACCGCGACGCTGCGTCGTCCACACGATTGCCGGACATCGGACCGGAAAACCGCGCTCACGCGGTCCGGCGTCGACCCTCCCTGCGAAAATCGGCGCGGCGGCTTTCGTGCGGGGCTTACGCGTATCGTCTAAGCCGCCGCGAGTATCACAAATATCGGCGAGTCCCCTCAACAGCAATTCAGCCGAAGCCGGCGCAACTGTTACATCCGCCGCACCGCAAAATTCAGGATGATGCGAATTTCACATTCGGCCCTGTCGGAAATTTCGCGTCCGTTACGTAGTACCCTCTACCCTTCTTGGGTTTCAGGGGATTGGCCTCGGTCTCGGCCGCCTGATGTCACGGACGGGGATTTGCGAGTGGGAGACTGCCTGGGGCGCACCCCGGAAGTTTCCCGGCTATCGTCTGGTTCCCCCCAACGATAGTCTTGGGCCGGCCGCGGCACTTCCCTGCGCGGCCGGCCTCCTTTCACCATCCAAAGCTTCACTTGAAGATTTCACTTGGAGATCACGTCATGACGACCCTTGCTCGTTTCACGCCGGCCCGCCCCAAGTTCATCGGTGTGGGCGCCATGGTCATCGCAGGCGTCATGGCTTTTGCGCCGCCCGTCATGGCCGAGACTCTCGATCTCACCAGCGCGACCATCGCCGACGTGCAGGCCGCGCTGGGCACACGCAAGCTGTCGTCGGAAAAGCTGACGCAAGCCTACCTCGCGCGCATCAAGGCCTACGACAAGCAGGGCCCGGCGATCAACGCGGTCATCCTGGTGAACCCGAACGCCGTCAAAGAAGCCCGCGCCATGGACCGCGAGCGCCGCGCCGGCAAGGTGCGCGGGCCGCTGCACGGCATCCCCGTCATCGTGAAGGACAACTACAACACCGTCGACATGCCGACGACCGCGGGCTCGCAACTGCTGGCGGGTTCGATCCCGCCGACGGACGCCTACGTGGTGAAGAAGCTGCGGGACGCGGGCGCGATCATCATTGCCAAGGTAAATCTGAATGAATTCGCCGGCAGCGGCGGCATGACCAACGGCGAGAAAGACGCGAAGATCGCCGCCATGGGCCGTGCGCAGGCGGGCTTCAGCTCGCAGGGTGGGCAGACACGCAATCCGCACGACATCGCGCGCGTCCCGTCCAGCTCCAGCGGCGGCACCGGCGCGTCGGTCGCGGCCGCGTTCGGACAATTCGGCCTCGGCACCGACACGGGCGGCTCGGTGCGCGGCCCCTCGTCGGTCAACGGCATCGTCGGCCTCAAGACCAGCTATGGCCTGGTGAGCCGCGCCGGCATCGTGCCGCTGTCCTTGAGCCTCGATACCTCGGGCCCGATGGCGCGCCGCGTCTATGACGTGGCCGCGGCCCTCAACGTGATGGTCGGTGTCGATCCGGACGATTCAACGACACAGATGTCGGTCGGCAAAGCCGAAACCGATTACACCAAATTCGCGAAGCCGGGCGGGCTCAAAGGCGCGCGCATCGGGATCGGCCGCGATTTCCTGGGCGGTGACGATCAGGTGGACAAGATTACCGAAGACGCGATCGCGACGTTGAAGTCGCTCGGCGCGGAGATCGTCGATCCGATCAAGGTGCCCAACTACCTGCTCGACCAGCGCAGCGGCGTCTACGCCCTGCTGGTCAACACCGAGTTCAAAGCCCAGATCACGGACTACCTTCAAACCCTGAAGCCGGGTTTCCCGAAGAGCTTCGACGAGATCGTGGCGCTGGCAAACGATCCCGCGACGAACTACCGCAGCCCGGAGAAGGCCTTCGGATTGAAATACTCGCAAGCGCATGCCGTCGGGATCGATACACCGACCTATCTTGCGCTCAAGAACCGGACCCTGCCCGCCATTCGCGCCGGCGTGGAGGCCGTGTTCACGTCCTACAAGATCGACGCCATCCTGGCGCCGACCAATTCGGCGCCGGCGCAGCTGATCGCGGAGCCGCGGCGCGGCGGCGGCGGACGCGGCGATTCGCCGGGCAACCTGACCAATGAATCCTGGGTGCCGGAGATGGTGGTGCCCGCGGGCATGACCGGCGAAGGCCTGCCGGTGACGATCTCGTTCATCGGCATGCCGTTCAGCGACGCCAAGCTGATCGGCTACGCCTATGACTTCGAACAGGCGACAAAAGCCCGGCGCCTGCCGAAGCACACCCCTGAACTGAAGACCGATAAGATCGATTACTAGGATTTCAACAACGTCTCGGCCATCTGCGCGCAGGCGCGACGGATATCCGGAACGGATGTGATCTCCCAGAAGGCGCCGCGCGTCGGAGGGCCTACGGCGAAGATATTCGGCGAGACGACGCCTTTGGCGTCGATGACGGCGCAATCGTCGCTGACGTCCAGTCCGAGCTGAAGCGGATCGGGGCGGATGGCGCCGGCTTCGACCGCGGTGCGCACCAAGGGATTCGTGGTCTGGGAATAGTCGCCTTGCGGTCCCGTGCAGTTCACGATCCACGATGACGCCAGATGTCGGAGGCCCTCCTCGCCGCGCGGACGGACCATTATGCCGAACGCGCCATCCTTCCAGTCTATGGACACGATGCGGCCGGCCGCGACCGTCAGCTGCCCGGACTCGCGCACCGACGTCAGCGTATCGGCAATCGCCGGCGCCACGCGGTGACGATGCACCTCCCACAGCGGGCGGACATGCCGCAGGAACCGACGCCGCTCCGCGGATGAGAGACGGCGCCAGGTCTCGATCGTCCACGGCCTGAATGCGTCGACGACGTCGCGCCAGTCATGACCGGTTGACGGAGCCGCCTGCGCCGCCCGGCGAAAGTCGCGAAACAGCGCACGCAGGCCGCTCGTCGGCCGTTCCATCGTCATCGGCTTCGCCGTCTCGTGACGGTTGGGCACGTAGCCGTGGCGGGATATGACGTTGATCTTTCCGCTGTGTTTGCGGCTTACAAGGCTCTGCACCACGTCGGCCATGGTGAGACCGCTGCCGACGATCAGGACGTCGCCGTGCGCCGGAATGGCGTCGAGCCCTCGCGCCTTCCATGCATCATGCAGATAACGCGCGGAATTTCGCGCCGCGTCGGTCAAGCCCGGCGGCGGCCCCGGCGGCAAATTGCCGAAACACAAGGCGATACGGTCGAAGACGAGACGCCGTCCGTCCTCAAGACCGACGGCCGGCTGCGCCCCGGGATGAAGCGCGCGCGCCACGCCGGTGACAAGAGACACGGGCACTCTTCCCGCCTGCTCCGCCACGGCCGCGCGCAGCACATGGCCGACATATTCGCCGTAACGCATCCGCGACATGAAGGCCGACGCCGGCGACGGATCGCCGCTCGCGCTCAGCCACGCGTGGAAGTTCCGCACGTCGTCGGGAAAGGCGCCCATGTTTCCGGCGCGCACATTCAAGAGGTGCTCCGGGTTCACCGTCCCGTAGGCCGCGCCGCGGCCGAGGGCATCGCCGCTCTCGATGATCGTGATCGCCGTGCCCACGGGCGCCCGGCGCAGAAGTTGGACCGCAAGCAGGCACCCGCTAAACCCGCCGCCGATAATTCCGATATGCATGCCCCAGGGATAAAGCCCAAACCCGGCGGCGTCCAGCGAGGCCTTTCCCGCGAAAGCGCCCATGGGTAAATTCGCGCCATGACCCTTGACTCCGTCCGCGCCGACCTGGCGCACCGCGCCCCCGATCTTGAGATCATCGAATCGCACCTCAGCACCGCGACCGTTGCGCTGGCGGCCATCGCCCACGGGGTGGAGCCGGGACAAATCGCCAAAACGCTGTCGCTGAAAATCGCGGACCGGCGCTTCCTGCTGGTCGCGCGCGGCGACTACCGTCTCGACAACAAAAAAGCCAAGGCCGCCTTCGGGGCCAAGCCGAGCATGCTGTCGCATGATGAGGTCGTGGCGATCACCGGCCATCCGGTCGGCGGGGTCTGCCCCTTCGGCCTCGCACAGCCTTTGCAAATCTATTGCGACATTTCGCTGAAAAGCTTCGGCGAGGTTTGGCCGGCGGCGGGGTCCGTCAACAGTTCGATCCGCATCACGCCGCAGCGGCTGGCGGACCTTGTGGGCGCGACGTGGGTCGACGCCTGTAACGCGCCCTGAATCTCCTCGCTTCGACTCGAACCCTGTCGTAACGTCCTTGCCTGTGGGCCGTGAGGGGGAACGCATGACGACAGCGCCGGGTGAACCGCTTCTCAATCTTATGTCGCCGGATGTGCTCCGGAATCCCTACCCCTCCTTCGACCGCCTGCGCGCCGCCGAGCCCGTGCACCGGCTGCCGCTCGGCTTCGTCGTGCTGAGCCGTTACGACGATGTCAGCCTGGTCCTGAAAGACAAACGTTTCGGAAAAACCTTCGCCGAACGCATGACCCTTCGGAATGGGCCCGCCATCATGGACGAGCCGGTGTTCCGCAGCATGAGCAAGTGGATGATGTGGGTGAATCCGCCCGATCATACGCGGCTGCGCGGCCTCGTGACCAAGGCCTTCGTCTCCCGGCGCATGGAAGACATGCGCCCGCGCATCCAGGCCCAGGTCGACGCGATCATCGACAAGATGGAGAAGAAGGACGGCGGCGACCTGATCGCCGATTTCGCCTTCGCGCTTCCCGTGGGTGTGATCTGCGACATGCTGGGGATCCCGCAGGAAGACGTGCCGATGTTCATCGGCGCCGTCGCCAACGCCGCGAAACTGCTCGACCCCGTGATGCTGAGCCGCGCCGAGATCGACGAGGCCAACGGCCACTTCCAGAACATGGCCGACTATTTCGCGCGCCTGTTCGAACAGCGCCGCCGCGCGCCGGGCGGCGATCTGACCTCGCACCTTCTGGCCGCCGAGGAAGCCGGCGACAAGCTGTCGATGGAAGAACTGACCGCCAACATGATCCAGCTTTTCAGCGCGGGTCACGAGACAAGCATCAACCTCATCGGCAACGGGCTTCTCGCGCTCGCGCGGCATCCGGACCAGTTGGAGCTCCTGCGCAAGACCCCTTCCCTCACCGAGAACGCGGTGGAAGAAATGCTGCGTTACGATTCCCCCGTGCAGGCGGCGGGGCGCGATGCGATGGAGGACGTGGAGGTCGGCGGCGTCAAGCTGGCCAAAGGTGAAGCCCTCGTCTGCCTGCTGGGCGCGGCCAACCGCGATCCCGCGGTTTTCCCGGATCCGCATAAACTCGACATCACGCGCGCCAATACCAAACATGTGTCCTTCGGCGGAGGCAGCCATTTCTGCATCGGCGCGCAGCTTGCGCGCATCGAGGCGCAGGTGGCTTTCGAGACCCTGCTGCGGCGTTTGCCGAATCTGAAAATTCAAAACACCGACGCCCCGGACTGGCGTATGATGTTCGTCATTCGCGGCATGAATGTCCTGCCCGCGGCCTGGTAATGTCAAAGGAACGCCATGGTCTCACGTTTCGCGCCCGGGGCCACGGTCTACGGGAAGGACGGCCGCTCTTACACCGTTGAGGCCGTGGATAGCGGGACCGTCTATTGCACCGCCTCGAACGGCGCTGAAACCGAGTTTCCCGAAGCCACCCTATTCACCGAAACCGAATGGGCCGAGCGCGCCGCGCAGTCAAAACACGGCAAGCGCGAGGTGCCCTACCCGCGCCTGAGGCAGTCGCGCCACTTCGCGAGCACGGCCGCGAAAGTCACGGCCGCCGCGTCCGAGCAATTGCTGAGCCGCGTTTCGCGCCTGATGCCGAGCCTGCTCGATTTCGTGGCCTTCACCGTCGCCTCGGATATTTTGGCTGAAACCCACGACGACGACCTGATCGAACATTTGTCGATCGTCAAATGCCGGCAGGTCTTCGACGCCGCATCGCCTGAGGTGCGCGCCTCACTTGTCGCCCGCGTCCTCGCGGCGCAGCCGGAAGCGCTCGTGAGTGCGGCCGGACTTGGCGACAACCTCGTGCAGGCCATGGTGACCAAGGGACTTGAGCCCCTGGAACAGGCCTATGAAGACTTTCAGGACCGGCCCAGACGTTAAATCGGGGCCGCTAAACCAACGCGCTGGCAATCATCTTCCGAAGAGTCCTGTCGCGTTTGAGATGCCACTCGCGGCTCATGGCCGCGCGGCGATCGGTATGGCGCTCCGCATAAAGCAGGAACCACACCCGGCCTCGGGTGGAGCGCGCACCGGTGCCGTCGTTGTGTCTCGCGATCCGTTGATCGAGATCGGTGGTCCAGCCCACGTACGTGCGGTGACCGCCTTTCCCCCGGCTGCCGATCACATAGACGTAGCAGCTATCCCCGCTCATGGCGTTTCGGTGACGGCGAACTCCCGCGGCGCGAGGCCGCCCGCGTGGCGTGCCCACATGGTCTCGAACGCGCGTTCGATATTGCGCGTATAGCGCAGGGTGTCGAACAGCGGCGCCGTGGCGCGGGCCTGCCGCAGACGATCTTTCAGCGCCGCGAGCGCGGCGGGATCGCGGGCCAGCCCAAGCGCGCGCGCTTCGTAGTCCGCGAGGGAACCGGTGATGAGCTCGGGCAACCCCACCGCCGTGAGAGCGCTGGCCGCGACCCGGCTGGCGAAGGTCTCGCCCGCACAGGTGAGAATCGGCAGCCCGCCCCATAAGGCGTCGCTGGCGGTGGTATGCGCGTTATAGGGAAAGGTATCGAGGAACAGATCGGCCGCGCCGTGGCGCGCAAGATGCGCGGCGATGGGAACGCGCTTGGCGAAGACAAGACGCTCCGGCGCGATGCCGCGCTTGGCGGCCTCGGCCCGCAGGTTGCGCGCCGCGGCCGCATTGTTTTCCAGAAGCCAAAACACGCTGCCCTCGACGGCGCCGAGCAGGCGCATCCAGACGTCGAACACGTCCGGCAGGATCTTGAAGCCGTCGTTGAAGCAACAGAACACGAAGCCGGATTGAGGCAGTCCCAGGTCCTTACGGGATGGCGGATGCAGCTTGCCGTAACGCGGCAGCGCGTTGGGCTGGTAGCAGTGTGGAAGCTGGACGATCCGTTCGCCGAAGTGAGCGCGATGTTCGAACGGCGTGAGCACCGGATCGCCGATCACGTAGTCATAACAGGACGCGGCGGCGGTGCCGGGATAGCCCAGGTAATTCACCTGGAGCGGCGCGACGCGGCGCGCGAACACGCCCGGCTGGCGATTGGTGTAGACATTGAGATCGACCGCGATATGCAGGCCTTCCGCGCGCGCGAGATCGGCAATCTCGTCCTCGGTGCGGTCCTCACACTCGATCATCCGCTCCATCGAGGTCTTGAGCTGCGCCCGCATGAAATCGCGCTTGCCCCCGACCGCGAAACCGACAATCTCGAAGCGCGAGCGGTCGTGGGCTTCCAACATGCCGGCCATCAGATGCGCCGTTGCATGCGCGCAGAAGTCGGCGGAAAAATAACCGATGCGGATCTTCTCCGCGGGTTTTGACGCGGGCGATCCGGACTGCTGCGCGGCGTCGTTGAAATAGGCCGCGGCGGCCTTGCGTTGCTGCGCGGGTGTCGATGGCAGCGACAAGAGCCAGAACGGACGCGTGGCCGGCTGGCCGGCCTCCACCGCTTCAAGCAACGCCTTCAGGCGGCCGTCGAACCCGTCCCAGCGGCAGATCTGCATCGCATAATGGAGCGCCCGGCCAAGGATGAACTTGATGTCCGGCTTCAGGCGCGCGGCGGCTTCAAGGTCGCTGACCCCGGTTTCGGTTTCACCGAGCGCGATGAAACACGTCCCGCGCGTCGCGAGCGCTTCGGGAAACTCCGGCGCGAATGAGAGAACCTTCAGGACATCGGCGAGCGCGTCGTGGTAGCGGCCAAGGTCCGCATAGGCGCGGGCCCGGACCGTCTGGGCGCGAAGGTCATACGTGCTGGAGGCCAGAGCCTCGTTCGCCAGTGTGACGGCCTCGGCGGGGCGGCCGGCGTCGCAGGCCAGCGCCGCACGGGCGCCGAGCGCCCCTGCCCGCGCGACCGTATTGCGCGGGTCCTTTGTCAGCACCTGCTCAAAGCGCAGGAGCGCCTCTTTGAGGCGCCCCTGTTCTTCGAGATCGATGGCTTCGTCGAGGATCGCGGCAATATCCATTGCCGCGAAACTAACAGACCGAGGGACTCGCCGCTATTGGGCTTGAACGCGCAGGCGATTCCGGCGCTTGAGCCACCACATGGAGATGCCCGTGACGACGAACAGCAGCGGCAGGAAACCCGACAGGAACACCAGGGTCCACCAGATCCAGCCCAGGCCGTTGCCGGCGTGGAACTGGCGCTGCCAGACGAGCCACTTGTCCTTGGTCGAATAGTTGGACTGCGGATCGCGCAGCTCGATCACGCTTTGCTTCCATTGGTCGAGGATCACCGTGGCTTGCGGGACGCCGTTGTAGTCGCCCGCGCGCGAGAACTGGATGCGGTACGGCTGATCGGGGCGCGGCGGGAAGTTGACGCTGCGCACCACGCCCCCCGGCACCGCGTCGAGGGCCAGCGACACGGCCTCGTCGACCGCCATGGCCTCCTGGCCGTCCACCGGCGTGACGTTGATCGGGCGCGGATTGCGGGCTTCGCGCACCACCTGGCCGGCATCGACCATCGCGTTGATGCTGGTCGGGAAGCAGATGTACACGCCCGAGACGCTGACCAGCACGAACACCAGCCAAGCCCAGATGCCGACCGCGCCGTGCATGTCGCGGTTGGTCTTGATGGCGCTCTTGCCGAATTTGAAGGTGAAGGCCTGTTTGATCTGGCTCTTGCGCGGCCACCACATCACCATCCCGGAAATCCCGAGGAAAGTCATGAACACGCCCAGCCAGCCGACGACCTGGCGGCCGTAAAGGCTGCCGGGCAGAAGCAGGCGGCCGTGGAGGTCGTGCATCATACGGTCGAAGGACATGCCTTGCGGGCGGCCCGGCGCCTGAGCCTGTTCGGCCGTCAGCGAGTCCGGCGCGACGCTCACGCGGATCTGGCCGGCGCCCGGCGGACCGGGACGAGCCCCCTCGCCTTCGGCGCGCGGCGCGGCGAAGCGCACCGTTGCCGCGCCTCCCGGCTTGCCCGGCGCGTCGTAGCCGGCAAGGCGCACGCCCTCGGGTGCGACAGCCTGCGCGGCCTGGATGATCTCAACGATGGGACGCTGCGGCGCCGAGGCCGGGTCGAAGCGCTCCGGCAGATGATCGATCATCTGCACGCTGCCCGACAAACCGAGCAATACGAACGGGATCGAGAAGATGATCCCCATCCACAGATGAATCGTGGCGAGAAGCTTCTTGATCGAGAAGCTCGCGCCTTTGGAACGCAGCTGCGTTCCGGTTGTGATTTCAGTCATGACTTTGCCACCGCCAAAAAAAGATCCGTTACGTCAAGAAGCACGGCCCGCCTCCACGCGGAACATGCCTGCGTTTACCTCGTACCGCCGAGAGAAGGAATGAACGGCGGAGCTCTCGTAAAGGAGGAAAAACGAGAAGCTCCGCCGTTCGAAGGCCGCGGTGGCGGTTGTGGAGCGCGGCCCGAGTTCCGTTGGTCTCCTTAGAAGCTGTAGTTCATCGAGAGCGTGACCTGGCGCTTGTCGCCGGGCACGGTCCAGGGGCTGTTCGCGTTGTAGCGCACGCGCGTCAGGTACAGTTTGTTGAACAGGTTGGTCGCGTTGATCTGGACGCTGAGATTCTCCGTCGGCGCGTAGCTCACCATCGCGCGGTGCGTCCAGTAGCCCGGGGCGGTGACGAGCGGCGCGGCGCTGGTCACGTAGATCTTGCTCTGCTGCGTGAAGCCGTAACCGACCTGCACGTTGTAGGGCAGTTGATACGTCGTCCAGAAGCTCATGGCGTGCTTCGGGGTCTGCACCATGGGGTTTCCGGCCTGCGGATCGACGATGCCGCGGGCGATGTCGATCAGCGGAATGCTGCGGATCACCTTGCTGTCCAGATAGGTGTAGTTGGCGAACACCATCCACTCCGGCGTGATGGTGCCGGCCGCGCCGAGGGCGGCGCCGTCCACGCGCGCGCTGCCGTCCACCTGCTGCTCGGGGATCGTGGTGTCGGCCGAGGTCACGCGGAAGTTGGTCCGCGCGTTGCGGAACACCGAGGCCGTGAGTGAAAGCTGATCTTCCAGCAGGTTCCACTTGGCGCCGATTTCGTAGCTTTTGGCGGTTTCCGGCTCGACGAAACAGTTCGCGGCCGTGCAGGCGCCGTTGACCGAGGTCTTCGACGGCGTCTTGGAGTTGCCGTAGGCGATGTAGAGGCTGGCGTCCGGGATCGGCTTGTAGACGAGGCCCGCGCGGTAGGAGAACAGATCGTCGCTGTTCTTGAGCACGGGGCCCTGCGAGGTGAACGCGCCGGCGGCGCTGAAGGTACCGAGGGTGTTCGTGCCTTCGTTGTGCTCAAGACGCACGCCGCCGTTGAACTCGAATTGCTCGGAGAACTTGATCGCGTCGAAGGCGTAGATCGCCTGGTTGTTGAGCGACGCGTCGGTGGATCCGGATTGGATGAAATTCACCGGCCCGGTGTAAACGTGATCCGGATTGGCGATGCTCATCGGCGGCAAGGTCACCGTGCCGCCGGTCGGCGTGCGCAGCGAATTGCCGTTGGCGAGCGCGTAATCTTCCGTGGAGACCGACGCCCCGACGACCAGGGAATGGCCGATGCCGCCCGTCGCGAACTGCATCGAGACATCGGTCTGGTTATAGAGCATCTGGTTGCGGCCGTTGCGGGTCGTGCCGCCGCGCGTCAGCAGCAGGAAACCCGCCGGCGTACAGGCCGCGCCCGTCGCGAGGTTCGTGCCGTTCGCGAGACACCAGGTGCCTTGCGGCTGGTTCGCGATCGAGAGCTGGGTGACTTCCTGCCAGCGCGTGAGATTGCGCACATGGAAGGTGTCGGAGAAATCGTGCTCGATGATGGCGGTGGCGACGTCGAGATCGATCTCCTGCGTATCGACGTTGCTGTAGCCGTAGTAATTCGACGTATCGACGCCGGGCAGCAGGCCGTTGCTGAAGGCGTTCACGAAGTACGGAATACCGTACTGGGGAATATTGTTGTCGACCTGGTGGAGATAGCTGAGGGTGAAACGGGTCGGGGTTCCGAGACCGAAAGCGATGGACGGCGCGATGCCCCAGCGCTTGTAGTCTTCCACGTCGCGGCCCGGCACGTCGTTTTTATGTCCCATGGCGTTGATGCGGATCGCGATGGTGTCGGAGATCTGCTGGTTGGAATCGACCGTGCCGCGGAAGTAATTCGCGGTGCCGACGCCGGCGGACACGTCGGTGAAGCTTTCCGCGCGCGGGACCTTGGTCACGAGGTTGATGCTGCCGCCGACGCCGCCCGATCCCGAATAGACCGAGTTCGCGCCGCTGACGACTTCCACCTGCTCCAGGTTGAAGACGTCCGAACGGCTGTATTGGCCGGTGTCGCGCACGCCGTCGACCGTGATGTCGCTGGACGCCGTATAGCCGCGCAGGTTCACGCTGTCGCCGTAGCCGCCGCCGCCTTCACCGGCGCCGAAGGTGATGCCCGGAACGGTGGACAGCACATCGCGCAGGCTGAGGAGGTTCTGGTCCTTGATCACCGCCTGGGGGATGACGGTGATGGTTTGCGGGGTGTCGAGCAGCGGCGCCGTGTACTTCGGCGATGCCGGGCTCTCGACTTTATATTCCTGCGGCGCGTCTTCCTCGACGCCGACAGCCGGGACGGCCAGGGGCTGGCCGCTCTGCGCGAAAGCGGGCGCGCTAAAGACCACGGCGGTGGTGCTCAAAAGAGCGTAAAGCGCGCCGCGGCTGCCGCGGTCGCGGGTGAAGGTCATGTCGGAGGCCGGCATCATTCTCGACGTCATATGAAATAGTCCCCTCGAAACGAATAAGTGATAATGCGAATCAATATTGATGCGAGTGACTATTAATTGCGATTCTTGGTAACCGCAAGCGAAAAATTACAGCGCTTATTTTGGACCCAGAATCTTAAGCTATTGATTTTACGTAAATATTTAACGTGCGCTGCGGTGTTCTTTATAAATATCGAACGTGACAATGATTCGCAATTGCATTACTAATGATTCGCGTTTGCGATGTTTTACCCGTTTTAATCACACTGTTTCGTTTTTCCCGCGATGAACAGCCTGACCACTCCTCGCCCGCTTCTTGATGCGCCGTACGCCTCCAGCGGCCTCGCCTCACAGCCCTTGTCCCTGAAGGACTTCGCGCACACGGCGCAGCCCGATCCCTTGTCGAAGGGACAGCGCGCCTTCGGCGGCGCGGTCGCGCTCGGGATTCAGGTGCTTTTCATTCTCGGGGTCGCCTACGGCACCATGCGCGAGATCGCGCCGCAGCTTGAAAACCTCACCATCGTCAACGTGCTGGAAGAAACGCCGGTGCTCGAAGAGCCGCCGCCGCCCCCGCCGCCGATGATGATCGCCGCGCCGGTGCTGACGATGCAGATGCCGGTGGTCACCATCACCCCGCCCGAGCCGCCCAAGACGGCGCCGACGGCCGTGGTCTCGGACACGCCGCCGCCGCCCCCGCCGCGCGTCGACGACGGCGAGCGCATGCGCCAGGTCACCGATTTCCAGCGCGCGCTTCAGCGCCATCTGCTGCGTCAGCTGATGTATCCGCCGCAAGCGCGTGCGCGCCGGGAGGAAGGCATCGTCTACGTGCGCGTGGCCATGAGCCGCGCCGGCCACGTCATTTCCGCGAAGGTCCAGGATGCGTCGGATTTCCCGCAGCTCAACGCCGAAGCCGTCGCCGTCATTCAGCGCGCGCAGCCGCTGCCGCTGCCGCCGCCCGCGGTGATGGGCGAGCCGGTCGACCTGATCATTCCGGTGACGTTCAATTTACGCGGCGGCCGTGGGGGCCGCGGCGGCGGACGCGGCGGCGATCACCACCGCGCGGAATAGCCGCGGTTATTGCGGCGCCTTATCCCACTCGCCGACCCACACTTCCTGCCCGCTCGCGGCAGTGCCGAGCCGTGAGAGCAACGCGGGTTTGAGCTCCGTGCCGCTCTTGAGAAGAAGCTGACCCGATTTGTCCAAAAGATCGCGCGCGAGGATCGCGCCCGGCCGCACGTCCTGAATCCGGCAGGGGCGCACGTTCTTGAGTTCGGCATCGCGGAAGTATTTCACGGCGTGGACGCTCGCGAGTCCCCCATGCGAGGCGCGCGGCTGCGCGGAGGTCGTTTCGCCGATCACGTCCCCCGGACGGATGACACGGGCCGGACCGCCGATGCCCTTGGGTTTCTCCGGGTCGACCGCCGAAGGCGTCACGCCGGGCACCGCCGCGTAGACGCCTGGATCTTGCAGAGTCCACGCGCGGTGAATCCCCGCCTCGATTGTCTTCACCAGCTTTTCGATTGAAAGAGGCGCGACGGCGAATCCATTGACGTCGAGGCTCTTCGCGGCCATCACCGCCGTGGAGTCCGGTTTTCCCGTGAGGATGATCACCGGCGTGCGCGGCGGGGTCTTCGGCAGCGACTTGGTCCGGATCTTGCGCAAAAGCTCGAGCCCGCCCTCGGGCGCCATGTCCCATTCGACGATGACGCAATCGATGGCCTGGCCAAACCGGGTGAGAAGCTGAATGGCGGTGTCGATGCTGGCGGCATGTTTGACGTTCTTCGCCTTCCCGCGCATGACCGCGGTCTGCGCCATATCGCGGTAAAACGGCTTGTCGTCGACCACGAGGAACGCGGTCTTGGAGAAGTCGACATCTTGTTGCAGAGGCGCGCCGACGGTCATGCTATCAACCTGTAATTTCTATATTTATAACAAATATACCCCAGAGTAGCACAGCAAAAGGTTGCGGGTCCAAAGAGTAACGCAACGGCTGCGGCGAGGTTGCCGCATTGGATGTAGTGTTGGAGACCATGGCCCTGAAACCGCTCAAAACCCTTTTGCGCGCCTATAAGAATCGGCGAATCCGGCGCCTGCCCTCGCGCATATTCCTGGAAACGGTGGTCATCCCGGCGCTGGCGAAGGCCGGCCGCCGGCGCATGCTGTTCGTCGGCACGCGCGCGTACAACCGGCCGGCTTATGAGCGCTGCACGGCCGAAGGCATTTTGGTGTGGAGCATCGACATGGATGCCGCCGCGGCCGCCGACGGCGCGCCGGACGGGCACCTGGTCGGCAACGTCTGCGATATCGAAGCGCTCGCAGGGGAACGGCGCTTCGATGTCATCATATTCAACGGGGTCCTCGGGTGGGGCCTCAACAACGCAGCCGAAGCCTTGAGGGCGGTGAAAGCCATGAAGAACGTCGCCGCGCCGGACGGCCTGCTCTTTGTCGGCTGGAATCCAGGCCTGACCGACGGCGCGGAGATCGCGGCGATGCGCCCTCACCTCGCGCATGTGTCCGTCGGCGCGATTCCCGAGGATATCGCGTTTCCGCCGCGCGGCGCGGCGCAGCGCTATCCGCACCGCTACGAACTTTTCACCTTCGCCTGATGCCCGTCAAAAAAGATATCTGGCGCATCGGCGCGGTTCGGGCGCCGGCCGCCGAGATCCTGGAGCGCGGCTTCCAGGGGCGTGACGTGACGTGGCTTTGCGATATGCCGCCGCTCACATTTCTGGCCGATCCCTTCGGCGTCTGGCGCGGCGGGCGGCTCTACGTATTCGCCGAGGCTTACGATTACCGCGACCGGCACGGCGCCATCGAAGCGCTGACCTTCGACGCCTCGCTGCGTCTGATCGAGCGGCGCGAGGTGCTGCGCGAACCCTGGCATCTGTCTTACCCCTTCATCGTCGAGACGGGCGGCGAGACTTACATGATGCCCGAGGGCTTCCGTTCGGGCGGCGTGTCCCTGTACCGCGCGGTCGCGTTTCCGCATCGCTGGGACCTGGTGCGGCGCATCACGCTCGATGAAGCGCCGATCGATGCGACGCCGGTGTTTCACGACGGCATGTGGTGGATGTTCTACACCCCCGCGACCACGCGCGAGGCCAAGGTGAGCGCGTTGCATGTCGCTTTCGCGCCCCACCTTGAAGGGCCCTGGACACCGCATCCGATGAATCCCGTGCGGTTCGACCCGTCGAGTTGCAGACCCGGCGGCACGCCGGTGGTCATTGACGGCGCGCTGGTGCTTCCCATGCAGGATTGCCGCGCCACCTACGGCGGCGCCATTCGGCCGCTCAAGGTCACGCGGCTCACGACGGCGGATTTTGAAGCCGTTCCGGGCCACGTCCTGACGGCGCCGGGTGCCGACGGATTTCACACGGTTGCGGGCGCCGGCGCGCTGACGCTGATCGACACCAAGCGCTTCCACATCTCGCCGACGTCGCTGGCGCTAGACGTACGCCACGTTCTCCGCAAAGCGTTCCGGTAGCGCCGCGTCCGCGTGACGGGCGCGGTGGACACGGTCGAACATGTCGAGATGCGCGTCCGCGATCGGGCCGATCCGATACGCTTCCACCGCGTCGGCGAGGACGCGGGGATCGGGCGCCGGCTGCGCCAGCGCGAGGTCGAGCGCCGCCGACATCGCGACGTGATCGCCGATGGGCGAGACGTGACAGCCCGGCAGTCCGATGAGGAGGTCGTTGATCGCAGGGGTGCAATCCGTGCTGACCACCGGGCGCCCCGCCGCAAGAGCTTCGACGAGCACGGCGCCGAAACCCTCGTAGTACGAAGACATGAGGAGAAGCCGCGCCTTGGCGAGCCGCGGCGAGATATCGCGCACATAACCCGCGAATTCGACGCGGTCCTGCACGCCCAGGCTGGCGGCGAGAAGAGTCAGGTTCTCGATCTGCGGGCCGTCACCGAGGAAAACGAGGCGCGCGGTGCGGTCCTGCATGCGCGCGAGCGCGCGGATCGCGACGTCGAAGCCTTTTTCCTTCACCAGGCGGCCGGCGGCGACGATGACGTTGCCGGAGGCGCGCGTCGGCGCGCGCGGCGGCTGCGCATCGTCGAGAACCGGCAGGCGAATGTACTGGGTGATTTTGCGTCCCAGCACCTTGTCGGCGTGCTGCGCGGTCGAGGGCGAGAGCGCGATGGCGGCGTCGATGCCGCGTAAACGGTGACGCGTGAGGATGTTGTAGCCGAATTGTTCAACCGCGCCGCGGCCATGGCGGTACAGCGGCGTCGAGATTTGCGTGACGATGCCCGGCGCCTCGGCAAGGTCCATGCCTTTGAGTTCGTTCAAGACCGGCCAATGATAGTTGCCGGGGCAGAACAGCACGTCGACGGGACGGGTCCGGAGAAAACCGCGCAGCGCCCGGCCGAACCGGCGGCGCGAGCCGGCCGCGCGCGGAATTGCCGGCGCACATTCGACCACGTCCACATCTTGGCCGATAAGATTGACGAGAGGGCCTTTCAAGGCCCCGCAGAAGGCGACGACTTTCCGGCCGGACTCCGCCCACCGGTTCATCAGGCGAATGGCGATCCGCTCCGAGCCGCCGAGCGGAAAGTCGTGAAAAATAACACCGATATGCCCGGCATTCTGACGCATCAAGTCCCCCAACTTCCCACCCGGCGCCGGTTTTCCGGTCTTCGACCGCGCCCCTCCTCCGGGGCCGGTCATACGCGTGCGTATATGGAAGATGCCGCCGGGAATGCTTGCCCCTACGGGGCGCCCGTCAGCCATTGGTTTGGGCGAGGAAACGCGATAAATCAGAGGCTTCTTGGGTGGGGACCCTGGCGATGGGCGCGAGTTTTTAAGGTGACCGAGGCTGTCCTCGGCGTTCTGATGACGGAGTATCTCGCCATGCGCGAGGTGCTCTTGCGCTTCCTGGCGGCCCGGTTGGGCGACGCGGCGGCGGCGGACGACATTTATCAGGAGCTGTTCGTGCGCCTGAAGAGCGGCGTCCTGCCCGCCGATCTCACCAATCCGCGCGGATACCTGTTCCGGATGGCCTACAATCTCGCCAACGAATTCGCGCGCGCGCGCCGCCGTCGGGACGCGCGCGATGCGCACTGGACGGAAACAACGACACATAAGGTCGGAACCGATACGATCGCCGACGCCACGGCGGCCGACGAGGCGCTCGCGTCGAAAGAAAGATTAACGGTTGTCATGAAGGCCCTGGACAGCCTGCCGGCCAAGAGCCGGGAGGTGTTCGTGATGTGCCGGGTTCAGGGGCTAAGTCACCGGGATATCGCCGAAGTGATGGGCATTTCGACCAAGACAGTGGAAAAACACATGACTGCGGCCTTGAAACACCTCACTTTATTTCTGCGGTCCACAGAGGGGGAGCGGCATTAGCCGCGGCATCTGCAAGATGAGTACCTTAAAAGGTGGATTTTGAGCATTCCCGCAACCACAGCCGGTGAAACCGAGCGCCTTCAAACGGCGGCCGCCTGGCATGCGCGCCTGGAAACGGGCGCCGACGCGTGGGAAGCCTTCACACTCTGGCTCGAAGCCGACCCGCGCAACCGCACGGCTTTTGACGCCGTGGACGCCGCGGCGCGCGAAGCGGTGGACCTGCTGTCGGTGAACCGTGAATTGACGGTCCTGGCGCCGCCCCCGGCCGCGCGCCGCTTCTCGACGCGCGCGTTCCTCGGCATCGGCGGGATCGCGGCGGCGGTCCTTCTGACCATCGTGGCGCGCCCCGACATCTTCCAGCCGGACGAACACGAGATTGTCGCGACCGTGGCCGGCGAGCGGCGTGACGTCACGCTCTCCGACGGTTCGACCGTCCATCTCAACACCAATACCCAAGTCGCGGTGACCATGAGCCGCGGCACGCGCAATGTGCGCCTCGAAAAAGGCGAAGCGCTGTTCGAAGTCGCGCGCGATCCCGCGCGTCCCTTCCATGTGGCGGCGGGCGACCGCGACGTGCGCGTCGTGGGAACGGCCTTCAACGTGCTGCGCCATGACGGCCGCATCACCGTCACCGTCGAACGCGGCATCGTGGACGTCACGTCCGACGGCGCGCGGACCAACGTGCGCCTTGGCGCGGGCGACCAATACGCCGCCCGGGAAGGGACACGCGCCTACCAGGTCGCCAAGATCGATCCGACCATCGCCGCGGCGTGGCGCGACGGCCGGGCCGTCTTCATCGATGCGACTCTATCGGAGGTTGCTTCGGACCTTTCCCGCTACTATGGGAGGCCGATCGTGGTCCGTGACGCCGACGTCGCGGCCATGCGCTTTTCCGGGATTCTCAAGATCGAGGACCAACTGACCACGGTCAAACGCCTCGAGGCCCTCCTCCCCATTGTTGTTGCCGAAAATGGGGATGAAGTAAGATTGGAACGGGAAGCCCCGCCCTCCAAATAATCCGGGGCGCGCAACGCGAGGGGGAGTGTTGCACCCGTTTGAAGCTGTTTCATCGCCGCGCATCCGGCGCGCTCGGGTATTTCTGAGCGCGGTGGCGCTCGCCTGCGTTTTCGCGCACGCGCCGCTCGCGGCTGAGGACACCAGGCGGTTCAACATCCCCGCCCAAGCGCTGTCCAGCGCGCTGGTCTCCCTTGCCGCCCAGGCGGATATCTCCATCGGTTTGACGGGCGTCGTTCTCACCAATCAGCTCAGCGCGCCGGTTTCCGGCAACCGCACGGTGGCGCAGGCGCTTGAAGACTTGCTGGCCGGCACCGACCTGACCTTTGAAATGGCCGACGCGGGAACATGGCGCATCTTCTCGCGTCCGCTCACACGCGACGTGAAGCTTGAACAGCCGACCATCCCGCTGACTCTTCCCCCGATCGAGGAGATCGTGGTCACCGCGATCAAGCGGCCGATGTCGCTGCAGACCGCGTCCCTGTCGGTCGGCGCCGTGACCGGCGGGACCTTCACCGATTACGGCGTGCGCTCGACGCAGGAAATGACCTCGTTCGTCGCCGGGCTCTCCACCACGAACCAGGGGCCGGGGCGCAATAAATTCGTGATCCGCGGCATGTCGGACGGGCCCTTCACCGGCAACACGCAATCGACCGTGGGGCTTTACATCGACGAAACCCGCGTCGTGTTCAACGCGCCCTCGCCGGCGCTGCAACTGCACGACGTCGACCGCGTCGAAGTCATCCGCGGCCCGCAAGGCACGCTTTACGGCGCGGGCTCCATCGGCGGACTGGTGCGCGTCATCACGCGCCAGCCCGTGATGAACAAACTCGAGGCGCGCGCGACCGTGGAAGGCAGCACGGTGGCCCACGGCGGCGCCTCGCACGCGGCCGACGCGATGATCAACGTTCCGCTTGTCGCCGACAAGCTGGCCTGGCGCACGGTCGCCTACGAGCGCTTCGACGGCGGTTACATCGACGACACCGGGCTGGGCCGCCGCCAGGTCAACCGCACCCGCATCCGCGGCATGCGCTCGAACGCAAAACTCCGTCTCGGCGCCGATTGGACCTTGGGGACCGCGGTCGTCTATCAATCGACCCGCGCGCGCGACACGCAATATTACAACGCCGCGCTGGGGCCATTCGACCGCGTCAACATGCTCGGCGAGCCCAACGCCAACGACTTCCTGACCCTCAACGCCACGGTCGAAGGCGATCTCGGCTGGGCCGAGATCACCTCCACGACGGCGTGGATCCACCACCGCGTCGACACGCTGTTCGACGCCTCGCTGGCGCTGCCGACGCTGATCCGGATCCCGGTCGAACCGACCGCCTTCAATCAGGACAATCTGTACCGGACGATCAATCACGAGACGCGGCTCGCCTCGGCGCCGTCGGGCCCCTGGAGCTGGGTGGCCGGCGTCTTCGTCTCGCACCGTTATGACAAATCGATCTCGCTGCTGACGCGCGTGCGCCAGACGCCCCAGGATACGTTCTATGTGAAGAACCGCCACGACTTCGGCACCGAAGCCGCCGTCTTCAGCGAGGTGCAGTATCAACTGAACCCGAAGCTGCGGTTCGGCGCGGGCCTGCGGGTGTACTTCGGCGAGGTGAACGTCGAGGCGAACAACACGGCCGCGATCGAGGACGGCCCGGCGGCGGCGATCGGATATAATCGTAAGACCGGCGCGACGCCGAAAGCCGAGGTCTCCTACCGGCTGACGCCCGATCACTTCTTGTACGCCCAAGCGACGCAGGGTTTCCGGCTCGGCGGCGTGAATATCTCGAGCCGCATCTCCGCGCCGCCGCCGGGCGGGCGGCCGGTGACGGTGCAGAACTTCGATTCAGACCGCTTGTGGAACTTCGAGATGGGATCGAAGTCGGCCTTTCTCGATCACCGCCTGAACCTGAACGTCACGCTGTTCTATTCCCTGTGGCGCGACATGCAGGCCGATCTGATCCGCCCCAACGGCCTGTCGTTCACATCCAATCTCGGCAACGGCCGGAACAAGGGCGCCGAGCTGGAAAGCATCTATGCGCTCACGGACCGGTTACGCTTTCTCGCCAACGTCTCGTGGAACAATCCCACGGTGCCTTCGACGGGCATGGCCGGGGCGGTCACCAACCGCCTGCCGGGCGCGCCCAAGTTTGCCGCCGCCGTCGCCGCGCAGTACCAGCGGCCCATCGGCGGCGGCTTTACCGGTTTTGTGAACGTCAAATCCGAGCTGCTTGGAAAGGCGACGCCGGCGATCGGCACCCTGCCGGTATCGAGCGTGCCCGCCTACCACACCACCAACCTGCGCCTGGGCGTCTTCAATCCGCATTGGCGCCTGTCGGCCTATGTGACCAACCTCACGAACGCAACGTCCAATACCTACGCGTTCGGAAATCCGTTCTCGCTCGGGCATATCTCGCAAGCGATCCCGGTGCGGCCGTTGACGGTGGGTGTATCGGCCACCTGGACGCGCTAACGCGGCGCATCCCGTATGCCACGCCACCGGCCGTCAGGGAGATTGACGGACCGGCGGCGTGCTTCCGCCTATACCTGGGAGCAGGCGAAAAGCCGGTTCCCTGGAGGGAGGAGCCTCAGACAACCGGCGCATTCTGAACGCGATGCGTGGCGGCAACGTGAAAAGCGATGCTCAGTCGTTTCTCGCAAACCATCTGCTAAACCAGCGGGCCGGACCTTCTTTCGCGAGGTTATTCGCAACCCTCTCCCAATCGTCCGCCAGCTGGAGAAAAAGCTCCTTTTCGAAGGAATGCGGCACGCTCTCGGCATTCCGCCGCGCCTGTTCCGCCTGGAGGCGACACGCCTTGGCGCGCGAAATCGGCATTTGTAAAAGCCGGGTTCCCGCTCAAAGAGCTTTGTGGATCATCCGCGGATTCAAATCCTTCAAACTCGTCGCCCCGACCTGCCGCAAAGCGGCGTTGAATTCGGCCTTTACGATCTGGATCACCCGGTCGACGCCGGCTTCACCGAACGCGCCAAGTCCCCAGAGGTAAGGGCGGCCAAACCCAACCATGGTGGCGCCCATTGCCAGCGCCTTGACGATATCAAAGCCGCGGTAGAAGCCTCCGTCCACGAAGATCGGAACGCGCCCCTTAACGGCGGGTGCGATGTCCGCGAGAGAAGCGATCGTCGAACCGCCGGTATCTTCATTTCGACCGCCGTGGTTCGAAATATGGATGCCGTAGCCGTACTTTACGCACAGCAGCGCGTCCTCGACATCCATGATGCCCTTGATGAAGATTTCCATCTTCGTGATGTCACGCAGGCGCTTGATAAATTCCCAGGTCAGCGTGTCGCGAGACACTTCCGCCGTCACCGCGTCGCGTGCCCCGTTATCTTCCCAGAGCGCCGCCGGGACTTCCGAGAACATCGCCATACCCCCGGGATTGCGAAGCGTCTGCTTCGGGTTCGTCTTGCTGACGGCATGACACGTCACGCACAAGCGCGTGTCGTCACGCCTTTGACGCTCGAGAGATGAAAGCTTTCGATTTCCCGTTCCATCCACCGTTACAAGCATCGCCCGGCAGCCGCTGCGCTCGGCGCGCTGGACGATCAGCTTCGTGATTTCCCAATTCGCCTGCTGGTACAACTGGAACATCACCGGCCCGGCCTTATCGCGAAGCTTGTTGGCTTGCTCCGTCGGTATCGTCGTGTTGGTCGCAAGTCCTTGCGCGATGTTGTGCCGTCCGGCGGCGCGCGAGGCGCCGGTTTCCGCCTCGGCGTGGTAGGTCGTCAGACGACCGACCGGACACAGGAAGAACGGCATGTCGTATTTATGTCCAAACATCTCCCTGCTGCTGTCCGCCGCCCTCACGTCGATCAGGCGCCGAGAGCGGATCACGAACTTGTTTTGATCCTGCCGGTTGGCTCTGTACGAAACTTCACCGTCGGCGCCGGTGGACATATAACCCCAGTGGGCGCCTGGAATGTTTTTGTGGGCGACAGCCTCGAGCTCGAATATGTCGAGCGCGTCTTGGGGTTTTTCGACGATGTAATTCGGATCGTACGGCTTCCAGATATAGGGATCGTCGGGACGCGTCTGGAGTTCGAAGGCGGTGTTGGCGAGCGCCTCCCTGGCGCTCATCGCAAGCACAGGGCTTGCCGCAAGATATTGAAGAAATTTCCGACGGTTGTTCTTGACGCTCGCTGGATCGATCATGGTTCCCCCCAATAAACAAAAATTACCGCTCTCCCGCGCGCTGCGGCGGGCAGCGCGCGGCCCCTCCTCGAAATCGGCACACGCGTTTGGAAAAGCGCTCCTTCGCTAGACCATGATCTCGCCGATGGCGTCGGACGTCGTGTTGCTTCCGCCGCCGAAAGTCTGGATTTCCATGCCGAGGAGGCGCATCGCGGTCAGAGACATCCGGGCCATCGGCGCGCCCTTCATATCCAGATGCAGGCCGGTCTTCAGCTTGCCGCCCGCGCGCCCGGCGGTGAACATGGGCATGTCTTCGAGGCCGTGCGTGCGTGCGTTCGCATCGCCCGTATCGGCCACGATCAGCATGTTGTCGAGAAGCGTGCCGTCGCCTTCCTTGATCTTCTCAAAAGCCTTCACGAAGGAGGCAAAGCCTTCCATCGAGCGGCGCACGAACCACGAGCATGTGGGCTGGTAACCGAGCTTGTCGTCGATCGGCTCCTCGTGAGTGCTGGTGTGATGCGGCTTTTCGTAGCCCGGCTTGATGGTGTTCGAGGACATATCGGCGTAGGCCATGTTCACGACCCGCGTCTGATCGCACGCGATCGCCATCGCGAGCAGTTCGGACATCATCTCGTTGCGCTGAACGACGAACGGAGACTCGTTGTTCATCTTCAGCTCGGATTCATCGGGCGCCTTCGACGGATGGCAGGCGGCGATGGGTTCGGGTTTCGTCAACTGCTGCACGAACTGTTTCTCGAGGTGACGCAGGCCCGAGAAATACTGATCGAGGCGAGCCTTGTCTTCCGCGCCGACCCGTTTATTGAGCCAGTTGGCTTCTTCCATCACCGCCGACAGGGCGCTTTTGCGCGACATGGCGCGCGGGCTCGGCTTGAAGTCCGCGGCGTTTGGATCGTTGAACTCCGGCCCAAACAACCGCGTGTAAAACTCCAGCGGCGAATATTCGGCCGGATTCGGCGTATTCGGGTCTTCATACGAATAGGAGGTGCGCGCATTCCCGGTCGCGGTCGCGGTCAGGGTCTTGAAGCGCTGCGTGCGGCTGATCTGATTGGCGATCTTGATGTCCCAGGTCTCCGCCGTGAGGCTATTGCCGTTCGGCGGGGAGCCGGTGCGCGCAATGATCCAGCCGGTGACATGGCCCACGAGACCGGCGCTGTCGCGGAAAGCCGTGAAGTTCGTGAGAAGGTTGAGGTGCCGGCGAAGCGGAGCCAGAGATTCGATTTCCTCGGGGAATTCGAAATCCTTGCCCGTCGTCTTGGGAACGAACACCGAGCGGTTATGCCCGAGCCCCCAGCTCCACAAGGCAAAGCGCGTCGGGATGGGCTTGCCGTCGGCGAGCGCCGTGCCGTTGCCGTTGAGGAAACAATTCAGAAGCGGCAAGCCGACCGTGATCGCGCCGCCGTTCAACATGCCGCGCAGGACGCGCCGGCGAGAGAAATCATTCATGATCTTTTCACTCCTTAGATCAGTGATTCGAAGCAACGTTATTCGGCTGCGCCGCCGCGGCCGATTTTTTCGGCGCCGGCGCATCGGGCACGCTGACCGCCGAGAATGCGGGATGCATGACAATCGAGCGCAACAACGGCCGGAGGCGGTATTCGTCGTCCGCGAACCCTTTGTTCAATTCCGCCAGGGTCGCGTTCGACGACGCCGGGACCACCGACGCGGTCGCATAGCTGAAGGCGCGCCGCACCAGGCACGACGGCACCAGCGGGCTGTCGTGAAGGACTTGCGCCAGGCCTTCGACCGTCGTGAAGGCCTTGCCGTCGAGGTTGCCGCTGGTATCGATCGCGGCGCCTTTTTCCGTTTCACGGTACCGGCCCGCGCCGTCGAACCTCTCCAGCGAGAGACCGATCGGGTCGGTGATTTTATGGCAGCCCGCGCAAACCGGGTTCGCGAGGTGCATGCCGACCCGTTCACGCGCGGTGCGCAGACGAGGATCGGGATTTTCGACGGCGGAGAAATCGACATTCGCCGGCGGCGCCGGCACTTTCTGGCAGAGCAGCAGTTCACGCAGCGCCTTGCCCCGCAACGTCGCGGAGCTGCGTGTCGCATGCGATGCGCGCGCAAGGAAACTGGCGTGCGTCAGGATGCCGGATCGTTCCGCCTCCGGGGGGAACTCGTAGGCGTTCCAACCCGCGGAGGTCTGGACGCCGTACAGGATGCCCAAGGGCGGCGAAAGGAAGGTCTGGCGTGTCGTGAAGAGATCCCTGTAGTCCCCGCTTTTCACCAGGAGCTGGTCGACCACCGTCCGCAGGGTCTGTTCACGCGCCTCCGCCGGCAGGCCGCCCAGGAAATACGGATAGACCGTCGCGTCCTTGCTGAGCGTTTCGAGATCCTCGAGACCGAACATGTCGTCGAAAAAGGCGCGGACGCCGGCTTCCAGGCGGACACTGGCAAGCATGTCGTCGACGATACGGCCCCGGGATTTCTCGTTGAAAAGGTCGCCTTTTTTCGCCGCGGCCAGCAGCTCGGGGCCCGGCGCCGCGTTCCACAGGAAGAGGCTCAGGCGCGAGGCCTGCGAATAGGCGTCCAGGCGCATCTGTCCCGGGCGCTTGGGATCGGGCTCTTCCGTTTCGGCAACCAGCAATACGCTTGGACTGAGGAGCACACTCTCAAGCACGACCTGGATGCCGGCATAGAAGTCGTTTTGCCGGTTTGCCGCCGCGCCGGCCTCTTCGACAAGCTTGGCCACATGCCCTTTGGGCGGAGGCACGAAATAGAGGTTCTCGACGACAC
>JADZAK010000058.1 GCA_020852595.1 Rhodospirillaceae bacterium
CCCGCGACGAGCTCCGAACGAGGGGATAAAAGAGTGAGAAAACAACTGAACCAGGAAAAGAAGGGCTCGCGCGCATGATTATCGCCACGCTCGCCTTCTATCTTTTCGCCGTTGTCGCGGTGATCTCGGCGCTCAACGTCATCTTGCAGCGCAATCCCGTGCACTCGGTCCTGTGGCTGATCCTGACGTTCTTCAACGCGGCGGGGCTCTTCGTCCTCCTGGGCGCCGAGTTCGTCGCGATGATCCTGGTGGTCGTCTACGTCGGCGCCGTCGCCGTGCTCTTCCTGTTCGTGGTGATGATGCTCGACATCAACATCACGCTCATCCGCGAAGGCTTCCTCAAGTATTTCTGGGCCGGCGCCGTCATCGGCATCGTCCTGCTGGTCGAACTCGCCGTCGTGTTCGGCGGTTGGGCCATGTCGCCGGAAGCCGAATCCCTGCGCCTCGCGCCGGCGCCCGCGCCGGAAGCGCTCACGAACACCGAAGCGCTCGGCTCCCTGCTCTATACCCACTACGCCTACCTGTTCCAGGCCGCGGGCCTCGTGCTCCTGGTCGCCATGGTGGGCGCCATCGTCCTGACCCTGCGCCGCCGTCCGAATGTGCGCAAACAGAAGATCCACGACCAGGTGAACCGCAACGTCGCCGATACGCTTGAAGTCGTGAAGGTCGAGACCGGAAAGGGCGTGTCATGACACCCGCTGAAACCGGAATGACCGGTATGGCCGTCGGCCTTTCTCATTACCTGACCGTCGGTGCGATCCTCTTCACGATCGGCATCTTCGGCATCTTCCTCAACCGGAAGAACCTCATCGTCATCATGATGTCCATCGAGCTGATGCTGCTCGCCGTGAACGTCAACATGGTGGCGTTCTCCGCGTTCCTCAACGATCTCGTGGGCCAGATCTTCACGATGCTGGTGCTGACGGTCGCTGCGGCGGAGGCGGCCATCGGGCTCGCCATCGTCGTGGTGTTCTACCGTAACCGGCGGTCCATCGAAGTCGAAGACATCAACACCATGAAAGGCTAGGGGTACTCTCGTGCTGTTGTACGCCTCCGTATTCCTGCCGCTTCTGGGCGCCGTCGTCGCCGGCTTCTTCGGCCGCATCATCGGCGACCGCGCCTCCCAGATCGTCACCTGCGTGTGCGTGGGTCTCGCCGCGCTCTCGTCCATCCCGACCTTTATCGACGTGGCCCTGCACGGCCATGCGATCACGGCGCCGGTCCTGACCTGGCTCCAGTCCGGCACCTTCGAAGCCGACTGGGCGCTGCGTTACGACACGCTGTCGGCCACGATGGTCATGACGGTCACGGTCATCTCGACCTTCATCCACGTCTACTCCGTCGGCTACATGTCGCATGACGACAGCCAGCCGCGCTTCATGGCCTACCTGTCGCTGTTCACCTTCGCGATGCTCATGCTCGTGACGGCCGACAACCTCGTCCAGTTGTTCTTCGGCTGGGAAGGGGTGGGCCTCGTCTCCTACCTGCTCATCGGCTTCTGGTACAAGAAACCCTCGGCCAGCGCCGCGGCCATCAAGGCCTTCGTCGTCAACCGCGTCGGCGACTTCGGGTTCCTGCTCGGCATCTTCGCGATCTACTTCCTGTTCGACGCCGTCGGCTTCGATGTCCTCTTCGACGCCGTGGCGACCAAGGCCGACACCCGCGTGCACTTCTTCGGCATGGACCTGCATGCCCTGACCATCACCTGTCTGCTCCTGTTCGTGGGCGCGATGGGCAAGTCGGGCCAGCTCCTCCTGCACACCTGGCTGCCGGACGCGATGGAAGGCCCGACGCCGGTCTCCGCGCTCATCCACGCCGCGACGATGGTCACGGCGGGGGTGTTCCTCGTCGCGCGCATGTCGCCGGTGTTCGAATACGCGCCTGACGCGCTCGCCGTCGTCACCTTCGTCGGCGCCTCGACCGCCTTCTTCGCCGCGACCATCGGCTGCGTGCAGAACGACATCAAGCGCATCATCGCCTTCTCGACGGTGTCGCAGCTCGGCTACATGTTCGCCGCGTGCGGCGTGTCGGCCTATCAGGCGGGCATCTTCCACCTGATGACCCACGCCTGGTTCAAGGCGCTGCTCTTCCTGGGCGCGGGTTCCGTGATCCACGCCATGAGCGAGGAGCAGGACATCCGCAAGATGGGCGGCATCTACCGCCTGATCCCGTTCACCTTCGCGGTGATGGTCATCGGTAACCTCGCGCTGACCGGCGTGCCGCCGTTCGCCGGCTTCTTCTCGAAGGACATGGTGATCGAAGCCACGCATGGCGCGGGCACGGGCGTCGGCAATTATGCCTTCGGCCTCCTGATCGTCGCGGCGTTCCTCACCTCCTTCTACTCGTGGCGCCTCACGTTCCTGGCCTTCTTCGGCAAGCCGCGCGCCGATCGCCACACCATGGAACATGTCCACGAGAGCCCGCTCATCATGACCATCCCGCTCGCCTGCCTCGCGGTCGGCGCGGTCTTCGCGGGCTACATCGGTTATGAGCACTTCGTCGGCGAAGCGCGCCCCGAGTTCTGGAAGGAAGCGATCGCGCCGCTCGCGGCGCACGATTCCATCGCCAAGGTGCACGCGCATCACCCGTCGTTCTTCATGAAGTGGCTGCCGCTGTTCGTGACCGTCGCGGGCTTCGGTCTGGCCTACCTCATGTACGTGCGTAAGCCGGAAATGCCGGCGCGCCTCGTGGCCGCGTTCCCGGGCGTCTACAAGTTCCTGCTCAACAAGTGGTACTTCGACGAGCTGTACGACTTCCTGTTCGTGAAGAATGCGTTCCGCCTGGGCCGTCTCTTCTGGAAGGGCGGGGACGCCGGCATCATCGACCGCTTCGGTCCGGACGGCCTTTCGGCCCTCTCGGCGCGCGTCGCCAAGCGCCTGGGCGTCGTGCAGAGCGGATATCTCTACCACTACGCCTTCGCCATGATCGTCGGCATCGCCGTGATCGTGTCGTGGTTCGTGATCGGACGGTAAGTAACCATGACCGCCTTGTCCAACTTCATCACCGGCCTGCCGATCCTCTCGCTGGTCACCTTCCTGCCGCTGGTCGGCGCGCTGTTCCTGCTCTTCGTGCGCGGGGAAGCCGAGGTCGTCGCCCGCCAGTCGCGTTATGTCGCGCTGTGGACCACGCTGATCGTCTTCTTCCTCTCGCTGTTCATCTGGATCGGGTTCGAGCCGGGCACGGCGGCGTTCCAGTTCGAGGAACGCGTCGATTGGCTGCCGCAGTACCGCATCGGCTACCACATGGGCGTGGACGGCATCTCGATGCTGTTCGTCATCCTGTCGACGTTCCTGATGCCCATCTGCATCCTCGCCTCGTGGGACGCCATCGAGAAGATGGTGCGCGAATACATGATCGCGTTCCTGATCCTCGAGACCATGATGGTCGGCATGTTCTGCGCCCTGGACATGGTGCTGTTCTACGTCTTCTTCGAAGGCGTGCTGATCCCGATGTTCCTGATCATCGGCGTGTGGGGCGGCGGCCGGCGCGTCTACTCCGCCTTCAAGTTCTTCCTCTACACTCTGACGGGCTCCGTGCTCCTGCTCGTCGCGCTGCTCGCCATGTACTTCCAGGTCGGCACCACCGACATCCCGACCTTGATGGAAGCCAAGTTCGCGCGCGACATGCAGTACTGGCTGTGGCTCGGCATGTTCGCCTCCTTCGCCGTGAAGGTGCCGATGTGGCCGGTGCACACCTGGCTCCCGGACGCGCACGTCGATGCGCCGACCGCGGGCTCGGTCATCCTGGCCGGCGTGCTCCTGAAGATGGGCGGATACGGCTTCCTGCGTTTCTCGCTGCCGATGCTGCCTGAAGCCAGCGCCTATTTTACGCCGTTCGTCTTCACGCTCTCGATCATCGCCATCGTTTACACGTCTCTTGTGGCCCTGGTGCAGGACGACATGAAGAAGCTCATCGCTTATTCATCCGTCGCGCACATGGGCTACGTGACCCTCGGCGTGTTCGGCGGCAACCAGCAGGCCATCGAAGGCGCGATCTTCCAGATGCTCTCGCACGGTGTCGTGTCCGGCGCGCTCTTCCTCTGCGTCGGCGTGGTCTACGACCGCCTGCACACCCGCGAAATCGGCCGTTACGGCGGTCTCGCCAACAACATGCCGAAGTACGCCTTCGCCTTCATGGTGTTCATGCTGGCCTCGGTGGGGCTGCCGGGTACGGCGGGCTTCGTCGGCGAGTTCCTGGTGCTGACCGGCGTGTTCCAGATGAACACCTGGGCGGCCCTGTTCGCGGCCACCGGCGTCATCCTCGGCGCGACCTACATGCTCTATCTCTATCGCCGCGTGATCTGGGGCGAGCTGACCAAGGCCGACGTGAAGGAAATGCTGGACCTCGACCGCCGCGAAATCGCGATCCTCGCGCCGATCGTCGTCATCACCATGTGGATGGGCGTCTATCCGCTGCCGTTCCTCGACGTCATGAATGAGTCGGTTGCCGCGCTCGTGAACAATTATCAGGCTGCGCTGAAGGCGGCCGGCGAAACCCAGGTGGGAGCTCACCTGGGCGAGCAGCTCGTCGCCTTCCTGCGCTAAGGGGCCATTCCGATGACGTTCGAATTCGCATCCCTGACCCCGGCATTCCCGGAGATCTTCCTTGCGCTCTCCGGGATGCTGTTCCTGATGATCGGCGTCTTCCGTAAAGAAGACTCCACGCAGCTCCTGTCGTGGCTCGGCGTCGCGGCCATGGGCGTCACCGCCTATCTGATCCTGCGGGGTCCGGACACCGCACTCACGTTCCAGGACCTGTTCATCGTCAACGGCTTCACGTCCTTCGCCAAGATCCTGGTGCTCATCGGCGCGGCCCTGACGCTGCTCATGATCAACAGCTGGGCGCAGGCCGCCAAAACGGCCCGTTTCGAGCTTCCGATCCTGGTGCTGTTCGCCACCCTCGGCATGATGATGATGGTCTCGGCCAACGACCTCATCTCCGTCTATCTCGGCCTCGAGCTGCAGAGCTTGTCTCTGTACGTGCTCGCCGCCTATCACCGCGACAACACCCGCTCGACCGAAGCCGGCGTGAAGTATTTCGTGCTCGGCGCGCTGGCCTCGGGTCTGCTCCTGTACGGCTCGTCGCTGGTTTACGGCTTCAGCGGCACCACGTCGTTCGCGGGTCTCGCGACGGCCATGCATGGCGGCGAAGCCCACCTCGGCGTCATCATCGGCATTGTCTTCGTCATCGCCGGTCTTGCCTTCAAGGTCTCGGCGGTTCCGTTCCATATGTGGACGCCCGACGTCTATGAAGGCGCCCCGACCCCGATCACGGCCTTCTTCTCGGTCGCCCCCAAGATCGCGGCTCTCTGTCTGTTCCTGCGCGTGCTCGTCGGCCCGTTCGCGCCGATGATCGAGCAGTGGCAGCAGGTGATCGTGCTGATCTCGATCCTCTCCATGCTCTGGGGCTCGTTCGCCGCCATCGCGCAAAAGAACATCAAGCGCCTGATGGCCTACAGTTCCATCGGCCACGTCGGCTACGCGCTGATCGGCCTCGTGGTGGGCAACGAGGAGGGCGCGCGCGGCCTCCTGTTCTACCTGCTCATCTATCTCTTCATGAACATCGGCACGTTCGCGGTCATCCTCTCGATGCGCGTGAACGGCAAGTATGTGGAGGAGATCGGCGATCTCTCGGGCCTGCAGAAGAACCATCCCGGCATGGCCATGGCTCTGGCCGCGCTCATGTTCTCCATGGCGGGTATCCCGCCGCTGGCCGGATTCCTCGGCAAGTATTTCATCTTCGTCGCCGCCGTGAACGCGGGCTTCGTGCCGCTGGCCATCATCGGCCTCTTGGCGAGTGTCGTGGGCGCCTTCTATTACATCCGGATCATCAAGGTGATTTACTTCGATGAACCGGGCGCCGTCTTCGACAAGCCGGACATGATCAACAGCGCGATCATGGGCCTGTGCGCGGTCCTGATGCTGGTCTACTTCGTCGTGCCCTCGAAGCTCGTCGAAGGCGCCCAAGCCGCCGCCCGCGCGTTGTTCCTGGGCTAGTTTCCGTCCTTTATTCCCTCCCCTCAAGGGGAGGGTCAGGGAGGGGTCGTTCCTTGACTTGGTTCACCGCCTCTAACCCACCGCCCGAACCCCATCTGCCGTCCGGCTGGCGGACGATGGAGTTCGACGAACTCGACAGCACCAACGCCGCCCTGAAGCGCATCGCCGAACAGGGCGGCGAGGTCGCCGAAGGTCTGCTCGTGTGGGCCAAAAGCCAGACCGGGGGCAGGGGCCGCGCGGGCCGCAGCTGGCAAAGCCCGCCCGGCAACGTCTATGCCTCGGTCCTCATCAAAGCGCCCGAGGCGACCCGCCGCGCCCCCGAGATCGGCTTTGTCGCCGCCCTGGCCGTGCGCGACGCCATCCTCGAGTTGCCGCGCCACAACACCGCCCCGCCGGTCGTGGCCTTCAAATGGCCCAACGACATCCTGATCGAGGGCAAGAAGGTCTGCGGCATGCTCCCGGAGCTCGCCACCGATCCCGACGGCCGCCAGTGGATCGTGCTCGGCATCGGCATCAACTTGATCCCGGTGGACGTGCCCGGCGCGCTCTATCCCGTCGGCTCGCTCGCCGACTCCCATGTCGATACCAAGCCCGCGCATGTGCTCACCATGTTGGGCCGCAGCCTGTCCGCCTGGCTCGACACCTGGCGCATCGACGGCTTTGGGGCGATCCGCGAAGCCTGGCGCGCGTATGGGCCGCCCTCGGGCGCGCCTTTGTCGGTCCGCCTCCCGGAAGGGACGGTGAGTGGGACCTTCGCCGGCCTCGACGACGACGGCGCGCTGTTGCTTGAAACCCCGAACGGCCGCCGCAAGCTGGTCGTGGGTGACGTGATGTTCGGAGAAACCTGATGCTGCTCGTCATCGATTGCGGAAATACGAATGTGGTCTTCGCGGTGTACGAGGGCAACACGCCGCTCGGCCAGTGGCGCGCCGCCACCAAGACCGACCGCACCGCCGATGAATACGGCATTTGGCTCACGCAGCTCATCGAGCGCGACGGCATCAAGCCGACATCCATTCGCCACGCCATCGTCGCCTCCGTCGTGCCCGACAAGAACTTCGACCTCAAGCGCCTGTGCCAGAAGTATTTCAACGTCGAGCCCAAGTTCGTCGGCGACAAGGATATGGATCTCGGGACCGCGGTGCGCGTCGACAACCCGAAAGAAGTCGGCGCCGACCGCGTGATCAACGCCATCGCGGCGCATACGACGTACGGCGGCCCCCTCATCGTCATCGACTTTGGCACGGCGACGACCTTCGATGTCGTGGATGGAAGCGGGGCCTATTGCGGCGGCTGCATCGCGCCCGGCATCAACCTCTCGATGGAAGCCTTGCATATGGCCACGGCCCAGTTGCCGCGCCTGCAAGTCGTCAATCCGGGGCCGGCGCCCGTCGTCGGAACCACGACCGTATCGGCCATGATGTCGGGCGTGTTTTGGGGCTACATCGGTCTCATCGAAGGGCTCATCAGCCGTATCAAGGCCGAGCGCGGCGAAAACATGAAGGTCATCGCAACCGGCGGCCTCGCGCCCTTGTTCGCCGAAGCCACCAAGGTCATCGAACACACCGACGCCGATCTCACCATGCGCGGCCTGGTTGCCGTGCATCAGCGTAACTCCTGATTCCTTAAAACCCCTCCCCCTTGTGGGGAGGGGCAGGGGTGGGGGGAGCAGCCGAATGCAAATCGAAAGGGCTCGCGAACTCCGAAAGCAAATGACTGAAGCTGAAAAGCGGCTGTGGTCATACCTACGCACACTGAAAGCGCGTGGTTTTCACTTCCGCAAGCAGGCGCCAATTGGTGATTTCATTGCCGACTTTTGTTGTCATGCCATTCGCCTTGTTATCGAAGTTGATGGTGGCCAGCACGGATTGGAGCGCGAATTGAGCCGGGATGCCTCGCGTACACGCTGGCTCGAGGGGCAAGGATATAAAGTTGTGCGTTATTGGAATAACGAGGTTCTAAGCAATCTTGATGGTGTAGTTATGAGCCTCGAACGATTGCTTCACCCCACCCCAACCCCTCCCCATCAAGGGGAGGGGCTTTAGAGTTGAAGATGAATAAAGCCGACCTCCGCACCACCGCCAATTTCCCCAATGGCCTCGACAAGGGTTTTTGGTTCATTCCGCTCGGGGGCGCCGGCGAGATCGGCATGAACCTGAACCTGTTCGGCTGCGATGGCCGATGGTTGATGGTCGATCTCGGCGTCACCTTCGGCGACGAGTCCATTCCCGGCCTCGATGTGGTGATGCCAGATCCTAGCTTCATCGCCGAACGGCGCGAGAAGCTTGACGGCCTCATCATCACCCACGCGCACGAGGACCATGTCGGCGCCGTGGCCTACCTGTGGCCGCAGCTCCGCTGCCCGGTCTACACCACGCCCTTCTGCGCGGCTTTCCTCGAATACAAATTGAAGGAAGCGGGCCTCGAGAACGAAGTTCCGGTCCATGTGATCCCGCTCGGCGGGCAAGCCAGGCTCGGCCCGTTCACCGTCGACTTCATCACCCTGACGCACTCGGTGCCGGAACCCAACGCCCTCGCGGTGCGTACCAAATACGGCACAATCTTCCACACCGGCGATTGGAAGTTCGATCCCGATCCCATCATTGGAGAAGTCACCGACTTCGACGCCCTGCGCAAGCTGGGCGAGGAGAACGTGCTGGCGCTGATCGGGGATTCCACCAACGTCTTCACCGAAGGCGAGGCGGGGTCCGAGCGCGAGGTGAAGGACAGCCTCACCAGCCTGTTCGGCCGCTACACGGGCCGCATCGTGGTCGGCTGCTTCGCCTCCAACGTCGCGCGCCTGGATTCCATCGCCCGCGCCGCCGCCGCCAATGACCGCCATGTTTCGCTCATTGGAGCTTCTCTGTGGCGCATCCTCGAAACCGCGCGCCGCACCGGCTATCTCGCGCCCGATCTTCGTTTCCTCAAAGCCGAGGACGCCGCCCACCTGCCGCGCGACAAGGTCGTCTATATCTGTACGGGAAGCCAGGGCGAGGGGCGCGCCGCGCTCATGCGCATCGCCTACGGCTATCATCCGGAACTCAGCCTTCAGGAAGGCGATGTCGCCATCTTCTCCTCGCGCGCCATTCCCGGCAACGAGAAGGCCATCGCGAAAGTGCAGAACCAGCTCGCCAAGATCGGCGTCGGTGTCGTGACGACCCGCGATCATTTCATCCATGTCTCCGGCCATCCCGCGCGCGACGAGTTGCGCCGCATGTACCAGATGGTCCGCCCGCGCATCGCCATTCCCGTGCACGGCGAAGCCATGCATATCCGCGAGCACGCCGCGCTCGCCGCCGAATGTCAGGTGCCGCAGACCCTCCAGGTCGAAAACGGTTCCGCCGTGAAGTTCACGGACGGCAAGGCCGAGATCAAGGGCACGGTCTGGTCGGGCCGCATGGCCTGGGACGACAACGAACTCATTCCGTTTTCGAGCCCGATGCTGCGCGACAAGAAGCGCATGTTCTACGACGGCGGCGTGGTCGCTTCCGTGGTGCTCGATGACACCGGCGTGGTCATGGCCGATCCGCTCGTCTCCGTGCTCGGCATGTCGGACCCCCTGGAAGACGCCGACCGCGATTGGGCCTGGGTCATCCAGAACGCCGTCGACAAGCTCCCGAAAAAAGCCCGCCGCGACGACGACGTCATCGAGGAGAACGTCCGCCAGGCCGTGCGCAAGGTCTTCGCGCCGTCCCGTAAACCCGTCGTGAAGGTCCACGTCAGCCGCGTCTGAGGGGGCTGCCCAATAACACCCTGATAACAAAATATAATTCCCCCGGCGTTGCGCTTTCTTCTAAAATCTCCCAAGTAAGAAGGACAAACGTTTGAGGATTGCATGATCGGACGCCTGAACCATGTCGCCATCGCGGTGCCGGATCTCGCCGCCGCCACGGCCAACTATCGCGACACCCTGGGCGCCAAGGTCTCCGCGCCGCAGGATTTGCCCGATCACGGCGTCACGGTCGTCTTCGTCGAGCTGCCCAACACCAAGATCGAACTCCTGCATCCGCTCGGCGACAACTCGCCGATCAGGAAGTTCCTCGATGCCAACCCCGCCGGCGGCATCCATCACGTCTCCTATGAAGTCGGCGACATTTACGCCGCGCGCGATCGGCTGAGGAAATCGGGCAAGCGCGTGCTTGGCGACGGCGAACCGAAAACCGGCGCGCACGGCACGCCCGTCCTGTTCCTGCATCCGAAGGATTTCGCCGGCACATTGGTCGAGATCGAGGAAGTGAAGCGCTAGTTCAGGAACCGGGGGCGATTGGAGAGAGAGCACCATGCCCGAGGGTAAAGAACACGTCGTCTGTCCCGCCTGCCGGAAGATCAACCGCGTCGCGGCCGGGAAACTCAAAGACCAGCCCAAGTGCGGGGTCTGCGGCGTTCAGCTTTTCCAGAATCATCCGGTTGACGTCGATCCCGCCGGCTTCGAGCGTCACACGGCTTCCAATACTATTCCGGTCCTCGTCGATGTGTGGGCGCCCTGGTGCGGCCCGTGCCGCATGATGGGCCCCATGTTCGAGCGCGCCGCGCGCGAGTTGGAGCCGGAGGTGCGTCTCGTCAAACTCAACATGGATAACGCGCCTCAAATCGCCGCGCGCTACGGCATCCAGGCCGTTCCCACCCTCATGCTGCTCAAGGCCGGCAAACTCATTGCCCAGGAAGCCGGCGCGCGCGATAGTCAGGGCATCGTCTCCTGGACGAGGCAAAAGCTTTCATGAGCAAGATCGCGCTCGCCGCTCTCTTTGTGCTTGCCGCCGTTCCGGCTGCGGCGGCCGAAACCGTTACGATCTCCACCGCCGACTGCCGCAAACTCGTGGCCCATCAGCCGCGCCCCGGCGTGGCCTATCAGGGCGGCGTGGATGTGCGCGGCAAAGCGGTCGTTCCGGCCGATGTGAACGGCTCCTCCGCCCTCGATCTCCCGGCCTTCCTCGAGATCCCGCTCACGGTCGATACGCTGAAACGTCTGCGCGGCGCCTCGGGTGATGTCCTGGACTCCCGGCGCGGGCTCGAAGGCAAGGCCGCCCTGGGTGCCCTCACGATCAAGGGGGACGCCGTCTTCTGGAATGGAACGCAAATCCAGAGCCGGGACGAGGTCCTCATGGCCGAAGCCTGCAAATCCAGCCTCCGGGCCCGGGGTATTGTTCTTCCCGAGGCGAAACCCGGCGCCCCTTGAGGGCCGCGCAAAACACTGTGAGTCCGGTTACTTAATCCCGCTTTCATTGCCTATTTTCCATCCATCCCCTATGGTCCGGGCACATTTTTGGATCTAAGGACCACCTATGCGTCTCTCGCGCTTTTTCGCCCCGACCCTCAAGGAAAACCCCACCGAAGCCCAGATCGTGTCGCATCGCCTGATGCTGCGCGCCGGGATGATCCGCCAGCACGCCGCGGGCATCTACAACTGGCTGCCGCTGGGCAATCGCGTCCTGCAAAACGTCGCGCGCATCGTGCGCGAGGAGCAGAACGCGGCGGGCGCGCTCGAGATCATCATGCCGACCATCCAATCGGCCGACCTGTGGCGGGAAAGCGGCCGTTACGACGACTACGGCGCCGAGATGCTGCGCATCAAGGACCGTCACGAGCGCGACATGCTCTACGGCCCCACCCATGAAGAGGTGGTGACCGACATCTTCCGTTCGAACGCCAAAAGCTACCGCGACGTCCCGAAGAACCTCTATCAGATCACTTGGAAGTTCCGCGACGAAGTGCGCCCGCGCTTCGGCCTCATGCGCGGCCGCGAGTTCCTGATGAAGGACGCTTATTCGTTCGATCTCGACTATGCGAGCGCGCTCCACAGCTACAACCAGATGATCGTCGCGTACCTGCGCACCTTCGCGCGCATGGGCCTGCGCGCGATCCCGATGGCCGCGGAAAGCGGCCCCATCGGCGGGACGTTGTCGCATGAATTCATCGTGCTCGCCGACACCGGCGAAAGCGCGGTCTATTGCCACAAGGCCTATCTCGACAAGCCGATCCCCGAGAATGTCGACTACAACGCCGATCTCAGCCGCATCGTCGAGGATTGGACCAGCCTCTACGCCGCCGCCGACGAGAAACACGATCCGAAAAAGGCCGAGGAGCTCGGCGCCGATCTCGTGTCCGCGCGCGGCATCGAAGTCGGCCACACCTTCTATCTCGGCAAGAAGTACTCGGCGTCCCTCGGCGCCAAGGTCGTCGGTCCCGACGGCAACCAGGTGGAAGTCGAGATGGGCTGTTATGGTATCGGCGTGTCGCGCTGCGTCGCGGCCATCATCGAAGCCAGCCACGACGAAAACGGCATCGTATGGCCGGACAGCGTCGCGCCGTTCCACGTCGGCATCGTCAACCTCAAGGTCGGCGACAAGGCCTGCGATGAAGCGTGCGAGAAGATCCACGACGCCATCGAGCGCCAGGGCTGCGACGCGCTCTATGACGACCGCGACGAACGCGCCGGCGTGAAGTTCGCCGACATGGACCTGATGGGCATCCCCTGGCAGATCGTCGTCGGCCCCAAGGGTATCGCCAAGGGCATGGTCGAACTCAAGCGCCGCGCCACCGGCGCGAAAGAGGAACTCAGCCTCGAAAGCGCCGTTTCGAAACTGTCGGTGACGATCTAGGAATGATGCGCGCGCGGTCCATCCCAAACACCCCATTCCAACGCCCTGGACCCTCGGATTTCGCCGAGGGTGACATGAGAAAGAACTGATCCATGATCTTCGGCGCCTTCGAGCGGATGGTGGCATCGCGTTACTTGCGCTCGCGGCGCAAGGAAGGTTTTGTCTCCGTCATCGCCGGCTTTTCCTTTGTCGGGATCGCGCTCGGCGTCGCCACCCTGATCATCGTCATGGCCGTGATGAACGGCTTCCGGCAGGACCTGTTCTCGCGCATCCTCGGCGTCAACGGTCATATCGACGTGACGGCGCTCTCGCGCTCGATCACCGATTACGACGCCAAGCTGGGCGAGGTGAAAAAGATCCCCGGCGTCACGTCGGTTTCTCCGCTCATCATCGGCCAGGTCATGGCCACGGCGCGCGGGTATAATTCGGGCGCCTTGGTGCGCGGCGTGCCGGGGCTCGATCTCTTCAATAAACCCTGGATCTCCGACCATATCGTCGGCGGTTCGCTCTCGCCCGTCATCGACAACAAGGCGATCGCCATCGGGACGCGCATGGCCGCGCACTTTGGCATTGAGGTGGGCGACGATCTCACCCTCATCTCGCCCAATGGAAATGTCACCGCGTTCGGCACCGTGCCGCGCACGGCCACCTACACCGTCGGCGCCATCTTCAACGTCGGCATGAGCGAGTTCGACAGCTCGGTCATCTTCATGCCGCTGCCCCTGGCGCAGATCTATTTCAAGCAGCCCGAAGCCGTCACCAATTTCGAGATCCATGTCGACAATCCCGACAACGCCCGGATCATCGCCGAGCGCGTGAAGGATGTGATGGGGCAGGGGCACCGCGTGCTCTCGTGGGAGCAGACCAACGAGGTCTTCTTCACCGCCCTTCAGGTCGAGCGCAACGTGATGTTCATGATCCTGACCATCATCATCGTCGTCGCGGCCTTCAACATCATCTCCGGGCTCATCATGCTGGTGAAGGACAAGGGCGCCGACATCGCCATCCTGCGCACCATGGGCGCCTCCCGCGGCATGATCATGCGCATCTTCTTCATGACCGGCGCCTCGGTCGGCGTCATCGGTACGTTCCTCGGCTTCGGTCTGGGGTGGGTGTTCTGCGAGAACATCGACGGCATCCGCCGCGGCATCGAGAAGCTGCTCGGCACCGAACTGTTCTCGCCCGAGATCTACTATCTCACCCAGATGCCCGCGCAGATGGAATGGGACGAGACCCTCGCCGTGCTCGCCATGTCCATCGGCCTTTCGTTCCTCGCCACCCTTTACCCGTCCTGGCGCGCGGCCAAGACAGATCCCGTCGAGGCCCTCAGGTATGAGTGAGCGTCATGAGTGAGTTCGCCATTGAGCTGAAGGGTCTCGAGCGCGTCTATCGCCAGGGCGAAACCGAGTTGCACGTCCTGCGCGGCGCCGCGCTCGCCGTGAAGAAGGGCGAAGTCGTCGCTCTGGTCGGACCGTCCGGGGCGGGGAAGTCCACGCTTCTCCATATCGCGGGCCTCCTGGAGCTGCCCGACCGCGGTCAGGTCTTCATCGACGGCGAGGCCTGCAACGCGCTGTCCGACGACCGCCGCACCGAGATGCGCCGCGCCCGCCTCGGCTTCGTGTATCAGTTCCACCATCTGCTGCCCGAGTTCTCGGCCCTCGAGAACATCATCGTGCCGCAGATGATCGCCGGGGTGAGCCGCAAGGCGGCCGCTCTCCGGGCCCAGGAACTCCTGGACTCCCTCGGCCTCGGCCCCCGGGCCGACCATCGCCCCGGCCAGCTCTCCGGCGGCGAACAGCAGCGCGTGGCGATCGCCCGGGCGCTCGCCAACCGTCCGGCTCTGCTTCTCGCCGACGAACCGACCGGGAATCTGGACCCGGAAACCTCGGATGGAGTCTTCGCCCAGCTGGTCGGCCTGTCCAAACAGCACGGACTCGCCGCCCTGATCGCGACCCATAACCCCGCTCTCGCCGCGCGAATGGACCGCACGGTTCGCCTGGAGCACGG
>JADZAK010000059.1 GCA_020852595.1 Rhodospirillaceae bacterium
CAGTTCTGGATCGTCGCCTCGGCCGGCGTCTCGGCTTACGTCTCCAATTTCGGCAACCACAACGAGGCCTTCGAGTCCCTCGCGGCGGGCATCATCCGGCTGCCGTGGTTCTATGTGTGCGCCGACGCCGTGTCTGTGGCGGCGGAAATTAACGCCGAACGTGAATACCGTGTCCGGCGGCGCGGTGCACCGCCGCACCGCATGTGAGTTGTCCACAGGCGGCGGCGCGCCATGAAGCGCATGCAAATCTGAATGCGCCGCCGCCGGCCTGTGCATAACTCCGATGCGTGTTGAAACCATCTGCGTGCACGCGTCCGCAAAGCTCTCGCGAGATGAAAGCAGACGTGGACGTCGCACCGCCGCCGTAACGCCGTGCACGGCGAGAAGCGCACATGACTGTGCCGCGCTTGCGCACGGCCGCCGCCGCGACGGTATGATTAGGAGGCGGTGATCGGAAAAAGCTCAATAAAATAAGGGCAAAAAGGCATATTTAGAATCATCCTCAAGTGAGGGCGCGCACCGCGCGAGTAACCCGCACTCCTCTGCGACCTCGGCTTCGCAGCGGTTGCAACCGCGCGCCGGGCTGTGCGTTTCATCAGGTTCACGCGGTGAATCGCGACTCTCCGACGCGCCGGCGCAATGCAGTTTGCATCGAAAGGCAAGGCGTATCGCGCGCGCGAGGTGTAAAAAATGTCGCAAAATATGCGTTAAACAGTGGTCCTTGCGCTTGCGTGGTTTCAGGACCTGCGATAAGAGTGCAGCCAAGACGGCGCTGTTACCCTTATAAATAAGGCGTCCGTCGGGGTTTGCCGATCAACAATTCAGGGGTGGAGAAAATGGCCACATCGTCCGATAAGCCTGCGGTTGTCACGTTGAAGCATCTGGCGGCGACGCTCGCCGACAAGCATGAACTGTCGAAGAAAGTTTCGGGCGAGATCCTCGCCGACCTCGTGGGTCTGCTCACGAAGCATCTCAAGAAAGGTGACAAGATCCGCATCGGCGGTTTCGGCGTGCTGCAGGTCCGTAAGCGCCCTGCGCGCATGGGCCGTAACCCGGCGACCGGCGAACAGATCAAGATTAAGGCCAGCAAGAAAGTCGCTTTCCGCGCTGCCAAGGAACTTAAAGAAGCCGTCTAATACGGTTTTCTTTGCGATGCGCGCCTTGCCCGTTCATCCGGGCAAGGCGCGAAATCGCCTCTAAAGGCCGGGTCTCCCGGCTTTTTTTATTTCTCCGCCATCGCGCACCAGACAGGAACAGAGCCGATCCTTTGCGGACCGGCTCTGCGGGACCTTTTCCGGATTGCAAAGATCCGGTCGCGGGCGGCCGCTGTTTAGGCGGCGGTCTGGGCGCCCCTGCACGCGGTGACACGGCGGGTCATGAACACGCCGATCAGGCCGAGGCCGAGCAGCGCGACGGGGAGTGGTTCCGGCACCGAGGTGTGGACCGCGAGCACGAACGACTTGTTGTCGGTTGTCGTGCCGGTGAAGCTGAACTTCGCTTCGGTGGGGTCGTAGCCCGGAGCGTGCAGGATGCCGTCGCCCGAGATGTTGATGAAGCCCGGCGTCGGGCCGGACTGGCTGTTCACCGAGATCGAATTCAGGTCGAGCGCGATGCCGCCGGTGAGGGTCAGATAGTTGCTGATCGGCGTGAAGGCCGACAGGCTCGGGATGTCGGCCAGGGTGCCGAGCTGACCAAAATTGATCATGCCGGAAAGGTCGCCGATATCGCCCTGCGTAACGGTGATCTGACCGCCGTTGCCGATGAAGATCGAATTGGTGTTGCCGAGGTGCTCGCCGGCGGGCAGCGAGAACGCGCCGCCGATGCCGAACGACGCAAAATTGATGGTGGCCGCGCCGGCCGCCGGAGAGAACGCGCAGGCAGCTCCCAAGGCGCCAACGGCGATGACCACTTTCCTCCACGAGCGGAGAATATTGTCGAACATATGAACCAAACTCCTAATCCAAAACGGCCCTATGCCGTTCACGCCTTCAGAGGAGCAAGAAGCGTGCCATTGCGGATTTCACTGTTTTGCGGGCCGAAAACGCGCGAGGTGTAAAATCCTTCCGATACCGCGCATGCTCCGCTCTGCGCGAGTGTAAAGATAATTGGCAACTGCCGCGGCAGCGATTTGGCTCGCGTTTGGCGAGCCGAGCCTCACAAAAATTTTCAGGGAACGGTTTCGATTTCGTTTGCGTGCGAACGACGCGCCTTCGACGAACACAGCAATTCTTCGGCAATTTGCCGCTGCGAGACGCCGGTTGCGTTTCACCGCGGCCGCTCGCGAGTGGAAGCGCCGCTTAACACTGTAAGGGAACTAGTGCTGTACCGCCTCGTTATACAGCCGCAGTTGTCAAGCGCCCAATCTTCCAAATCGGTCTCTTAGTCGGAACATCATTCGGTAGAACGCCGCCCTTACAGGCGAGCGAGGTTGTTTATGGTTCGTTTGTTTGGTCACCATATCGCGCTGCGCGCCGTGCTCTTCGCGGTCGTCGAGATCGCGGCCTTCATCACGTTCTTCAATATCAGCCGGGCCATGGCTTTATATATGGTCGACGGCGACACCCAGGGCGAGATTTTCGGCCAGACTTTTCTCTTGCCGCTGTTCTGCGTGATCGCGTTCGCCACCGCCTCGGCGTGCGGTCTCTACAATAGAGAGATCGGCGCCGATCCGAACCGCATCGTCATGCGCCTCGCGACCGTGGCGGTGCTGATGTATTTCCTGATGGCGGTCAGCATCTCGCTGGCCGAGATGTTTCTCGTCGAGGACATCAATCTCAAGCTCTACTACGCGATTGCCCTCGGCGCGGCGACGGGCTTCTTCTTCACCGCGCTGCTCTTCCGTCACCGGGCCTTCGCCTACAATTTCAACGGCACCGTGCTCGAACACCGCGTTCTTGTGATCGGCGTCGATGAATGTGCCGCAAAGATTGAATACCTGAACGGCAGCTCCCGCAGCCCCTATCGGGTGGTCGGTTTCGTGCCGATCGAGGGTGAAGAACGCCACAAACGCCTCAGCGCTTTTAAAGTTCTGCCCGGCCGCCTCCTGGAGCAGCCGACGGCGCTGGTCGAGCAAGCGCGCGCTCTCCGCGCCGCCGAGGTGATTGTGCCTTCGCGTGAACGCAGCGGCCTTCCGGTCGAAGCCTTGATGGAATGCAAACTCGCCGGCTTGTCCGTGACCGAGTTCTCCAGCTTCTGGGAACGCCAGACCGGCCAGATCGATCTCGATGCCGTGAGCCCCAGCTGGCTCATCTTCTCGGAAGGCTTCCGCACCTCATGGGCCCGCACGGCGGCCAAGCGGACCTTCGACGTCGTGGTGGCGCTGCTGGTCCTCATCCTGACGCTGCCGATCACGGTGCTTGCCGCCGCCGCCATCCGTATCGACAGTCCGGGCTCGATTTTCGATCGCCAGGAGCGCGTCGGCGCCAACGGCCGCTCATTCCGGATCCTCAAGTTCCGCAGCATGCGGACGGACGCCGAGAAAGACGGTGTCGCGCGCTGGGCCCAGAGCAACGATAGCCGGGTGACGCGTGTCGGGAAGTTCATGCGCAGGACCCGCATCGACGAAATCCCGCAGATCCTCAATGTGCTGCTGGGCGACATGAGTTTTGTCGGGCCGCGCCCGGAACGCCCGGTGTTCGTCGAGAACCTGAAGCAAAAGATCCCCTACTACGACGTGCGCCACCGCGTGAAGCCGGGCATCACCGGATGGGCGCAGATCAACTATCCCTACGGCGCTTCGGATGAAGACGCGCGGGCCAAGCTCGCCTACGACCTTTATTTCGTGAAGAACGGCAACCTCTTCCTCGACGCCGTCATCTTGTTCCAAACCGCGCGTGTGGTGCTGTGGCAGGAAGGGGCGCGGTAGAGCCGCCATCATGATCAATGCGGTCATCTTCATCAGCTATGCGGTCGCGGCCATTGCGTTCCTGGCCGCCGCCGGCCTGCTTGCGGTAAGCCGGGCGCAGCATCGCTACAAAGCCTTGATGCTGGCGGCCAGCGTGATGACCGGCGTTTGGGCGCTCGCGGTTGTCGCGAGCGGTCTGACGACAGCCAAGCCGCTCCGGATGTCCGTGGTCGTGCTCGAGCAGTTGCGGTCGCTGGCCTGGATCGCGGTGCTGGGCTTTGTGCTCTTTATCGCTTACCGCAAGCGCGTCGAGAAAACGGTCGTGGCGTTGATGGCGGGCGCGGTCGTTGCCGCCACCGGATATGTTCTCGCCGTCGCGGCTTATGGCGCGCTGACCGGCGAACTGTCCGAACTCGCGGCGCGGCTGTCCTTCATCGCGCGGATCGTTCTCGCCGTGGTGGGGCTTCTATTGGTCGAGAACCTGTTCCGCAACAGCGGCGCCGAAGCGCGCTGGGCCGTGAAGAACTTGTGCTTCGGCGCCGGCGTCCTGTTCATATTCGACTTCTATATATACGCCGAGGCGGCCCTGTTCGGCGTCATCGACGCCCAGACTTATGCGGCGAGGGGCTTCATCGACAGCCTCGCGGCGCCGTTCATCGTGCTGGCCGCCGGACGCGCAGAAAGCTGGCCGATCGACCTTCATGTGTCGCGGCAAATGGTGTTCCGTTCGGCGACGCTTCTCGCGGCCGGCTGCTACTTGATCGTGATGTCGATGGTCGGGTTCTCGCTGCGCGCGCTTGACGGGGCTTGGGGAACGGTGACCCAGGCGGTTTTCCTGACCTCGGCGGCCCTGCTCCTGATGGTGATCTTGTCCTCGGGCAAGGTGCAGGCGCGGGGGAGGGCGTTCATCAGCCGGAACTTCTTCAGCTACAAATACGACTACCGCAAGGAATGGCTGCAGTTCATCGCGGCCGTATCGGACAGCTCGTCCGAGCTCAAAATGCCGGACCGCGTGATCCGCGCCCTGGCCAATATCGTCGAAAGCACGGGCGGCGCTTTGTGGATGCCCCGGGACGGGGTCTTTCGGGTCGCGGCGTCCTTCAATATGGGCAATGGCCTGCCGGTCTTCGCGAACGACGATCCTTTTGTGGAAGCCCTTGGGATCGCCCCCGGGGTTCTGGCTCTTGAAACCGGGGAGGTCGACGGCGCGCCGGCCGCGATCCCCGTGCCGCAAGGGCTGCGGGAACACAACCGGAGTTGGCTCGTTCTCCCGTTGCTGCACGCCGGCGGCCTTATTGGTATCGCGCTTTTGGCGCAGCCCCGGACCGACGTGCAGTTGAGTTGGGAGGATTTCGAGCTTCTGAAGACGGCCGGACGCCAGGCGGCGAGTTATATCGCCGAGGACGAGGCCGCGCAGTCTCTCGCCCGGCTCAGGCGCTTCGAGGACTTCAACCGCCACTTCGCATTTGTCGTTCACGACATCAAGAATCTCGCCGGTCAAATGAGTTTGATGGTCAAGAACGCGGAACGTTACGGCGACAATCCGGAGTTTCAAAAGGATATGCTGCGTACTGTCGGTCATTGCTCGGCGCGTATGCGCACCCTGCTGGAGCAGATCAAAAGCCGCACGGCGGCGCCCGCGTCCAAAGTCGCGTTCGACCTTACGGAACGCCTGTCGCGCCTTGCACGGACGTGGCGCCTGCAGATCGCGCGGCTGCGGACCGATGTCCCAAAGGAAAAGATCCAGCTGCAAGGCGACCCGGACAAGCTCGACACGGTCCTCAATCACCTGCTGCAGAACGCCCTCGACGCAACCGGCGCGCAGGGCGACATCGCGCTGGAAGCGAAAATCGATCAAGGCCAAGCCGTCATCTGCGTGTCTGACGACGGGCCCGGCATGGACCGCGCCTTCATCGAAAACAAACTGTTTCAGCCGCTGACGACGGTCAAAGCCTCCGGCTTCGGCATCGGCGCTTTCCAGACGCGCCAGCTCATCCAGGAATTGGGCGGGCAATTGGACGTCGAGAGCGAGATCGGCCGCGGCACGCGGATGATTGTGCGGCTTCCACTTAGTGGGGCCTCAGAAATTACGGCCGCTTCCGAAAGCGGCGTTCCGAAACTCAAAGTGATCAATGGGTGACACCATGGGCGAGACCGCTACGGCCATTCCGGCCGAGGCGCCGACACGCGATCTCCTGGTGGTGGAAGACGACGCCGGGCTTCAAAGCCAGATGCGCTGGGCGATGTCGAATGACTTCGTTGTGCACGTTGCGGGCGACCGTTCGGAAGCCCTCAATATCATGGAGCGCCACCGGCCATCGCTCGTGGTGCTCGACCTGGGTCTGCCGCCGGATCCGGACGGCGCGACCGAGGGGCTCGGAATTCTCGACAGTATTCTCGCGGAATACCCGGGCACCAAGATCGTTGTGGCCAGCGGCAACGAAGATCGCAACAACGCGATCAAGGCCGTTTCCTTCGGCGCTTACGACTTTTTCGGCAAACCGGTCGACATCGACCAGTTGCGCCTGATCCTGGAACGCGCCTGGCAGCTCCATGTGCTCGAGGAGGAAAACCGCCGCCTGACGTGCCCGTCTTCCAAAGCACTCGACGGAATCATCGCGGCTTCGTCGGTGATGCTCGACGTGTGCCGGGTCGTCGAACGGGTGGCGCCCACGGATGTCAGCCTGCTGATCATGGGCGAGAGCGGAACGGGCAAGGAAATGTTCGCGCGCGCCGTTCATAACTGCAGCGGGCGCGTGCGGGGCCCCTTCGTCGCGGTGAACTGCGCCGCGATCCCTGAGAACCTGCTCGAGAGCGAACTCTTCGGATATGAACGCGGCGCCTTCACCGGCGCCGTCCGTCAGACCAAGGGGAAGGTCGAGCAGGCCAAGAACGGGACGCTGTTCCTGGATGAAATCGGCGACATGCCGATGGCGCTCCAGGCCAAGCTGCTGCGCTTTCTTCAGAACCGGACATTCCAACGTCTCGGCGGCCGCGAGGACATTACCGTCGATTTACGCATCGTCTCGGCGACGAACCGCAACTTGGCGGGCATGATCGCTCAAGGCGGTTTCCGCGAAGACCTGTTCTTCCGCTTGAACGAGGTCTGCATCACGGTGCCGCCGCTGCGCGAACGGGAAGGCGATGCCCTGGTCCTGGCGCACACGTTCCTGCACCGCTTTGCCGAGAGTTACCGCAAGGGCCGCATGGATTTCTCGCAAGGCGCGTTGGTCGCCCTTAGCAACTACGCGTGGCCCGGCAACGTGCGTGAGCTGGAGAACCGGATTAAACGCGCCGTGGTGCTGGCGCAGGACAATCGCATTACGCCGGCGGACCTCGGCCTCGCGGACTCGGGCGAGAACGACGCCTTCGTGACTCTGCGCCAGGCGCGCCGCAAAGCGGAGGTCGACGCCATTCAGAAGGCCTTGGCGTCCTGTCACAACAATTTGTCGCGCGCCGCGAAGATTTTGGGGGTCAGCCGCCCCACGCTCTACAGCCTGCTTGCGGCCTACGACATCCGCGCCGCCGCGAAGTGAAGAGGACCAAGATGACGACCCTCATCTCGAAGATGGACATCCGCCGTTCGCTCTATGCCGGAATCGCCACCGCGGCGCTGATGATGCCGCCGGCGACGATGGGAACGGCCTTCGCGGCGCCGACAAATGTCGAATCCCAACGCCACTTCGACAAGGCGGCCAAGTTCGCCCTGGAGGGAAACCCCGCCGCGGCCATTATCGAATTGAAGAACGCGATTGTCGCCGATGGGGGAAACTCCACCGCGCGCTATGAACTTGCGCTTCTCTACTTGCGCACCGGCGACGCGGTGTCGGCCCAGCGTGAGCTCGAAACCGCCCGCAGCCGCGATTTTGACGAAGCCAAGATTTCCGGTCCCCTGGCGCAGAGCTATTTCGCGCAAGGCAAATTCCGCGACGTGGTCACGAAGTTCGATCCGGCGAAGCTGCACGGCGATCCGCGCGCCGATCTTCTGGCGACCCAGGCGCGGGCGCATATTGCCCTTAATGACCGCGCCGCCGCACGCGGCCTCATCGACCAGGCGCTCGCCCTCAACGCGGAGCGCCCCAGCGCGCTTGTGGCGGACACCATCCTCCGGCGGTTGGACGGCGATTTCGCGGGCGCGGAAAAGCAACTCGACAAGGCGCTGGCGCGTGAAAAAAATCAGCCGGAACTCCTGGTGCTCAAGGCCGAACTGCGCCAGCAGCAGAAGGATTTCACCGGCGCCCGGAAGCAGCTGGACGAAATCATTCAGCGTCGGCCCGATTACCTGCGCGCCTATGTCGCGCGCGCCGTGGTGAAGCTGAACCAGCAGAACACGGCCGGCGCCAGGGCCGACATCGACTATGTCCTGACCAAGGACAGCCGCAACGCCATGGCGCACTATCTCAACGCTTATATGCTCGTGCGCGATCGCAAATACCGCGAGGCATCGCAGCTTTTGATCGGCCAGACGGCGCTGATCGAAAACTTCCCGCCCGCGGCCTATCTCCTGGCGGCGGCGTCATACGCCGACAATCGCCCTGAAATCGCCCGCACCTGGGCCCAGCGTTATGTCGCGCAGGCGCCCGACGACGTCGCCGGGGCCAAGTTGCTGGCGGGGGTTTACCAGCGCCAGAAGAACTCGGCCAAAGCCGTGGAGGTTCTCGAGCAAGTCGCGGCTCGTAACCCCGGCGACACGGAACTCAAGGTGCAGCTCGCCAACGCCTATCTCGGCGCCGGACGCAGCGACCGGGCGCTCGAGATGTTCGAACAAGGTGTGGCTCAAAATCCCGGCGACGCGTCGGCGCAACTCGCGCTCGCGGCGGGCCGCCTGCAGACCGGCGATATCGATCAAGGGACCGCGCAGCTTCAGAAGGTGCTGGATATCAATCCGGGATCGCTCCAGGCGAATACCATGATGGTCCTGACCCAACTGCGCGGCCGCGCGCCGGAGAAGGCCTTGAAAACCGCGGCGGCCATGATCAAGGCCAATCCGAACGATCCGAACGCGTACAATCTGGAAGGCACCGCGCACCTCGCCGCGGATGACGTCGAAGCGGCGCGCACCGCGTTCACGGCGGCGCTCAACAAGGATCCCGGCTTTGTCGCGGCCGCGCTCAACCTCGCGCGGATCGAGGAACGCCGGGACGACGAGGCGGCGGCCCGCAAATGGTACGCCGAGGCGCTGCGGATGGACCCCAAGAACGCAACCGCGTTCGACGGCCTGGCAAATCTGGCCCTGCGCAATGGGGATCCCGAAAGCGCGGCAAAACAGTACGAACTGGCCATCGCGCGCGATCCGTCGGCGACGCAGCCGCGCATGAAGCTCATCGAAATGTTGCTGGCGCGCTCCGACAATGCCCGCGCGCTGAACGCCGCGCGCGATTTCGCGGCCGCGTCTCCCGATGACTTCGCGGCCATGGAACTCTTGGGCCGCGCGCAGATCGCAACCGGCGACATCACGAACGGCATCGGCTCCTATCGCCGTCTTGCCACGCAGGCGGCGGAAAATCCCGAAGCCCACCGCCGCTTGGGCCGCGCTTACGCCGCTGCGGCGGCGAAGGAAAAGAACAACGCGAGCGCCTATCTCACCGAAGCGCGGATCGCCCTCGACCGCGCCTTGGAAATCTCTCCGGACTTCGAGCCCGCGCTGGCCGATCGCTTGATGCTGGAAGGTCAGCTCAAGGGGCCGGAGGCCGCGATCGCGCTGGGTCAACGTTTGGCCGCCGCGCGCCCGGCCTCCATCGTGCGCCTTCTGGTGCTCGGCGATGCGCAGGCGGCGGCCCAAAAACCCGCCGACGCGGCCGCAACTTACCAGAAGGCCTGGAACACCGCGAAGGAAGGCGTAATCTTGCGGCGGCTGTACGGCGCCCTCGCGCAGACTCAGCGCGGCGACGAGGGGCTCGCGCTGCTCAAGACCTGGGCGAAAGAAAACCCGGGTGACTACGGCACCCGCCTGATGATCACCTCGCACTATATCAATGCCAAGCAATACGACATAGCCTTGAAGGAAACCGAGGCGATGAACGGCGCGCTCCCCAATAATCCCATCGTCCTCAACAATCTGGCGTGGCTGTACGGCGAGAAGAACGATCCCAAGGCGATTTCCACCGCGGAGAAGGCGTTTGCGCTTGCGCCCCGCTCGGCCGATGTCGCGGATACGCTGGGGTGGCTTCAAGTGCAGAAGGGCGACGCCGCCAAGGGCGCCCAGATTCTGGGCAAGGCTCACGCCATGGCGCCCGAGCGCTCCGACATTACCTATCGCTACGCGGTCGCGCTGGAGAAAAGCGGAGACAAAGTGCAAGCCAAGACCGTTCTTCAGAAGGCCTTGTCGGCAAAAGCCATATTCACCGAGCGGCCCCAGGCGGAAGCCCTGCTGAAGCAACTGGGAAGTTAGCCGCGTTTATTCCGGTTCAAGCGAGTGGGTTGTTATGAGCAAAGATAGGTATGGTTCCGCCGGCCGTGTCGTCGTTACCGGCGGCGCGGGGTACATTGGCAGTCACGCCGTCCTCGCTTTGCGCGACGCCGGATGGGATGTCGTCATCGTCGACGATCTTTCGACGGGGAGACTGCATCTCGTTCCGAGGGGCGTTCCGCTGAGGATCGGCAACATCGGCAACAGCGCCTTCATGGCGACGGTCTTCGCCGAGACGCGCCCCGACGCGGTGGTTCACTTTGCAGGTTCCATCAGCGTGCCGGAATCCGTCGAACGTCCGCTCAAATACTACAACAATAATTTTGCGGCGAGTTGCCGCCTGGTTGAAGCCTGCCTGGCGGCCGGTATCGACAAATTGATCTTCTCCTCGACGGCCGCGGTCTACGGGATTCCGGAAGTTCAGCCGGTGACCGAAGACAGTCCCCTGCGCCCCATCAATCCGTATGGCCGCTCGAAACTGATGAC
>JADZAK010000060.1 GCA_020852595.1 Rhodospirillaceae bacterium
ACCCCCGCTGTGCGGAATTTATGACCCCCGCTCATGGAACGGTGGAGTGGGTGCGATCTCTGAATGTGGAGTTTGGCCGGTACTTTCTCGCATCTACCACTAACGTAAAGGCCATTCCCGACCCCGGGTGAATCCCCGTAATTCCTGGCACATTGTGGGCACATTGGGTGCTGATTTCGATTGACCAGCTATCCGTAACCCGACCACAATATCGCGGTTTTTCAGGGGGTTGAGCCGCTAGCGGGGCGAGGAGCACACGCTTCACACGCGTGGGGTCACTGGTTCAATCCCAGTACCGCCCACCATTCCTTCGCTCGCGATGCGAGGGAAGAATGCGGCCCGCGCGCTTCGGCTTGGCACGCATTTTCACAAAATCGCACTCCCGGTTCACTCCACATCACATTTCTCGCGTGCGACATCTGCGACACGACGCGAATTTTAATGTTGCCCATGCTGCATGCTGCATGCTGCAATTCGCGAATTTGCGTGAGGCAGCAATAATTTATGCGATGAACGGGTCATGCTGCAGTCGTGCTGCATATGCTGCAAAGGAGCTTGCGCGCAGACGCGCGCAGAGGTCGCCGCAAGCGGTGCCGGCGGCGCGCGTCTCCCGGTCACGACCTCCCCGGACTGCTGCACGGACTGCTGCGCGAACAGTCCGTACCGGGCGCGGCAGAGCGCATAACGATGGCCCGCGCGCGGCGAGGGCTGCCAAAACAAATTCGGATCGAGCCGCGGGTCGGCGACGGTGAGGAAGCAGCCGGACAGCGGATGGTCTTGCCCCGTGGGGAGATGCCGTTCGAGGGCGGCCATGCGATCCTCCGATTGACGCCGTTACAGGGACAATGTATCTTATTTAGACACCGAGTCAATATAAAAGTGACATTCGGGGTCAAATCGCAGCGGGAGGTCCCCGCCGGCGATCAAGAGAGCGGCGGCGGGATGCTTTCCGCCGCGAGGGGCGAGGTATTTTCGGGGACCGCAGACGGCGCGGACGCCGGCGCGCGGCCTCCGTTAATTACGTATACTGTCCCCGAAACTACCCAAACAGCCGTGCGTGCCGGCGGGGGGAGCCATGACGATTTGCTGTTGGACATGCGCGCCCGCGCAATATGTACCGTTGCATCGCTGAGCCGTCGTCGGAGCGGTTGATCGCGATCAATGTCTGTGCTTGGTTCCGGCGCGAGGTTCCGCGCGCAAAAAAACAGGATGAGGACTGACGTTATGAATCTCAGAGCGCGCGAAGGCGCGGCGGAAGGCACCGGTCTTGTTGCCGACGCTTCCAACACCCTGGCCGATGTTTCGCTGGCCGATGTTCCGCGCGGGGCCTTTGCGCTGGCCGGCGCGGCTGTCGGCTTGCTCCTGCTGAGCTGGCTGTTGGTTTACGCGCTCATTTTCCTGCCTCGCGGCGCGGTGGGCTGACATGGCGATCGATGAAATCTCGGTCGCGAAGAGCGAACGGCGATGGGCGACCGCAATGGCGGGCGTCTCGGCCGTGATGCTGGGCGCGATCCTTTACGCAACACTGGGTCTGCATCTCAATCCTCCCTCCAACGTGGAACTCATCGATCCGGCGACGATCCACGTCAGCGGCGAATTCGCCGAGGAAAATCTAGGAACCCGCCTGGAGCCCACGGGCGGCATCGTGACGCGCCTGGTGACCACGCAGTTTTCCTTCTCGCCCGCGTGCGTCGTCGTCCCGCAAGATACGCCGGTCACCATTCGGGTCGTCAGCCCCGACGTGATCCACGGGATCATGGTCGTCGGCACCAACGTCAACACGATGGTCATTCCCGGTTATGTCAGCCGCGTCCGCACCCGCTTCACCGAAGTCGGGGAGATGCTGATGCCCTGCCACGAGTTCTGCGGCCTTGGACACAGCCAGATGATCGCAAAAGTACGCGTGGTGCCCGTGAGCGAATTCAAACCCGATGCCGATGGGAGAGCACACTGTGCCGCGCCTTAATCGCCTTATCCTCGCGCACCTGTGGACAGCCTTCGCGGCGTTCGGCGGCGCGCTCATCCTCGGGCTTTGGCAGATGTGGGTTCGCAGCCCCTTCGCCGCGCCCCTGTCGTCGTCCGAGAACTATTTCATCTCCGTCACCGCGCATGGGTCGGCCATGGGGTACGTCCTCACGACGTTCTTCATCATGGGCTTCGGATATTTCGTCGCCGAGACCGCGCTGAAGCGGCCGGTTCCCTTTCCCCGGCTGGCGTGGGCGGGCTTTTATGCCGGCATCGTCGGCGTGGCGCTCGTTGTCGGCACGGTCGTCAGCGGCCGTGCGACGGTGCTTTTCACGTTCTATCCGCCATTGACCGCAAGTCCCTGGTTCTATGTCGGCCTCGTTCTTGTCGTCGTCTCATCCTGGGTCTGGTGCGCGCTCATGCTGATCGGCATGGGACAATGGAAACGCGAGAACCCCGGCAAGTCCGTCCCCCTCGCGATGTTCGCAACGACGGCCAACGCGGTGCTTTGGCTTTGGACCACCGTCGGCGTCGCCGCGGAGATCCTCTTTGTCATGCTGCCCGCCGCGTTCGGCCTGACGGAGGCCGTCGATGTCGGGCTCACGCGAACCCTGTTTTCCTGGACTCTGCACGCCATCGTCTATTTCTGGCTGATTCCGGCGTACATCGCCTTCTACACGATGGCGCCGCAAAAGGCCGGTGGCCGCCTCTACAGCGATATGATGGCGCGAATCAGCTTCGTGGCCTTCCTGATCTACGGCCTGCCGGTGGGATTGCATCACCTCTTCATGGATCCGCATCCCGCGACCGGCTTCAAGGCCGTCCAGATGGTCCTGACGGTGCTGGTCGCCGTCCCGACGCTGCTGACGGTCTTCACCGTGTGCGCGTCGATGGAGATCGCCGGACGCTTAAGGGGCGGCAAAGGCCTGCTCGGCTGGGTCGGCGCGCTGCCCTGGAAAGAACCGCTGGTTCTTGCCACGGGGCTGTCGTTCTTCATGCTGTGGTTCGGCGGCTTCGGCGGGCTCATCAATATGAGCTACGGCATGAACGCCATGGTCCATAACACCTCGTGGGTCACCGCGCACTTTCACATGATCTTCGGCGGCAGCGTGGTGATCATGTACTTCGCGATCGCGTACGAGATTTGGCCGAAGCTCACCGGCCGCGCCGCGCCGTGCGTGGCCCATCAGCGGGTGCAGCTATGGTCCTGGGCCATCGGGATGATGATCCTGAGCTTACCGTGGCATCTGCTGGGCATGTTCGGCCAGTGGCGCAGGGTCGCTCAGTTCGATTACAGCGATCCCACTATTTCCTGGTGGGCGCCTTGGATGACGGCTTCCTTGATCGGCGGCGCGATCCTCGTCGCGAGCGGCGCGCTCTTCATCTGGAACCTCGCGCGTTTCCACATCGCGGACCGGGCCCAGCGCCTGGACGCCGCGCCCATGGAGCCCATGCAATACGCGGTTGCGCTGCATCCCGGCAGCACCCCCGCGGCGCTCAACGGGTTCAGACTGTGGAACATCCTGGTCCTCGTGTTGATGACCGCGGCTTACGCCCTTCCCATCGCCCATTCCTTTATCGTGAACCCTCCTCACGCACTGGTGCACCGCGTCAATGGATAATAAACCGAACCCACCCCGCGACACTTTTAGTGGAAAAGTCGTCGGCACCATCGGCGCGAGCGCCCTGCTCGCGGGCCTGCTGGCGTTCATTGTCATCCCCACCGTGACGGGACGGGAAGACGGCCTCGATGTGTTCACCGCGCTTTGCCGCGCGATCGGCCTCACCGTCGAAGCGCCGTCCCCCGTGAACGGGCACACGGCGGGGTCAACCGTCGCCCTCGACCCGGCGACATCGGCGCTTCTGGCGGGGGGCGATCCGGAAAAAGGCGCGGTCATCGCCGGCGATGTTTGCGTCAGCTGCCATCTGACGAACGGCGACACCTCCGATCCGAACACGATCCCGACGATTACCGGCCAGTCCGCGCGCGCCATCTATAAGCAGCTTCGCGACCTTAAAACGGGCGCACGCGAGAGCGAGGTCATGAAACCGATCGCCGACGGGCTCGACGAAAAGCAAATGAGCGATCTCGCGGCCTATTTCGGCGGCCTGAGCCCGCGCAACTTCGACAATCCCGAGGTCATCGCGATATCCGAACGCACCCGCGCCCTCATCGAAAAGGGCGATGCGTCCCGGGCGTTGCCCGCGTGCGCCGCCTGCCATGAGGCCCGCGCCGGCGGCCCCTGGGAAGCGCCGAACCTCACCGGGCAGTATCCGTCCTACATCGACGCCCAACTCAAGGCTTATGCCGAGGGAAAACGGCGAAACGACCTCTATGCACGGATGCGCATCATCGCAAAGAAGCTCACGCCGCAGGAGATGCGCGAACTCTCGGCGTACTACAACGCTCCGGCTTATCCTTTCTGACGCGGCGCGCGCTTCAGTACCCCTGCTTATTTAAATCGTGCGCCTTAGTAGCGCACGCTTAGTAACGCACGCTTAGTAACGCACGGTGTCGGTCTTCAAGGACGGCGTGAGCTTCGGCGTGCGGATGGCGTGGGTCGCCTGTTCGAAGGCATAGGCCATGCCGATCAACTGACCGTCGCTGAAGGCCTTGCCGAGGAAAGACACCGTGATGGGCATCTGGTCCTTGGACATGCCGGCCGGAATGACGATTTCAGGCAAACCCGACTGGCTGGCGATGCTGGTGGCGCCGATATTGGGCGTGCGCGGCTGCGGCGGACGGTTCGGATCGTCTTCCGCCGGACGCGGGCCGAGTTTCGCGGTCGGACCGTTGTTGGTCGGGAAGAACATCGCGGTGACGCCGTACTTGTCGAACACGCTGTTCACGCCGTTGGTGAAGGCCGGCATCATGACGGTCTTGAGCGAGACGTAGGTCGGGTCGTCGTAGTCCATCTTGCGTTCGGCCAGGTTTTTGAAGAGGGCCGCTTTTTCCGGGCTGCGGTAGTTGGTCGCCGGATCGTTGGCTTTCGCGGCGAGTTCATCGAAGTCCTTTGGAAACCCGGGCTTCAAGGTGTGCAGATAGTCGGTGATGTCCTTGCGGAACTCGACGGCCTCGAGGAACGGCCAGATCGGGCCGCGCACACCGAGCAGATGATCCGGATAAACGACAGGGTCCACGATCTCGGCGCCCTGCGCTTTCAGAACCGCGATGGACTCGTTGGTCACCTGATCGACTTCCGCGTCGACGCCCATGAACTGGCGCACGATGCCGATGCGCACGCCCTTGAGCGCGTCCTTCTTCAGATAACGCGTGTAGTCCTCGCCGTGGCCGACGCTCTTTTGCGTGTCCCTGTCGTTCGGGTCGATGCCCGAGAGCGTGTTGAGCGCGACGGCGATGTCCGTGACGTTGCGGGCCATGGGGCCGACGGTGTCGAGGCTGAGGGTGAGCGGGATGATACCGCTCTTGCCGACGAGGCCGTGGGTGGTCTTGAGGCCGACGATGCCGTTGTCATGCGAGGGGCCGCGCACGGAGCCTTGCGAGTCCGTGCCGAGGCCGAAGACCGCAAAGCCGGCGGCGATGGACGAGCCGGTGCCGCCGCTGGAGCTGCCCGGTGAACGGTCGAGCGCATGCGGATTATGAGTCTGAAGGCCGCCGGAGCTGAAACCGAGCGGAACCTTGCCGCCGCTGTTGGCGAACTCGGCCATGTTCACCTTGGCGACAATGATGACGCCGGCGTCGCGCAGCTTCCGGGTGACGAACGCATCCTTGTTCGGAATGGAACCCGCGAGCAGCTGGGACCCGGCCGTCGTCGGCAGGTCGAAGGTGTCGAAGTTGTCTTTGAGCACAATGGGGATGCCGTGCAGGGGTCCGCGCACCTTGCCGGCCTTACGTTCGGCGTCGAGCGCCTTGGCCTGTTCCAGGGCGTTCGGGTTCATATGAATGATGGCGTTGATGGCCGGGCCGGTTTCCTCGAAGGCGGCGACGCGCGCGAGGTAGGCGGCGGTGACGCGCTCGGCGGTCAGGCCCTTGGCGTAGGCCGCCTGGAACTCCGGGATCGTCGCCTTGGTGACGTCCAAGGTGGCGGCGTGGGCGGCGCTGAAGCCCAGGACCAGGGCCAAGGCCCCCGTGGCGACGCCGGTGCGGATCCGCGACGCGAAAGTACGGCTCATCATGTTCATTTTTCTCCCCCAATAGAACGGCAGACAGATCAATCAGCGTACTACGTAAGTTAGCGTAGTTTTCCGACATGTTATACGCTCGCCCCGGAAACGCAGGGCAATGACCACCGGAATGTCATGGAAAAGCAGCGGTCTCTTCTCGCATATGTGAACGCGGGGCATTTCCTCGACCACTATGCGATGCTGATTTTCCCCGCCGCCGTGTTCGCGATGGAAAAGG
>JADZAK010000061.1 GCA_020852595.1 Rhodospirillaceae bacterium
CCGCGAAGCGGCTTACGCCCATGTGCTCGCCGACGCCCTCACTTCTGTATTTGCCATCGTCGCGCTGACGGCGGGGCTGTTCTGGGGCTTGAACTGGATGGATCCGGCGATGGGCATCGTGGGGGCCCTTGTCATCGCCAGATGGTCGTGGTCGCTGATGAAGTCGTCAGGCCGCGTGCTGCTCGACGCGACGCCCACGGCCGCGACCGAGAGAGCGGTCCGCAAGGCCATCGAGAGCGACGGCGAAACGGAAATCGCCGACCTTCATGTGTGGCGCATCGCACCGGGTCAGCTCGCGGCGGTGATCACGGTCGTATCACGCACACCGCAACCGGCCGCGCACTACAAAGCGCGGCTCGCCGGCATTGCCGGCTTGAGCCATACGACCGTGGAAGTGGAACAGGCTTAAGGGCCGCGCTCGAGCGTAACGTCGTTCGGGTCGTGGTCGATCACGGTTGGGCCGTGAGACGGACCATGCGACGGACGATCCTGTGGACCACGCGGCTGATATTGCGCGTTCCGCAATTCCACGGTGGTCCAGCGCACGACGCCGCGTTTGCGCAATACCCAGACCAGGACAATCACCACCGGAATGAAAATCAGCGCGACAACGGCCGCATAGACGAACAGCAGCACAAAGCCGATCAGACCGGCGGCGAGAGCGGCAAGACGGAAAAGGAGCCCCAACATCCCCCTGACGTAGGACGGCCTTCGCTCCCAATCAAGGGCTGTTATACAAGCGCCTTTTCGTACATGCGGTAGGTTTTATAAACCCGCCCGCCGATATCCTCGATGGAGTGGCGGGTCTGGCTGTTGTTCTCCAGCACCCAGCTCATTTCGCACACGGGCATGCGCAGTTTCAGCGACATGTCGCGCACGCGGCCCACGGTGAGCAACGCGAGCACGGAGCCCATGGGCTTGTTCTTGAACTCCGGCAACACGCCCATGAACGGCACGCGCGTCCCCGAGGCGAACGAGCGCCGCGTCAGGAGACGCCAGCCGAGCTTCGCCCAGCCTGTCGGCCACAGACGTCCCTTGAGATCGCCGATCAGCTCGTTGAGATCGGGCAGCGCCACGCACATGGCCTTGGGTTCGCCGTCGATGGTGGCGAAGGCGACAAGTTCGGGGACGAGCAAAGGTTTCATCTCGGCCGCCATGTAGGCGACGTCCGCGTCGGTGAGCGGGATGAAGCCCCAGTTGTCGGCCCAGGCGGCGTTGAAGATGCGCACGATGGTCGCGATCTCTTCGTCGAAGCGGCTGGTGTCGAGCGGGCGCACGGCGAGACGTTTGTCGCGGTCCAGCGCGCGGTTGAGCCATTTGATCTGCTTGAACGGCAGACCTGTATCCATCGGCGTCAAATACGCCAGCATGTCGATGTTCTTGGTGAAACCGGCCTTCTCGACCAATGCGCCGTAGTACGGCTGGGCATGACCCATCACCATGCGCGGCGGACAATTGAAGCCGTCGACGAGGAGACCGGACTCTTCATTGATGTTGAAGCTGAAGGGACCGAGGCAGCGGCGCATGCCGCGATCCTTCAACCACTGGCCGGCGGCGCCGAACAGAGCATCCGCAACGCCCTGATCGTCGATGCATTCGAAGAAGCCGAAGAAGCCGGTGTCGTCCTTGCGCAACTCAATATGCGATGTGTCGACTTGCGCCGAGATGCGGCCGGCGAGCCTACCGTCCCGCTCGGCGATCCAATAAGCGGCCTCGCCGTGTTTGAACCACGGGTTCTTATTCTCGTTGAAGCGCATACGCTCCATGAAATCGAGCGGGGCGATCCAGTGCGGATCGTGGCCCTGGGTATGGTGCGGCACTTCCAGGAAGCGGCCGAGTTCGCGGCCGCCGGCGACGCGGCGAATGGTCAAAGCTTGAGACATGCGCCGGGCCCCCTGCCCTGCAGCTCAGTTGGCGGCGGCGGCCGAGCCGGCTTCGCGCTTACGCTGAGTCGGATTCGCGTTGTACGGCCAGTTCGGCGTCATGCGGGCCACATACGGATAGGTTTTCGCGACGTCTTCCGTGTAGCCGAGGTTGAAGACGGTCGGCGAACGCGGCATGTCCTTGGCGCCCTCGTAGAACGTCCCGAAACGGCGGTCCCACCACAGGTTCGTGATGCCGTAGTTGCCGTTCTCGTTATGGAAGTGATGCGCCATGTGGAACTTCTTCAGCTGGCGCACCCATTCCCACTTCGGCTGATAACCCAGATGCTGAATGCAGTGGAAGTATTCGTAGACGCAGGTCTGGATCACGCCGCCGCAGAGCGCGGCGAGCGCGCCGTACCAGCCGGCCAGCAGATAGCCGACCGGCATCGTCGCCAAGGCAACGGTCGGCAGAGTGGTGTAGAGCGCGCCGAACAGAACTTTCAGGTTATTGGGATCGCAGTGGTGGTCGTAGTGGATGCGCTTCCACACGCCCGCGGTGAGCGGCGAACGCCACATATGCTTGCTGTGCAGCACATAGCGGTGCAGGGCGTACCAAACGACCGGATAGAGGAAGAACGCGGCGACAACGGCGGCCAGCACGCCGGGAAGCGAAGCCCGGCCTTCGATCACGGCCGTGAGCGCGAGACCGCCCGTCACCAGGGCGACCGCGATATAAGCCGCGATGGCGTAATACTGGAAGTAGGCTACCGTGAGTTCGCGCAGCCCCATGCGGTCAAGGTGGAACTCCTTGTCGCTCCAAAACCCGATCTTGAACGCCGGTGTGCTCAAAAAAGCCGCCTAAACCCTTGGAAAACTGGCCGGGTTATACCCCTGGATCAGGTCCGCGCGCCAGTATTCTCAAAGTTAAACACGATCCAGAAGCCCACGGTTGCGAAAAGGGCAATTGGCAGCCATGCGGCGACCGCAGGCGGCAGGGAGCCGAATTGGCCCATAGCCAGCAAGATGTTGTCGATGACCACGAACATGAAGCCAAAGGTAATGCCCCAGACCACGGCCATGACCGAGCTGCCCTGGCGGTGGTGGGCGAAGGCGGCGATGCCGGCCAGGAGGGGCATCAGGGCCAGGGCCAGGGGGCCGGCGATCTTCTGCTGGATCCAGGTGGAATAGAAATAGCCCGGGCGGGAGCCCATGGAGCTTTCGCCGACGTACTCCTGGAGCGCGTTGAGGGAGAGCTGGTTGGGCGCCTGATTGGCGAAACGGGCGAAATGCTCGGGCCGCATATTCGTTTCCCAGGCGACCGGGGTCTCGGCGGGCACGGTGCCGCCGACGCGGTGCGGCTCGAACGTCGACCACTTGCCGTTTTCCCAGATCGCGAGACGGATGCTGACGATGTCGACGACCTCGGCATTCTCGCCCAGGCGGAACAGGCGCAGATCGCGCAGCACTTCGCCGCCGCGCTGGATCTTGCCCACCCGGATGATGGTATTGCCTTCGGTGAGCCAGCTGTTCTCACCGGTCACGGGCTCTTCCACCGTGGTCTTGAAGCCGTTGTCACGCCATTCCTCGAGCTCGGTGTTCGCGTTCACGACCACGCGGTCGGAGAAAACGAAGAGCATGACCGCGAACGTGAGACCGACGGCCGAGAGCCCGCCGACGAGACTCAGCACGGACCGGCCCGCCGCGCGCATGGCGATGATCTCGCTGTTGGTCGCGAGCACGGCAAAGGCGGTGAGCGCGCCGAGAAGCGCGGCCAGCGGCGCGACCGTCTCGATCAGGGACGGCATGCGCAAGATCACGTAGCGGAACAGCGAGGCCGCCGGCGGGCCGCCGCCTTCCAGGACGACATTGGCCTGCGCGAGCAGATCGAGGGTCTGCAGGAAGACGACGAGGCCGAACAGCAGCGCAAGGAAGCGCACCACGAAGGATTTGATCAAATAACGGGAAAGCATCATGGGCGCGTCTCGTGTCCGCTAGGCCGGTTTGCGCTTGGCGCGGAACGGCGCGATCAGCTTGCCGATGAAATCGCTCCACTGCGCTTCCATCTGTTGCACGGGCGGCGTGCCGGAGCGGCGGAACGTCGCGATGAAGAGATACGTCGTGCCGATCATGAAGAGCACGAAAATGCCCCACAGCGCGAGGCCGGAGGGCAATCCGGTGGCGCCCGTATAAGCCTCGGTGAACTCGAGCACCTTCTGGTAGCTCACGAGCAGGAGGATCCCGAGGATCAGACCGAAGGAGCGGCTGGCGCGGCGGGTCATGATGCCGAGCGGCGCCGCGAGCATCGGCAGGAACAGCATCGAGAGCGAGAAGACCAGACGCCCGTGAAGTTCGGAGGAGACGGCCGAAGCCGGGAGGATGCGCTCGGCGCGCATATCCGGCGGCGGCGTCTGCTCGGCCTTGTTGCCGGTGCGCCCCTCGCGGATATTCTGCAATTCGCCGCGCATCAGTTCGAACAAGGTGAGTTCGCGCTCGTCGCCGCCGCGTTTGCGGAACTGCGCGAGCTCGGCCAGGTTGAGCGGCCAATCGAACACGCCGGTCTGCAAGGTGCCCGTGCCCTTGCTGGCGGGGTCCCATTCGGAGCGCGTCACGTCGTAGAGGCGCAAGGACACAATACCGTCCTGGACGCTGGTGAGGAGCTGGCCGCGCTTGGCGGTCATGGTGATGATGCGGCCGTCTTCCGTTTCACGGTGCGCGAAAACACCGTACAGGTCGCGGCCCGCGCCGCGCGATTGTTCGACGCGCAGCGTGTAGCCGTTCGGCAAATTCATGAAGATGCCTTCGCCGATCCCCTGCTGGATCACGCCCGAGGTGATATCGAACTCGATGACCCGCAGCGCATAGCGCCCGTAGGGGTTGAGGTAGCCGGAGAGGACAAGATTGAACACCATCATCACGGCCGCGAGGCCGATGGCGGGGCGGATGACGCGGTCGACGCCGATGCCGCAGGAATTGATGGCGTCGAGTTCCGATTGCAGCGAAAGCTTGCGGAAGGCGAGCAGGACCCCGAGGAACAGCGCCACCGGCAGCGCAAGGCCGATGTAGTACGGGATCAGGTTGAAGAGCATCCGGAACACAACGAGGGTCGAGACCCCGTTGCCGACCGCGATGTCCAGGAGGCGCATCAGGCGCTCCATGCACAAAATCACGAACGCGATGAACAGAATGATCACCACGGTCGGCACGATATTGCGCAGGACGTAACGGTCGATGGCTTTCATAGCCGGAGGCCAGTGCGGATGCCGGCCACGCGGCCGAACGAAAAGGGCGTTAATAAGTATAAAATATCGACTTTTTTCAATCAAATAACTAATTTGCGCCCACTATGATAGCGCCTGCCCCCGACCGGCCCCTTCACATATCTCGAGACGAAGCGCTCGCGCGCCTATCTGTGGTGGCCCTCGAGAAGGCGCATAGCGTGATGTTCATTTTCCACGACGATCGGACACCGTGACCCTCGCCGTTATCACCAACCGCCTCAGCACGCATAACCGGCGCGCGGAAAAGTGGATCGATCCGCTGCTCGCGGGCGAGCCGGGCGTGATGCATATCGCGGTCGAGGACATTGCCCAGATCGACGGCGCCGTACGTCAGTGCGCGAGCGCGGGGGCGAATGCAATCGTCGTCAACGGCGGCGACGGCACGGCGGGGTTGATCTTTGGCGCCCTGCTGAACGCCGGCCCCTACCGCGAGGCGCCGGCCGTCGCGCTTCTGCCGGGCGGCAAGACCAATATGACCGCGGCCGCCTGGAGCTTGTCGGGCGATCCGGTCGCGGCGCTGAAAGCGGTGCTCGCCCACCACCGCGCGGGCACGCTCGGTGCTCACGCCAAGCCGCGCGCGGTCATGAGCGTGCGCGACGGCGATGCGCCGCGGCGTTACGGCGCCTTCTTCGGCGCGGCCGATATCGTGGAAGGCATTCTGTTCTGCCGCAAGCACATCTATCCCTTGAAGATGCCGAACGCGGCGAGCCATAGCGCGGCGATCTCCGTCTTGCTGTGGCGAAGCCTGGCCGCGGGCGGCGAGGCCAAACCGATCGTGCTGCGGCAAAATGAAAACGAGCTGCCGGGCGGCAAGTTCTTCGTCTTCGCGGCCACGACTCTCGATCAACTCATCCTGGGCCTGCGCCCGGAACCCCCGGCCGGCTCCGGCGACGGCCCGCTGATGTATGTGAGCGTGGACCACAAGCCGATGGCGATCCTGCGCGCCCTGCCCGACATGGTGCGGCGTAAACTGCGCCCGGGCAAAGGCCGCAACGTGGGCCGGACTAACGATCTATGCCTGACCTTCACCGGCGCCTATACCATCGACGGCGAAATGTATGAGGCGAGCGCGGATCGCGATCTGATCCTCGACTCACGCGACATCCTGCGGTTCATCCAACTGCCGACATGAGCACGCTGACCGACATCATCGCCGCGGAGTCCGCCAAGCCCGTCTTTCCGGCCGCGCGGGCCTTCGCGGACGAACTGCGCGCCCGCTACGGCGATTCAACGGCGGCGGTGATCTTCTACGGCTCGTGCCTGCGGGCGCAGACCGACAACGGCCTGATCCTGGACTTCTATGTCGTCGTCGATCGTTTGCAAGCGGCGCTCAAGAACCCGATCAGCGCGGTGGGCGCGCGGCTGCTGCCGCCCAACGTCTACTATCACGAGATGCCCTACGAGGACCGCAAACTGCGGGCCAAGGTCGCGGTGCTGAGCGTCAGGCAATTCCTGCGCGGCACGGGGTCCGATGCTTTCACCTCGGCGCTGTGGGCGCGCTTCGCGCAGCCCGCGTGCGTCTTGTATGCGCGCAGTGCCGAGATCGAGCGGCGCATGATCGCCGCCCTTGCCGAAGCCGTGACCACGACCGCCGTGCGCGCCGCGGCGCTGTTCACCGCGCCCTTCTCGGCGCGCGATCTGTGGGTGCGGGCGTTCAAGGAAACCTATGCGGCGGAGTTGCGCCCCGAGAGCTCCGGGAAGAGCGTCGAGCTGATCGACCGGGACTTGCCGCGCTATGAAGCGGTGACGGCGGCGCTGTTCGAACAGGACGGCGAGACCGGCCTCTATCCCGCGCCGGGCGATGAAAAGACGCGCGAGCGCGCGCTGGCGACATGGCGGCTGCGGCGTCTGGCCGGAAAGACCCTGAACGCCGCGCGCCTGATCAAGGCCGCGTTCACTTTCAGCGGCGGCCTCGATTACGCCGTTGCGAAGATCGAACGCCATTCGGGCGTGAAAATCGAGCTGACCGAAAAAGAAAAGCGGACCCCGCTCATCACGGGTGTCCGCCTCTTCTTCAAGGTTCGCAGACGCGGCGGCTTGAATTAAGCGCGCGCGGCGACCTTTTGCGTATCCGTATCGATCAAGCCGAGCTTGGTCGCGACGTCGGCGAAGATGCCGATGACGCGATCGAGCTGCTCTTCGGTGTGCGCGGCGCAGATGCTGGCGCGCAGCAGGCAGTAGCCGAACGGCGTCGCCGGCGGCAGCGCGAGGTTCACGTACACGCCCGCTTCGATCAGGCCGCGCCAGAAGGCGATGGCCGTCACCGGATCCGGCGCGACAACCGCAACGACCGGGCTGACGTCCGAGGCGATCTTGAGGCCGAGGGCCGCGAGACCGCTGTGAAGCTGTTCGGAGTTGCGTTCGATGCGCTTACGCAACACGCCGCCGTTCTTGATGATCTCAAGGTTGACGGTCGCCGAAGCCACCACCGACGGCGGCAGCGAGGCGGTGAAGATGTAGGCGCGCGTGACGAGACGCAGGGTGTCGAAGTTGTCGAGGTTCGAGACACAGAAACCGCCGACCGTGCCGACCGACTTGGAGAACGTGCCGACGATGAAATCGACGTCGTCTTCCACGCCCGCTTCTTCCGGCACGCCGCGGCCGTAACGGCCGCACACGCCCATGGAGTGTGCTTCGTCGGACAGCAGGTAGACGTTTTCGTACTTGCGCTTCACGGCGGCGAATTCGGCCATCGGCGCCTTGTCGCCCAGCATCGAGTAGATGCCTTCGACGACGATCAGCTTGTTGCCCGGCTTGTCGGCGAGACGCGCCAAACGCTTGTCGAGATCGGCGGGATCGTTGTGCTTGAAGCGGATGACCTGCGCGCTGGAGCCGCGCACGCCGTCATAGATCGAGGCGTGGCAGTCGGCATCCATCAGGATGAAGTCTTCCGGGCCCATCAACGTCGACAGGATGCCCATGTTGGCGAGGAAACCGGTGGAGAACACCATCGCGTGCTTTTTCTGGAAGAAGTCGCACAGCGCGGTTTCGAGATCCTTGTGGCCGTAGTACGTGCCGTTCGCCATACGGCTGCCGGTGGTGCCGGTGCCGCACGCGTCGAGCGCGTCGTGCGCGGCCTTCAGCGCTTCCGGCTGGAAGGTGAGGCCGAGGTAATTGTTGGTGCCCACGAGAATGGTGTGGCGGCCGCCGATCGTCGCTTCGGTTTGCGACAGAACTTCGTCCATCACGACGTTGAACGGATTGATGCCGTCGCCGAAGAGCGCATCGCGCTGCGCCATCAACGGCGCCCAGCGGTCAAACAAGTTAGCCATGTACGTCCCCTTTACAATCGAACCGACGCGAACGTTCAACGTCCGTCGTCTTTGAGAATCTTATCGATCGCCAGCGCCAGGTCTTTCACGGTGGCCACATCCGGCAGGATGTTGAGCGGCACCGAGATGTCGAAGTCGTCCTCCACGACCGCGACGAATTCCATGACGACCAGAGAGTCGAAGTTCAGGTCCTCGGTAAATCGCGTTTCAGGCTTTAGTTCGGTCCCGGTCTTATTGAAGCCCGCCAGAATCTTCACCAGGGTCGCCAGGGTGTCGGGCGATGGCTCGGCAGAGGCGTTCATGACCATTGTTTCCCAGCGCTCTTATTGTTCGGTTTCATTTCGGCGGCGAACCGGTATCCACTTCGCCGGAAATGCTCCCCGTGAGCGTCTTTTTCAAAAAACCTTCGCAGGTGCGAAAAGTTGTGCGGGACCAAGGGCTCTGTGACAAATCAATCTAGCCGTTACTTTGTTAACAGCCCCCGTGAGGCGTACCAGCTGACGGCATCCTTAAACCCAAGGTCGATATTCCACTCAGGATTATATCCTGGAAGTTCTGTGGGTTCGGCGGCCCAGTCCGGGTGCAGAAGCTCAGGGATCTTGCTCCAGGACAGGACCGAGGCCCGGCCGATGAGGCTGGAGGTCAAACTGGCCACCGCCCCGGCGGCGTACAGGACGGGGGCCGGGACGGCGATGAGCCGGGGGGTGGTGCGAAGCGCGCTGCCGGCGGCCTGGGCAATCTCCTCCCAGGTGTAGCCTCCGACCCGGCCGTCATCGAATTCGACCGGTTGGGAGGGAGGGGCCTCGACCGCGAGGGCGGCGATGACCGCCCCGGCCACATCGGCCCCGTGGACCAGCGAGGTCCGCGCCCGGTCGACCATGGGCCGCAGCACGAACCCGCGCGCGGCCATCTGGAAAATCCGCAAGGTCTCGAGGTCGCCCGGTCCGTAGACGGCCGGGGGGCGCAGAACGACCGTCGGGAGTTTGTCCTTGAGTCCGCGCAACGCCTGTTCGCCCGCGCGTTTGCTGGCGGCATAAGGCGACAGGCGCGGTTCGCGCGCCGCGAGCGACGAGAGATGCACGAAACGCGGCGGCGCCGGTTCAGCGGCCGCGATTTCAGCCAGCCGGCGCGTGGCGTCGGCGTTCACGGCGAAAAACGCGTCGCGGCTGGTCGCGCGGATGGCGCCCGCGCCGTGCACGACGGCAACGGCGTCTTTCACCAGCGATTTGAGCGCCGCGTCGTCACCGAGCGAGCCCAGCACCCACGAAATGCTGTCGTCCTCGAATTGTTCGGGCTTCGGGAGCCTGCGCGCCAGCGCACGGACGGTGTAGCCTTCCTCGATCAGCGCTCTCACCACATGCCGGCCGATGAAGCCGGTCGCACCCGTCACCGCGACGACGGGTCCCGCGGTGTGCTGGTCACGAGGCAACGGGCGAACTCATGTCGATGGGAAGGATCTCGCCGGCTTCGAACATCTTCTTGGCGCGGCCGCGCGCGAGCTTGCCCGAGGTCGTCTTCGGCAGGCTGCGGGCCGGCACGAGCACGACGTCGCACAGGATGCCGACGGCGTCCTGCACCTTCGCGCGCACGTCGGTATGCAGTTTCTGGCGGTCTTCGGCGCTCGACGCACGGCACTGGACCAGCACCGTCGGCCGGTCGCTGCCGTCGGCGTTGGGCAGAATGATCGCGGCGCTGTCGCCGGAGCGCAGACCGTCAAGATGCTCGACGGTCCATTCGATGTCCTGCGGCCATACGTTGCGGCCGTTGATGATCATCATGTCCTTGGCGCGGCCGACGATGACGAGTTCCTCGCCGATCCAATAGGCAAGATCGCCCGTATCGAGCCAGCCGTCGATGAGCGCGGCCTGCGTGGCTTCATCGTCGTTGAAGTACCCCTGCATGACGCTGGGACCCTGCACGAAGAAGCGCCCGACCTGGCGTTCGCCGAGCACCTTGCCCGCTTCGTCGCGGATTTCGCCGCGGTGCTCGGGCAGCACCTTGCCGCACGAGACGAAGGTGCGCGCGTCCGGTGAGTTGGCCGGCGCCGGCACGGCGCGGTGCGCTTCGAGGGCTTCCTTGTCGACGTGATCGAGCAGCATGCCGGTGCCCGCGTCGGCGAAGCTGACGGCGAGCACGCATTCAGCGAGACCATAGCTGGCGCAGAAGGCCTTGTCCGAGAAACCATACGGGCGGAAGGCGTCCGCAAAAGCCTGCATGACGTTCGGCTTGATCATTTCGCCGCCGATGCCGGCGACGCGCCACTTGGAGAGATCGTAGCCGAGCGAACCCTCGGCCATCGTCGAGACGCGGCGCGCACAGAGTTCATAGCCGAAGGACGGCGCGTAGGAGACGGTACCGCCATTCTCGCTGAGCAGTTTCAGCCAGGTGAGCGGACGGCGCGCGAAGTCTTCGGTCGGGATGTAATCCATCGACGTCTGGCTGGTGAGCGCGCCCAACATAAAACCGACGAGGCCCATGTCGTGGAAGAAGGGCAACCATGAGGTGCCGCGGTCGCCCATGCCATTTTTCACGCCATAGCGCGTCATCGCGCGGCAGTTCGCCATCAGGCTGGCGTGCGTGACCATGACGCCGGTCGGGAAGCGCGTCGAGCCGGAGCTGTACTGGATGTAAGAGAGCAGCTCGGCCTTGGATTTGGGCAGCGCGCCCGCCGGGGCGGCGCGGCCATGAACGTCCGCCGCGGTGCCGATCAACATCAGCGCGAGGCCGGCCGCGGATTCCTCCACCAGGGGCAGGAATTCCGCCGGACCGACCGCCATGCGCGCGCCCGAGGAGCGCAGCTGGCCTTTGATCTGTTCGATATAAGCCTCGCGGCGGCCAAAGGCCGTGGGCAGGGGCATCGGGACCGGGATCGCGCCCGCGTATTGGCAGGCGAAGAACATGGCCAGGAAGTCCGGATGGGTCGCGGCCAGGAGGGCGATCCGGTCGCCCGGCGCGATGCCCATGCCCGCAAGACGGCGGCCGAGGTCCTCGGCGCGGCTTTGCAGGTCGCGGTAGGGCAGGACAATCTCCAGGGCCCCGCGGGCGGAGTAGAAGTTCATCCCGGCTTCGCCTTGAGCAGCGTAGTCCAGGGCGTCCGCCAGCGTCTCGAAATCCGCGAGACGGCGACGCAGACCGACGGAGTCGGACGGCGTGGGACGGAGTGACAAAGTCGCGGAATCGTTGGCTGATGTGCTCATTTGGGCGTTCTCTTCACCCTAAGACAGCAGACGGTCAATTCACCGAATGTTACAATTATTGCAACATCCTTGATCGGTCGGATAACAACACTGTGGGCGCGGGGCTTTCACAGAGCTGTGATTCCTTGCGGGTTTATACCAGTTTGTATCATCTACCCTAAGACGCGTTTGTTTCCCGAGGAGACTGCTCAATGGATAAGAAGGCTCTCGCCGCTGCCGTTGCCGGCGCCGTGGCCCTGGCCGGCCAAATCGCGCCCGCGACCGGCGCCGATGCCAGCAAGGGCAAGGAGAAGTGCTTCGGTGTGGCGGTCGCCGGTGAGAACGGCTGTGCGGCGTCCGACGGCAGTCACGGGTGCGGCGGCCTGTCGACCGTCGACTATAGCGGCAAGGAGTGGGTGCTGGTCGAAGGCGGCACCTGCGAAAAGATGGGCGGCAAGTTCGAAGCCTTCGACGGCATCGGCAAGCCCCCGGCCGCCGGCGCCAAGACCGACAAGACCGACAAAAAGAAGTGAGCCTCGCGCGCGCCTGCGGGATCGGTCTCCGGTCGGCGCACCTGTCCGAAATCGCCGCTGAAACGCCGGACGCCCCGCGCACGGCGCCATGGCTCGAGATCCACGCCGAGAACTTCCTGTGCGACGGCGGTCCGCGTCTGGCGATGCTGGACGCCATCGCCGCGCGCTATCCCCTCAGCTGCCACAGTGTCGCATTGTCTCTGGGTTCGGCCCAAGGCCTGGACCAAGACCATCTGGAGCGCGTGAAAGCTCTGATCGCGCGGATCAAGCCCGCGTTCGTGTCCGATCACCTGTCGTGGAGCGCGGTCGACGGCGTGCATCTCAACGACCTGTTGCCGCTGCCCTACACGGAAGCGACGCTCGATACCGTCGCGACGAACGTCAATCGCGCCCAGGACGCCTTCGACCGGCGCATTCTGGTGGAGAACCCGTCGTGCTATATCGCGCTTGCGGGCTCGACCATGGACGAGCCGGAGTTTCTGAAGCGCCTGGTGGCGCGCACCGGATGCGGCCTGCTGCTCGACATCAACAACGTCCACGTCAGCGCGGTGAACCTCGGGTTCAGCGCGGCGGATTATCTCGCGCGTATTCCGGCGCAGATGGTGGAAGAGATTCATCTGGCGGGATCGACGCCGAGCGCCGCGCATCCCGATCTTCTGATCGATACCCACAGCCGGCCCGTGTCGGACGAGGTCTGGGCGCTGTACGAAGCGACCGTCGAACGCATCGGTCCGCGCGCGACCTTGATCGAGTGGGATACGGACGTCCCTGCCCTTGCCGTGCTCACCGCGGAAATGCGGCGCGCGCAGAAGGTGCTGACGCGATGAGCCTTCTGGAGTTGCAACGGCGGTTCCGGCGGGCGCTGCACGGCGATACGGACGCCATGGAGGACCTCGCTCCCGACGCGGCGCGGCGCCTTGCCATTCACAAAACAACCATCGAAACCGGCTTGGCGCAGACACTTTTGAACGCTTTCCCGGCCCTGGCGCGCATTGTCGGCGCGCCCACGTTCACGAGCCTTTCGTCGGGCTACATCGCCAACGCGCCGCCGCGCCATCCGCTGCTGTCGACGTACGGCCGCGGGTTTCCCGCCCATGTCGCCGCGCAGCCGATCGCGGCGAGCCTTCCATATCTGCACGACGTTGCGCGGCTGGAGTGGGCGCGCCAGGAAGCTTACCTCGCGGGAGACGCGCGCCTGCTCGACGCGGCGGCGCTCGATACCGATGACGCGGGGACGTTGAGCGCGCTGCAACTGCGCGTACATCCGGCCGTGCGGGTGATCGGCTCGCCGTTTCCGATCCATAGCATCTGGCGGGTCAATCAGGCCGATGTGGAAACAAAAGACATCCTCGCGATCGATATGACGCTTGCCGAGCATGTCCTCGTGACGCGGCCGGCCCATGAGATCGTCACACGGCCCATCAGCCTGGCCGATGCGACATTGGTGCGCGCTATCATGGGCGGCGCGCACTTGGGCGCGGCGGTGGAATCCGCCTTTGAGGCGGCCGCCGATTTTGACGTCACGCAGGCGCTCGCGCGCCATTTCGCGAACGGAACGTTCCGTGCGTTAGCGGGCTAACCGCGGACGTCGAAGCCCGTGCGGGCGAGCAGGGTATAGAATTCCTTGATCGCCTTTTCCTTCTCCGCCGGCTCCGCAAGGTCGGCGGTGTATTCGGCGATAAAATCCTTCCGACGCAGATAGCTGACGACGGTGTCCCGCGCGATGGTGGTCGCGCGCCCGGTCGTCAGAACACCGGAGGCGCAGAACGTGACAAGGCGCGTCGCGCGTTCGCGGAACGGCAGGCGCGCGTCATCGAGACGCTGAATGACGCCGGCCGCGATGATGTAGTCGGAGACGATTTCATCGAACTTCGCGGCGATCGGATCGCGCAGCGCGGCATGGAGCTTGGAGTCCAGCACGAGGCGTTGGATCGCGGCGGCCTCCTGCAGACGCGCTTTTTCGGTGCGCGCCTCCGGCGCGATCTTCTGAACGGTGTTCAGCGTCGCGGCAAGATTACGGATCTGCGCTTCAATGGCGCCGCGGGATTCCGCGTCCGCGTTCGGATCGAACATCGCGAGCAGGAACAGGAACTTCTGTTTGCCGGAGGTGAGCTTGTCGCGCACGCCTTCCATGGCTTTCCGGACGCCGCCGGCGCCACCTAAATTGTTGAGGCGCGCCCAGCGTTCGGTGAGTCCAAAGGCCATGCAGTGGCCGCCGAGCACGCCACGGTCGGAGATCGCGCGCTTCAAGAGGTCTTCGAAGAAGGCCTTGTCGGCGGACGGATCCTCGGCGTTGGTCAGGCGCACAGGGCTGCCGAGATCGCGTTCGATGCGCTCGAACAAAACGGCCTTCGAGCGCGGCAGAAGGTCGGCGACAAAGAGCGCGTTCAGGAGCTCGAGCAGGTCCTCGGCGGCGAACTTGGTCGGTTTGCACTTGCCTTCGATCAGATCGAGCATGCGCATGACGGCGTCGCCGAGATGCTTGGACACGCCGATCACATCCTTGATGACGGTCTTCGCGACGAAGATGTCGGCCATCATTTCGTCGATCATCGCGCGCGCGCGCTCGTCTTTTTGCGTCTTCGCCATCGGCAGAAGCTGGGCCATCTTGCCCAGCCAACCCTGCCAGTTCACCGAGGTACGGACAAAGGCGACGTTCGCCATGTAGGCGCGCTCTTCCGTGTCGGCGAACTTCGCATCGATATTGGCGAGCAATTCGTCGAGGGTCGAGTTCTTGAGTTCCGGAAGCTGCTTCGCATCCGCTTCGCGCGCCCGGGCGGCGATACGGTCGACGGCTTGGTAGATGACGTCCTTACGCTTGCGGGCGTCCCCGCCCGTCGCGCGCGTATGCAGGCTTGCAATTTTATCCACGGCGGAGGGCACCATGCTGTCGAGGTTCAGCATGCGCTTGAGGTTCTTGTGGCTGTGCAGAAGCTCGAGCGGCGTCATCTCGTGCTTCTCGAGATACTTCGAGAAGATTCGCGCCATCGTGTTGCGGGCGGCGGTTTGATAGAAATCCGTCACCTGTTCGCACAGGGGCGCTTCTTCGACAGCCGTAATGGTGAAGTCCTCGTCGTCCTCGACCTCCTTCATCTGCTTGAAGATCTCGGACTCGCGGGTATTGGTTTCGGAGAACTTGGTCTCCTTCACGATGCGCACGCCGGCGCACGTCTTCTGCAGAAGGAGTTCTTGCGCTTTACGGCGCGCGGTTTCCTCGCTGGGCAGCACCTCGCTGATGGCCCACCGACCTTCTCGATATACCTGCACTTCAAACGAAGCGCGGCCAAGGAATGCCATTCTGGTCGTCCCTCAAGCCCGATCCCCTTCAGGTCCGGGCTCCATAACCTACGAGTGTCAGCCGGCGCACGGGCGCAGGTGCATGCACTTGCGTTGCGACGCGCCGGCCGCCGGCTCGCGGTCCCCCATCCCCCACGGACGGTTCCCTGGGAAAAAGGTGTAACAAATTAATTAACAACCCGCAAAACGGGTTTTTCAGCGGTTACTCAAGACGGATGTGCTTGAAACGTTCGCGTAGCTTGGTTTTAAGGACTTTCCCCGTGGGGCCGATGGGGAGCGCATCGACGCATTCCAGTGCGTCGGGAAGCCACCATTTCGGCAGGCGCGTGGCCAAAAAAGCGTTGATCTCGCCAAGGGTCGGCGGCGCGCCGCGCGGCACGCAGACCAGGAGCGGGCGCTCGAGCCACCTTTCATGCGGGACCCCGATGACCGCCGCCTGGGCAACCTGGGGATGTCCGAGGGCGGCATTTTCAAGCATCGACGAACTGATCCACTCTCCGCCCGACTTGATGACGTCTTTCGCCCGGTCGGTGATTTCCATGTAACCGTCGGGATCGAGGGTGCCGATGTCACCGGTATCGAACCAGCCGTCCGCCGTCAGGGGCGAATGGTCCTCCTTGAAATAAGACCTGATGATCCACGGGCCGCGGACCTGGATATGGCCCTGCGAGGCGCCGTCGCGGGGCAGGGATCGGCCCTCGCCGTCGGCGATTCGGATATCGACGCCGTAGACTCCGATCCCCTGTTTCAATTTCTGGCGAATCTGGCGCTCGCGCGGCGCGGTTTTGAATTTTTCCTTGGGGCGATTGATGACGCCCAACGGCGTCGTCTCGGTCATGCCCCAGGCGTGACAGACCTCGACGCCGAATTCATCCTCGAACGCGCGGATCATGGCGTCGGACACGGCGGCGCCGCCGACCACGACACGCGTCAGCGCTTTCGGCCGGCGCCCGCGCGCGCGCATTTCGGCGACAAGTCCTTGCCACAAGGTGGGCACGCCCTGGGCACAAGTGACCGCTTCCTCGTCCATGAGATGGAACAGCCGCGGCCCGTCGAACGCCGGGCCGCCGAAGACCAGCGGCGCGCCCATAAGCGGCGCGGCGTGCGGAATGCCCCAGGCGTTCACATGGAACATCGGCACGACGGGCATGAGCACGTCGCCCGCGCTCGCGAGGCCATTGGCGGCAACCGCAAAGGAGTGCAGCACCAGCGAACGGTGGCTGTAGAGCACGCCCTTGGGCAGACCTGTCGTGCCCGAGGTGTAACAAAGACCGGCGGCGGTGTTTTCATCGAATTCCGGCCACGGGAACGCGACACCTTCGCGCGCGATCAGCGTATCGTAAACGAGAAGATCGCCGAACCGGCCGTCTTCCGGCGCATGCGCGGTATCGGTGAGGGCAATGACCCGCTCGAGGGTCGGCACGCCCGCCACCAGGGCCGCCGCCTGCTCGGCGAAGCAGGTGTCGAAGAACAACAACCGGTCCTCGGCGTGACTGAGCAGATAACGCAGTTGATCGGGCGGAAGGCGCGGGTTCACCGTGTGGCAAACGGCCCCGATGCCGGCGACGGCGAAGTAGAGGTCGAGATGCCGGAAGGTATTGAGGGCGAGGGTGGCCACACGGTCGCCCGGCTTGATCCCGAGGCGCACCAGGGCGTGCGCGAGGCGCTGCACCCGTTCATAGGTTTCGGCGTAGGTGGTGCGGTGCACCGTGCCTTCGACGCCGAGGGTGACAATGGTGGAATCGGCATGATGCCGCGCCGCGTGCTGCAGCAGAGGCAGCACCAGGAGCGGTCGATCCATCATCTGGCCGGCAAGCAGCATCGAATCCCCCCAACACGAAGGAAGTGTACTAACTCGCGCGGCAAATTAACCAAAAATATGGGTTTACCTACGACAATCCCAGGATGCGACCCCTGGGACCGCAGTTACAAATGCCGAATTTCGCGCTGCATAACCTCCGCACAAGCGCCCGCGTTTTCCTCGCGGTGGTGACGCTATGCGCCGGCGTCACCGCGTGCGGCGAGGACGGCAAACGCGAGGTCCGCGAACTGCGCACCCAGGTCCAACAGGCGTACGGGACCAAGAATTTCAAGAAGGGCCTCGAGCTTTCGCAGAAAGGCCTGGTGGCCGCGCGCGAAGCGCTCGGCGACAAGGCGCCCGACACGCTGTATTTCGTGCAGGCGATTTCGGAAAACACGCTGGCCACCGGCAACATGCGCGCCGCTATCGCCGCGATGAAGCAAGAGATCGCCATGCGCGCCGCCGCCGGCCAGGACGAGAAGAAACTGCAACCGCGCCGCACGCTGCTGATCAAGATCGCCGAAGAATCCGACGACAAGCTCACCGCCGTCGAGCAGGCCCTCGAGGTCTCGCGCGGGATCGACATGAAGCGCGGCAAGGACCCGCAGCCTGTCTATCGAACGCCCACCAATTATCCGGTCGAAATGTACCGGCAGAAGATCGAGGGTGACGTGGATATCGCCTACGGCCTCGATCAGAACGGCGCCGTCACCGAAGCGCGTGTCACGACGTCGACCCCGGCGCGCGTGTTCGATCAGGCCGCGCTGGAAAGCTTCAAGCAGTGGCGCTTCACGCCGATGCTGGATTCGAACGGGCGCCCCATCTCGGCGTCGGGTTTCAAGTTCACGCTGGCGTTCCGGTTGGGCCGCCAATAATCAGCGCGCCTGCGTCAGGCAGACCGTCGCGACACCCACGACCTTTTCCATGATGGCGGGCGGCGGCTCGCCGCCGCTGGCCATCGCCTGGTGGTAGATTTCCATTTCCTTGCGCGTCAGCCGCTTCTGCGTCTCGGCGACGAGACAAGAACACAGCTTTTGCCGATCGCCGGATACACCTGCGCCGCTTTGCGCGAGGAACCCGGTGCAGATCTCCTGCAAGGGATCTTTAGCGACTTGTGCGGCGGCGCCGCCGCCGACGAGAAGCGCCAAGAACACCAGAGTTTTGGACATGCGCGGGCCCCCGCTGCGAGACGGCCAGCGTAGCTCAGGCTTTATGCAAGGAGAAGGCGGGCTTTACGCCGCCTGGGCTTCCGACTGAGTCAGCACCATGTAGAGACCGTCGGCGGTTTCGGCGCCGCGCAGCTTGTCGCACATGGAGGAATCACGCAGGAGACGCGAGACGCGGGCGAGCGCTTTGAGATGATCGGCCCCCGCGCCTTCCGGCGCCAGGAGGAGGAAAATCAGATCGACAGGCTGCTCATCGATGGAATCGAATTCCACGGCGCGGTCGAGACGCGCGAACACGCCGTACAGCCGTTTGAAGTCGGAGAGTTTGCCGTGCGGAATCGCAATACCGCTGCCGACGCCGGTCGAGCCGAGGCGTTCGCGCTCAAGCAGAGTTTCGAAGATCTTGCGCTCGTTGACGCCGGTGATCTTGGAAGCGTGGCGCGCCAGTTCCTGGAGCAGCTGTTTCTTATTGGCAGCCTTCAGATCCGCGACCACGGCTTCAGGCTGTAGCAAATCTCTAATTTCCATAACACGCCTTTACATCACACCCTTTGAACGTCTTGGGGGTGTGGAAGTTCAAACGAATAAAATCGCCATACGACGGGGACGAACGGATTTGCTCTAGTTTTGTTCTTGTCTTTCTTTTGCCGGGCTTCACAGAACTCTAGGACGCCTTGTGCGCCTTTCAGTGGCGCGGCCGCCGGCCAACCCCTCAGGGCGGCCCTAAAAAAGTCGCGGAAAATATGCGCCCGCTCGGGGCCAAGTCAAGAATTGACACCCTTAAAATCGGTCAATGGTTAACGGAGCGAAATCCCGAGGGATTTGTCCCGCCGGCGCTGGACAGAAGAAGGAATATTGAGTGAATCCCTATACTTAGCGACCGTCCGGCGCGCCACTTCGACGCCGTCGGAACGCAGGATCTCCCCGATCCTGTCATCGGAAAGCACATCGCCGGCCGCCTCCGCGTCGATCAAGACCTTGATCCGGTGACGCACCGCTTCGGCCGAGTGGGCCTCGGCGCCGCTGGCGGACGGCAGGCTCTGGGTGAAAAAGTACTTCAACTCGAAGATGCCGCGCGGCGTCGACATGTACTTGTTGGTCGTAACGCGGCTGACGGTACTTTCATGCATTTCGATCACATCCGCGACATCGCGCAGGATGAGCGGACGCAAGTGTGTAACGCCGTGGCGGAAGAACTCCTCCTGCTGGGTCACCAGTTCGCCGGCCACCTTGAGGATGGTCTCGGCCCGCTGGTGCAAAGCTTTGACCAGCCAATTGGCCGACTGAAGCTTCTCGGCCAGGAACGCCTTGTCCGCCTTGCTGGCGGCGGTCTTGGTGATGTCGGCCATGTACTTGCGGTTCACCAGCACGCGCGGGAGCGTGTCCGCGTTCAACTCCACGCGCCAACCGCCGTCGGGCCGCGCCGACATGATCACGTCGGGAATGACCGCGTTGCTCGTGGTCCGCTCGAACCGCAAGGCCGGTTTGGGATCGAGCGCGCGCACCTCGGCGATCATGTCATGCAAATCCTCGAGCGAGATGCCGCAGACCGCCTGCAGCTTCTTCAGATCGCGCGCGGCAAGCAGTTCGAGGTTCTCGACAAAGGCCGCCATGGCCGGGTCGTAGCGATTGCGGTCCTCGAGCTGAAGGCGCAGGCATTCCTTCAGGTCGCGCGCGAAGATGCCCGTGGGATCGAAGCGCTGCATGAGCCCGAGAATACGCGCGATCGTCTCGCGCGGGACGCCAAGTTGCCCGGCCGCGTCTTCCGTGGAGAGGCGTAAATAACCGCTCTCGTCCAACTGGTCGATCAGATACATGCCGACGAAACGGTCCTTCGCGTCGCCGCAGGCAAAGTTGAGCTGCTGCACGAGATGGCTGCGCAAGTCCGGCACGTCGGCGACGAGACCTTCGAGATCCGGGCGCTCGCCGTCGCCGCCGCCCGCGCCCCAATTCTCGGCGTTCGCGGTATCGATCGGCGTTCGCGTGTCGTCGCTGAGCCCGGACTCGTTGTCGGCCACGGCGACTTCGACGTCGAGCGGCGCTTCGTTCTGACCGTCGAGGGAATCGACCACCGAAAGCCCCTCGTCGCTGCGGTCGTCGGCGTTGCCGGCGCTTTCGTCGAGCGCGGCGGTTTCAGACGTATCGTCGGCCTCGAGCAGCGGATTGGATTCCAGTTCCTGCTCGACGTACTCGTTGAGCTCGAGCGCCGACAGCTGCAGCAGTTTGATCGCCTGCTGCAGCTGGGGCGTGATGACGAGGCTTTGGGTCTGCCTGAGGTCTAGCCGCGGCGAAAGCGCCATGTTCCTTACGTCACCTCGCCTTACAGACTGAAACGCTCTCCCAGGTAGACGCGCCGCACGCCTTCATGTGCGACGATCTCCGAAGGACGGCCTTCCATCAGCACCGTGCCTTCATGAAGAATGTAGGCGCGGTCGATGATATCGAGCGTTTCGCGCACGTTGTGGTCGGTGATGAGCACGCCGAGGCCGCGATCCTTGAGGTGCGAGACCATTTCGCGGATTTCACCCACCGCGATGGGATCGATGCCGGCCAGCGGTTCATCGAGCAGGATGAAGCTGGGCCGCGACGCAAGCGCGCGCGCGATCTCGCAGCGGCGGCGTTCACCGCCCGACAGCGCCAGCGCCGGGCTGCGGCGCAAGTGTTCGATGGAGAACTCTCGGAGCAACGCTTCGACCAATGCATCTTGCGCGGCCTTGTCGCGCTCGACCACTTCGGCGACGGCGCGGATATTTCCTTCGACCGTCATGCCGCGGAAGATCGAGGCTTCCTGCGGCAGATAACCGATGCCGAGGCGCGCGCGCCGATACATTGGGAGTGGGGTAATGTCCTGGCCGTCGAGATAGATGCGGCCCTTGTCCGGCGTGATGAGACCGGTGACGCAGTAGAAAGAGGTCGTCTTACCCGCACCATTGGGGCCCAGCAGACCCACCGCTTCGCCGCGCTGAACGCTGAGGTTCACGTCGCGCAGGACGGGGCGGCTCTTGAAGGTCTTGGCAAGACCGCGCACCGCGATGCCGGAGGGGGGAACGCTGTTGTCGGAGGGGGCCGGCGTGATGCGCGCGGGCGCCGTATCGGGCGTCATGGTTTAGCTTTCACGGCCGCGGCCGGTTCGGGAGGACGTGAGCTGGGCGCGATCAGCGCGCTCACGCGCGTATTCTCGCGGGTGCCGGTTTGGCCTGCTTCCTTGGCGCTGCCGTACACGGCGCTCCTGCCCCCTTTGACGTTGACGACGGCGAAGCCGCCGCTGAGGACATTCTTGTCCTGGGTGAGTTTGACGTTGCCGTCGAGGGTCACGACCCCGGTCTGGACGTTGTAGGTCGCGCGTTCGCCGCGCGCGGTTTCGCGCGGCGTCTCGACGCGCACGTTGCCGAAGCCCTGCATGTAGGTGATATCGCCGCGTCCGCGCGCCGCGTCCGCGACGCCCTTCGCCGCGGCATTGCCCGGCTCGCCGCGGAAGAAGGCGACAAGTTTGTCGGCGAACACGCGGCGCTTCTCGCTGTCCTCGGCGACCGCATTGCCTTCGTCGACGGCGACCCGTTCGCTGGCCCATTACTGGAGCGCCTTTTGCGCGCTGACGGTGCCGTCGGCATTGGCCAGGCGCACCTGGTTGCCTTCAAGCACGAGCACGCCCTTGTCGAAGTCATAGACCGCCGAGGCGCCGGTCGCGGTTTCCTCGGACGAACGCATGGTGACGTTGCCGACGGCGAACACGCGGTAGACCTCTTCGCCGCCGCCGTCGCCGGTGCGGTAATAGGCGATGAGTTCGTCGCCGACGATGCTGACTTCGCCTTGCGTGGCCTTGGCGTTGCCGCGCGCGATCACACGCTTGTTGTCCTGCTGGACTTCGATGCCGCGTTCGGCGTCGACCACGATCGGCTGATCGGAGTTCTTGGGCAGGAACGAAAGGGACTGCGCCGCGGCCGGCGACGCGAAGCCGGCGCAGAGCGCGGCCAGGAGAATGAAACGCGCGTTCATCGCGGAGCTCCGGCTGGTTTCGCGGCCTCGGCCGGCTTCTCGGTTTTGACGGCGGCCTTGCTGTTCAGCACGAGCCGTGACTTTCCATTGAAGAGTACATTGCGTCCGCGATCCGAAAGATTGAATCCATCCTGGGCTTCCATGGTGCCCAGCGGCCCCTCGCCCGTCACCGGTTCCTTGCCGCTCGCAGTGCCCTCATCGAGATTCACGAGCGCCGAGCCGGTCTTGAAGCGGTAGCCGCTTTCCTCGCCGACATCGACGTTGCCGGTGAGGTCGAGTTTCTTGTCGCCGCGGTTATAGAGACCCGCGTTGGCTTTGGCCGACAGGAACTTGCCGTCCTTCAGGCTGATCTCGGCGGACGGCGCATTGAGTTCGATGGTTTCCTCGTTCTCGGGACGCTGACGCACCCCGGCGGCCACCACCGAATAGGGCTGGCCTTCATCGTCGGTGCCGAAATAACGCGCATTGGTCATGCTGAGATTGTCGCCGCTCTTGGCGTCGCTCATCTCGGTGTCGATGCGGTAGCGGTCTTCGTCGCGGCGCAGCTGCGGCAGCAGGATCACGAGAAGAAGCAGAAAACCCGCCGCCGACGGCAGCGCGATCTTCATCAGGCCGACAAACCGGCTGTACTGGGCGACCGACTGCGCGACCGAGGCCTCGCGCGGCGTCCAGGTGGAGAAGCGTTCCGGGTCGCGCCGGGGATCGTGCTGGGCGTCGCTCATACCACGCCCGCTCTCAGGACATCGTGCATGCGCAGGATGCCGACCGGCTTGCCGTCATCCACCACGAACGCGGAATTGATTTTCCATTCGTTCATGCGGCGCAACGCTTCCGCCGCGAGAATATTGCGGGCGGTGAATTTCGGCGTGCGCGTCATGACATCCGACGCCTTCAAGGAGAGCAGGTTGTCCGCGATGTGACGGCGCAAGTCGCCGTCCGTGACGATCCCGATCAGCTGGCCGTCCTTGTCGACGACACCCGCAACGCCGAACGTCTTTTGCGTCATGACGAGCACGACTTCGGACATCGGCGCGTCCGGAGAGACCAGGGGAAGCTCGGAGCCCGCATGCATCAGGTCTTCGACCTTGAACAGCTTGCGGCCCAAATGTCCGCCCGGGTGGAAGACTTTATAGTCGTCGGCGGTGAAGCCGCGGCGCTCGAGGAGCGCAACCGCAAGCGCATCGCCGAGCGCAAGAGTCAGCGTGGTCGAGGTCGTCGGCGCTTCGACGATGGCGCAAGCTTCGCCCACCGGCGGCAACGCGAGCACGACATCGGCGCCCTGCGCGAGAGTCGAGCCCGGCCGGCTGGTGATGGCCAGCAAGGGAATCCCGAAGCGGCGCGTATACGCGACGACGTCGCGCAGTTCGCCGGCTTCGCCGGAATTGGAAATGGCGATGACCGCGTCGCCGGGCGCGATCATGCCCATGTCGCCGTGACTGGCTTCGCCCGCGTGCACAAAAAAAGCCGGTGGTCCCGTCGACGCCATGGTCGCGGCGATCTTGCGTCCCACATGGCCGCTTTTGCCGACGCCCGAAACGATCACGCGCCCGGTGACCTTGGAAAGGATATCGAGACCGGACGTGAAGGCGTCGCCCAGGTTCTGAGCGAGCGCGTCGAGCCCCGCGCGCGCATGTTCAAGAACGCGCCGCGCCGAGGCCAGATCGGCGGCCTGGGACGTGCTGGGTGACGCTGCCTTAGGTGACGTAACTGCCATTCGCCGAAATCGCCTGCTTTTTCCGCGGGCGCCCCCATAGCGGTTCATTGTGGCTGGATGTGGGCCTGCCCCACGCCGTTGTCAAAGAACCCTTTGCAAGGACGCACGAAAGTATCGCCCGGGCGTCAAAAGGGGTCAACGGCACGATTGTTGCAGGGGGTTATACGCGCACGCCTAGAGTCTGTTTCCGACTCAAGGAAGCGCAAACAGACTCTAGGTTTTTGTGTGGTCGCATGTTGAACGGCCGAACCGGTGCCCCTTCGGCCTAACATGCTCTAGTGAGCGAAAATATCCTCGTCCGCCCAACCGGCCACATCGAGGGCGGCGCGGTCCGGCAGGAAGCCGAAGCAGGCGGCGGCGAGGTGGGCGCGGTTTTCACGCGCCAGCAGCCGGTCCATCTCGGCCTTCAGCCGGTGCAGATGCAGGACATCGGCGGCGGCGTAATCGATCTGCTCGGTGGTGAGCGTGCCGGCGCCCCAGTCGGAGGTCTGCTGCTGCTTGGAGATTTCCACCCCGAGCAATTCCTTGCAGAGGTCCTTGAGACCGTGTTTGTCGGTATTGGTGCGCACCAGGCGCGAGGCGGTGCGCGTGCAATAGACCGGCGCGCAGCGCACGCCGAGATGCTTGGCGATCATCGCGAGATCGAAGCGGGCGAAGTGAAAGATCTTGAGAATCTTCTGGTCGGCCAGCACGGCCGCGAGGCGTTCGGCCTTCTGCCCCGGCACGATCTGGACAAGATGCGCGTGGCCGTCGCCGCCGGACAGCTGCACAAGGCACAGACGGTCGCGATCGATGCGCAGACCCATGGTCTCGCTGTCGACGGCGATGCTGTCCTTAAAAGTGACGTTGGCAGGCAGATCGCCGCGGTGCAGATAGTTCGTCACGGGTGCCGCCCTTATTCGCCGCTTAGGAGACCGCGGGAAAAACCGCAGATCTCAAAAGATGGTGCCCAGGAAAGGACTCGAACCTTCACGTCCTTGCGGACACTGGCACCTGAAGCCAGCGCGTCTACCAATTCCACCACCTGGGCATTTTGAGCCGCCGCCCTGAACTTCGGGCGCCGGGGGTAGTGAACAGGGCGAGACGGATACAGGGCCCCCCGCCCCTTGTCAATGCAAGCAAGAGGCCCGGCAAGCGCTTTTAGGAAAACGGGTTTTCCCGTTGTTTCCCCAGGCGTTGACGATCCCGCGCCGCCCTTGCCGCGGCGCGCGGAGCGGTTGCCTCCCTTCCGGTTCTAGGTCACTGAAAGGCTCTCCGGACCAAGAACGGTTAGAAATCCGGGAGTGGGGATATGGCAGACAAGCTTATTACGGTCTTCGGCGGCTCCGGCTTCATCGGCAGCCATCTGGTGCGCCATCTCGCGGCCCAGGGCTGGCGCGTGCGCATCGCCGTGCGCGACATCCGCAAGGCGCTGTTCCTGAAGCCGGCGGGCGACCTCGGCCAGATCTCGCTGATCCCGGTCTCCATCACCGATCCGGCCGGCGTCGCCGCCGCCGTTCAGGGCGCCGATGCCGTCGTCAACCTGGTCGGCGTGCTCTATGAATCCAAGAAGCGCACGTTCGAAGCGCTGCATGAAAAAGGCGCCGAGAATGTCGCGCGCGCGGCCATGGCCGCCGGTGTGCGCCGCCTGGTGCATGTCTCCGCGCTGGGCGCGAACGCGAACTCGCCGTCCGCTTATGCCCGCAGCAAGGCCGCCGGCGAGCGCGCCGTCGCCGTCGCTTTCCCGTCGGCCACCATCATGCGCCCGTCGGTGGTTTTCGGCGCGGAAGACGGCTTCTTCAACCGTTTCGGCGCCGTCGCGCAGAAGATGCCCGTGCTGCCCTATTTCACCGACGCCATCCCGCACACGCCGGGCGGCGGCGGCGCGAGCTTCCAGCCCGTTTATGCGAGCGACGTGGCCACGGCCATCGCCGCGGCGGTGAACGATCCGCATCACCTGGGCAAGACCTATGAACTGGTGGGCCCGCGCGTTTACGACATGCGCGCCATCCTGGACATCGTGAACCGCGAAACCATGCGCCGCCGGCCCATTATCGGCCTGCCGTACCTCGCGGCCGATATTCCGGCGCGCCTCTTCAACGTGCTGCGCACGCTGGTCGAGAAGATCCCGCCCGTTTCGCTGGGCGCGCCCTTCCTGACGCCGGATCAAGTGGTGCAGCTGCGTTTGGGCAATGTCGCGACCGGCGTGCTGCCGGGCCTGGAAGCCTTCGGCATCGCGCCGACGGCGGCCGAAGTGGTGGTGCCGACCTATCTGAAGCGCTTTCGCCCGATTCAGCAGACCAAGCGCCTGCGCCTTCAGCCGCGCAACGGCTGATTAAACGGGCGTCTGCCAGACAATCACCAGAATCACGGCGCCGGCGAGCAGGCGGTAGATCGCCAGCGGCGCGAAGCTGTGGCGCTTGAGCCAGGCCATCATGAGGCCGAGGGTGACGAGGCCGGCGCAGAACGCCGCGCCGCCGACGCCGAGCAGCCACGGCTGCCACGTCAGACCGCCGGTTTTCACCAGCGCCATGATCTGAAGCACGCACGCGCCCGCGAGCGCGGGCATGCCGAGCAGCAGCGAGAAACGCGCCGCATCGACGCGCTCGTATCCAAGCGCGCGGGCGAACGTCATGGTGATGGCCGAACGGCTGACGCCGGGCACCAGGTAAGCAACCACTTGCGCCAGGGCGACGACGATCATGTCGATGTACGAGGCATGTTCGAGGCGTTTGATGGTCATGCTCATGCGGTCGAGCATGAACAGGAAGAAGCCGCCGATGACCGCCGACCAGCCGATAACCGTCGGCGTGTAGGCCGGGAAGCTGAATTCGACGAAGGGCAGCGCGAAAACGACGGCGGCGACGGGAACGGTGGCGATGAAGAGCTGGATGGCGAGGCGGGCCCCCGGATCCCGCTTGCCCTTGGCGGCGCGCGCGAGGCCGACGCCCATGTCCCAGAGGTCGCTCCAGAAATAGGCCATCATGGACAGGAGCAGGCCGACGCTGAGGGCGAGATAAACGATGCCGCCGATGCGCGGCCAGGAGGTGAAGGCCTCAATAAGGGTCTGATGGGCGGCGCTGCCCAACGGTGCGATGTGGGTTACGCCCAACACCACTACCACTATCAGTTGCGCGATTCCTACCACGTCCCGCTCACCCTTACTCCCAACCCCTTTATATCACTAACCGATTCGCGACCATAGCATCGCGTAGGCGGCAACTAGTAATCATATGAGTACTAATATCGAATCATGCTCCGCGCGGACGAGCTATCGATTCTTTCAATGTCACATGCCGATTTAATTTAGGTCAGTATTACTGACTTAATATCAAGAATCTCGTGGCGCTCCCGGGATTTGCCTCTTATGGTCCGCCCGAAACCGGTCCCCGGAGGGAGCCGCGGCCCGTTTTCGCCCCGAGACAATCTGTGCATCGGCGGCGCCGTTTGAAAAACGGCGCATCCGGATCGCTTCTCAAGATGCAAAGGATGCCCGCGATGACGCGGAATATGCTGCAGTTCCTCCGCTTAGGTCAGGCGATGCCGTCGAAGCGTGCGGCGGATACGCGCAAAAAAGACTTCAACGAGATCTATGAGAAGTGGGCCGAGCCGGAAGCCGCCGACCAGTCGTCGCGCTGCGAGCAGTGCGGCATTCCCTTCTGCCAGGTGCACTGTCCGGTTCAGAACAACATTCCCGACTGGCTGAAGCTGGTCGCCGAAGGACGTCTCGAGGAGGCTTATGCGGTCTCCTCGGCCACCAACAACATGCCGGAAGTCTGCGGCCGCATCTGCCCGCAGGACCGTCTGTGCGAAGGCTCCTGCGTGCTCGAGCAGTCCAAGCACGGCACGGTCACCATCGGCGCGGTCGAGAAGTACATCACCGACACCGCGTGGGAACGCGGCTGGGTGAAGCCGGTCACGCCGGAACAGGAACGCGAGCAGTCGGTCGGCATCATCGGCGCCGGCCCCGGCGGCCTCGCCGCCGCGGAAGAACTGCGCAAGCTGGGCTATCAGGTCACGGTGTACGACCGTTACGACCGCGCCGGCGGCCTGCTCATTTACGGCATCCCGGGTTTCAAGCTCGAGAAGTACGTGGTCGAGCGCCGCGCGAAGCTTTTGGAGCAGTCGGGCGTGAAGTTCGTGCTCGGTGTGAACATCGGCACCGATGTGAACTTTTCGGACCTGCGCAAGAAGCACAACTCCATCCTGATCGCGACCGGCGTCTACAAGGCGCGCGCGCTGAGCGTTCCCGGCGTCGGCGCGAACGGTGTCTTCCCGGCGATGACCTATCTGACCGCGTCCAACAAAAAGGACCTCGGCGACAAGGTGCCCGACTACGACAACGGCAAACTGAACGCGAACGGGAAGAACGTCGTCGTCATCGGCGGCGGCGACACCGCCATGGACTGCGTGCGCACCGCGATCCGTCAGGGCGCCAAATCGGTGAAGTGCCTGTACCGCCGCGACCGCGAAAACATGCCGGGCTCGCAGCGCGAAGTAGCCAACGCCGCCGAGGAAGGCGTCGAGTTCCTGTGGCTCAGCGCGCCGGAAGCGGTGCTGCATGACGCCGACAACAACGCGACCGGAGTCCGTGCGGTGCGTATGCGCCTCGGCACGCCGGATGCTTCGGGCCGCGCGAAACCGGAAGAGATCGAAGGCTCGCAGTTCGTCGCGCCGGCGGACATCGTGATCGAGGCGCTCGGCTTCGATCCGGAAGATTTACCGGTCATGTTCGGCGAGCCGGGCCTGGGGCTGACCCGCTGGGGCACGCTCAAGACCGACTTCCGCACCGCCATGACGACCATGGACGGCGTGTTCGCCGCCGGCGACATCGTGCGCGGCGCGTCCCTCGTCGTGTGGGCGATCCGTGACGGCCGCGACGCCGCCGCGAGCATCCACCAGCATCTGCAAGGCGCCCGTGCCGGCGCCCTCAACGAACTGCGCAAGGCTTCCTAAGATGAACGACATCACGCATATCGATCCGTACCAAGAAAGCGGCGAAGATTTCGTCCGCAACTATCGGGCCAACGTCTCGAAGCTGACGGCCGCGCACGCCTACAATCCGGAAGACGAGAAGGATTCCTGCGGCGTCGGCATGGTCGCCTCGATCGACGGCAAGCCGCGCCGCGACGTGGTCGAATCGGCCATCGAATGCTTGAAGGTGCTGTTCCACCGCGGCGCCGTCGATGCCGATGGAAAAACGGGTGACGGCGCGGGCATTCATCTTGAGATCCCGCAGGCGTTCTTCCGCGAACATGTGAGCCGCACCGGCCATGTGATGCCGGAAAACGAGACCCTGTGCGTCGGCATGGTGTTCCTGCCGAAGGCCGATCTCGGCGCGCAGGAAGTCTGCCGCACGATCGTCGAGAGCGAAATGCTCAACGCCGGCTACTACATCTACGGTTGGCGCCAGGTGCCGGTGGACATTTCGATCATCGGCGAAAAGGCCAACGCCACGCGCCCGGAAATCGAACAGATCATGATCGGCAACCGCCGCGGCCTCGCCGGCGACGATCTGGAGCGCAGCCTGTATCTGGTGCGCCGCCGCATCGAGAAGCGGGTGATGGAAGTCCACATCAACAGCTTCTACATCTGCTCCCTGTCCTCGCGTTCGATCATCTACAAGGGCATGTTCCTCGCGGAACAGCTGACGGCCTTCTATCCGGATCTGCTGGACGCGCGTTTTGTGTCCTCGTTCGCGATCTATCACCAACGCTATTCGACCAACACCTTCCCGACGTGGCACCTGGCCCAGCCGTTCCGCATGCTCGCGCACAACGGCGAGATCAACACCCTGCTCGGCAACGTGAACTGGATGAAGGCGCACGAGTGCCGCCTGCATCACCCGAGCTTCGGTCCGCAGATCGAGGACCTGAAGCCGATCATCCAGCCGGGCGGCTCGGATTCGGCGACCCTCGACAACGTCTTCGAACTCCTGTGCCGCGCGGGACGCTCGGCGCCGATGGCGCGCTGCCTGCTGGTGCCGGAAAGCATCAGCCAGAACGCGGTGATGCCCGAGAGCCACCGCGACCTGTTCGGCTACTGCAACGCCGTCATGGAACCGTGGGACGGCCCGGGCGCGATGTGCGCCACCGACGGCCGCTGGGTGCTGGGTTACATGGACCGTAACGGGCTGCGCCCGATGCGCTACACCATCACCAGGGACGGCCTGCTCATCGTCGGCTCCGAAACGGGCATGGTGCGCGTGAACAACGCCGACGTGATGGCGAAGGGCCGCGTCGGTCCCGGCCAGATGATCGGCATCGACCTCAAGGAAGGCAAGCTCTACCACGACAAGGAGCTGAAGGATTCTCTGGCCGGCAAGCAGCCCTGGGGCCAGTGGATCAAGAACACCACGCACCTCGATTCCATCATCAAGTCGCCGAAGGCCGCGAAGTCGGCGCTGACCCGCGAGGAGTTGTTGCGCCGTCAGTTCGCCTACGGCCAGACCCTGGAAGACATGGAACTGATCCTTCATCCGATGGCGCTGGACGGCAAGGAAGCCATCGGTTCCATGGGTGACGACAGTCCATTGGCGGTCCTTTCGGACAACTACCGCGGCCTGCATCACTTCTTCCGCCAGAACTTCAGCCAGGTCACCAATCCGCCGATCGACAGCTTGCGCGAGACGCGGGTGATGACCCTCAACACGCGCCTCGGAAACCTCGGCAACATCCTGGACGAAGCGCCGGACCAGTGCGACCTCCTCCAGTTGTCGAGTCCCATGTTAACGACGGCGCAGTTCCAGGCCATGCGCAAGTACATGGACGACACTGCCGGCGACATCGACTGCACGTTCGATGCCGACGGCGGCGAGAACGCCATGCGCGCCGCCCTGCAGCGCATCCAGACGGAGGCCGAAGAGGCCGTGCGCGCCGGTAAGCGCCACGTCATCCTGTCGGACGAGAACGTCGGCGAAAAGCGCGTCGCCCTGCCGATGATCCTGGCGGCGGCGAGCGTGCACACGCACCTCATCCGCCAGAAGCTGCGCACCTTCACCTCGGTCAACGTGCGTTCGGGCGAAGCGCTCGATGTGCACTACTTCGCCGTCCTGATCGGCGTCGGTTCGACCACGGTGAACGCCTACCTCGCGGAAGAAGCGGTCGCGGACCGTCATCGCCGCGGCCTGTTCGGCGACAACAGCCTGGAAGACGCGCTGAAGCGTTACCAGAAGGCCATCGGCGACGGCCTTTTGAAGATCATGTCCAAGATGGGCATCTCGGTCATCAGCTCGTACCGCGGCGGCTACAACTTCGAATCCATCGGTCTCTCGCGTTCATTGGTCGCGGAATTCTTCCCCGGCATGAGCTCGCGCATCTCGGGCCTCGGCCTCGCCGGGATCCAGAAGAAGGTGCTGGAGCAGCACCAGAAGGCGTTCCGCAGCAACGTCGTGACGTTGCCCGTCGGCGGCTTCTACCGTTACCGGGCGCGTTCCGGTGAAGGCCATGGCCACGATGGCCGCCTGATCCACATCCTGCAGCAAGCAGTGGAGAAGGACGCTTATGTGACCTATCAGAAGTATTCGGAAGGCGTGCGCAAGCTGCCGCCGCTGCACCTGCGCGACCTGCTCGATTTCCGTCCGGTGACCAAGCCGATCGGCGCCGAGTTCGTGGAATCCACGACCGAAATCAGAAAGCGTTTCGTGACCCCCGGGATGTCGCTCGGCGCGCTCGGGCCCGAAGCGCACGGCACGCTCAACATCGCCATGAACCGGATCGGCGCGAAGTCGGACTCGGGGGAAGGCGGCGAAGTGCGTTCGCGCTACAAGCCGGCCCCGAACGGCGACAACGCCAACTCGGCCATCAAGCAGATCGCCTCCGGCCGTTTCGGCGTCACGGCGGAATATCTGAACCAGTGCCGCGAAATCGAGATCAAGGTCGCCCAGGGCGCGAAGCCCGGTGAAGGCGGCCAGCTGCCCGGCTTCAAGGTGACCGTCGAGATCGCGCAGCTGCGTCACGCCACCCCCGGCGTCATGCTGATCTCGCCGCCGCCGCACCACGACATCTACTCGATCGAGGACCTGGCGCAGCTCATCTACGACCTGAAGCAGATCAATCCCAAGGCCCGCGTGTGCGTGAAGCTGGTGGCGCGGAGCGGCATCGGCACCATTGCCGCCGGTGTCGCCAAAGCCAACGCCGACGTGATCCTGATCTCCGGCCATTCCGGCGGCACGGGCGCGAGCCCGCAGACCTCGATCAAGTTCGCCGGCCTGCCGTGGGAAATGGGCCTGACCGAAGTGCACCAGGTGCTAACCCTCAACCGTCTGCGCCATAGGGTCGTTCTGCGCACCGACGGCGGCATCAAGACCGGCCGCGACGTGGTGGTTGCCGCCATGCTGGGCGCCGAGGAATTCGGCATCGGCACGGCCAGCCTGATCG
>JADZAK010000062.1 GCA_020852595.1 Rhodospirillaceae bacterium
GGCATGCCGATGTTCACGGCCGGCAAGCTGGGCGGCAAGATCAAGACCGGTCTGCACATCCCCGGCGAAGCGAGCGCCGCGACCCGCCTCAGCTACACCGCGCTGAAGGTCATGGGCTGCGACGTCTCGACGTTCGGCACCAAGAGCAACCAAACTTCGAAAGAGATCAGCGAGATTTTGGTCTAAGCTACTAACCGCCCGGCGCTGTCGCAGCGCCGGGCGGGCGTCTTTGAGGGGTTAAAAGGGAAGACGATGAAAAAGTCATTCATGCTCGCGGCTGTGGCAATGGCGGCTGTGCTTGCGGCCGGAGCCGCGAACGCGCAGGACAAGGCCCGGGCGGCGCGCGACGCGAAGGCGATGATCGGCGTCGAGCGCGCGAAGGACGTGCCGATGCCGCCCGGCTTCAAGATCATGCCGAGCGAGATCGACGGCCCCGTCTTCGCAGACGCCAACGGCATGACCCTTTACAAGTGGCAGCTTAAAGCGCTGCGCAACGGTTCCGCCGGCGAGCGGAAGAACGAGCCCGCTTGTTATGATGTGAAGACCACCGAGACCGCCGGCCTTATGAGCCCGTATCCGCCGGGCCTGGTCCTGCCGGAACTCGATACACGTCCGGCCTGCACCGATGTGTGGAAACCCGTTTACGCCGCCGCCAATTCGCAAGGGATCGACAAGTGGACCGTTCTCACGCGTAAAGACGGCACCAAGCAGTGGGCCTACGACGGCTTCGCGCTTTATACGTCCGTGCTCGACCGCGCGCCGGGCGAAGTCGCGGCCGCGCCGAAGAAGGCGCGCGGCGATGCGCCGTCCTACCGCGAAGCCGTGAAGCCGCCCTCCGACATTCCGCCGGGCTTTGAAGTGACCTCGACGACCCGCGGCCGCCTGCTCTCCACGACCAGCCAGCAGTCCGTCTACTTCTTCAACGGCGATACCGCCACGAAGACCGGCTGCACCGGCGAGTGCACGCAGACCTGGAAGCCGATCCTCGCGCCGAGCGTCGGCCAGACCACGGAAGGCTGGACGATCTTCGAACGTTCGCCGGGCGTGCGCCAGTGGGCGTTCCGCGGCAAGCCGCTTTATATCAACGTGCTCGACCGCGAAGGCCGCAGCCAGGAAGGCAGCGATACGCCGGGCTGGCACAACGTCTATCTGCAAATGTCGCCGCCGCCGCCGAAGGAATTCACGGTGCAGGTGACGAGTTCCGGCGAAGTGCTCGCCGATGCATCCGGTAAGACCATCTACACCTATGCCTGCGCCGATGACTCCGTGGATCAGCTCAACTGCGATCATCCGTCCGAAACCCAGGTCTATCGTTTCGGCATGTGCGGCGCCGGGGACCCGGACCGCTGCGTCACGACCTTCCCCTATGTGCTGGCGGGCAAGGATGCTCAAAGCCTTAGCCAGTCCTGGACGGTCGAATGGATCGATCCCAAGACCGGCAAGTTCGCCGAAGCCAATGCGGCGGGCGCCCTCAAAGTCTGGGCCTATCGCCAGCGTCCCGTGTATACTTATGCGGGCGATAAGCGCCCGGGCGACATCAACGCCGACGGCTTTGGTGAATTCCGTGGCCTGCGCAATGGATATAAGGCGCTGTGGCTGCGCGACGACTTCTACAACGGTGCGGGAGACTAACCATGAAGCACTCTGTTCTGGCCTCCGCGGCCGCCGCGGCGCTGCTCGCCGCCCCCGTCGCCAAAGCCGATGAAACCGCGCCGCCGAACCGTACGATCGGTTATGTGGTCTCGGGCCTCTATTGGGCCGTCTATCAGACCGCCGATGGCAAAGCCGAGTGCCCGAACGGTCTCAACGATGGTCCGCGTGAGCATTTCAAAGCCTTGTTCCCCGACAACGGCGCGAAACGCCCGGTGGCCGAAACGCAGTTGAAGCGTGAAGCCGCCGGCTACTTCCCGACGACGACGGACGAGCCGTTCACGTTCCAGCTCTCGCAGAGCAAGATCGCCAAAGGCCTGAACCTCGACGGCAAGGCCGACGACAACGACTTTGTCGGCCCGGACGGCGAGAAGGGCATCGACAATCAGCTCTTCCGCGTTCTCGGCTGCGTGCGCGGCTACCGCGCGCCGGACGGCGACGCCTATTTCTTCGACAACAACACGCTCATCACGGACCGCTATGACCGCTGGCTGTTCGAACTCACCGATGTCGACAGCCTGGTGAACGACGACGACGTCACCGTCACGACCTATCGCGGTCTCGACGGCCTTCTGAAAAAGGCCGACGGCAACGGCATGCTCGCCGGCGGCAGCCAGGTCATCGACGTGAAGTGGGGCGGCCGCTACGTCGCGAAGATCAAAGGCAAGATCAAGGACGGCGTGCTGACCACCGAGCCGACCGACGTCACCTTCCCGTGGGCCACCTTCGGGGTGCCGACGGACCGCGAGATGCGCGCCATGCGCATGCAGGTGAAGGTGCTGCCGACGGGCGGCACGGGCCTCATCGCGGGCTACACCGATCTCGAGAACTGGTACCGCCAGACGCTGCGCTCGTCCTCGACGCATCACCAGGCTTACGGCCAGGTGTCGCTGCCGTCGGTCTATCGCGCGCTGCGCAAGGCCGCCGACGGCAATCCCGATCCGAAGACGGGCGAAAACACCTCGCTGTCGTCGGCGCTCGACGTGACGCTGACGCAAGTCCACATCATCCATCCGGACCGTCCGGTGGCGCAGGCCGAGGGCGCGGTCAAGACGGCCGAAGGCGTGAAAGAGCGCGCGGGCGCCCGCCGCTAACATAAAAACGACCCCCTCCTCACCGAGGAATTGTTTTATCCCCTCCCCTGCAAGGGGAGGGTCAGGGAGGGGTCGTTTCTTCTCCCGACCGAGGTTTTGCACATGACCACCAATCTCCGCATCGACGGCGACCGTTTGTGGGACTCGCTGATGGAGCTCGCTGAAATCGGCGGCACGGAGAAGGGCGGTGTGTGCCGTCTCGCGCTCACGGATCTCGACCGTCAGGGGCGCGATCTGTTCAAGCGCTGGGCGGAAGGCGCGGGCTGCAGCGTTTCCGTCGATAAGATGGGCAACATCTTCGCGCGCCGCCCGGGCAAGGATAATTCGCTCCCGCCGGTCATGACGGGCAGCCATATCGACACGCAGCCCACGGGCGGCAAGTTCGACGGCAACTACGGGGTGCTCGCCGGCCTCGAAGTCGTGCGCACGCTCAACGATTTCAACGTCGAGACCCTGCGCCCGATCGAAGTCGTGGTGTGGACCAACGAAGAAGGCAGCCGTTTTCAGCCGTCGATGGTCGCGTCCGGCGTGTTCGCGGGCGTGTTCGATCTCGATTACGGCCTCTCGCGCGCCGACACCGAAGGCAAGACCATCGGCGAAGAGCTGAAGCGCATCGGTTATGCCGGCGACCGGCCCGTCGGCGGCCGCAAGGTCGCGGCGTTCTTCGAAGCGCATATCGAGCAGGGCCCGATCCTCGAGGCCGAGAACAAGACCATCGGCGTCGTGGAAGGCGTGCAGGGCATCCGCTGGTACGAGTTCTATGTCACCGGTCAGGAAGCCCACGCGGGCCCGACACCGATGAAGGTGCGCAAGGACGCGCTGCAGGGCGCGGCGCGCATGATCACCGAAGCCTACCGTATCGCCACCTCGCGTCCGCCGAACGCCTGCGCGACCGTGGGGGTGATCGAAGGCTTCCCGAATTCCATCAACGTGATCCCGGGCCGCGTGAAGTTCACCGTGGACCTGCGCAATCCCGACGGCGACGTGCTCACCGACATGGGCCGCGAGATGCGCGAAGTGTCCGGGAAGATCGCCAAGGATCTGGGCCTCACCCTTGAGATCAAGGAAATCTGGGTCAATCCGCCCGTGAAGTTCGCCCCGGAGCTCGTGAAGTCGGTCCAGACGGCCGTCGACAAGCTGGGATACTCGAACCGGCGCATCATCAGCGGCGCCGGGCATGATTCGGTGAACATCTCGAAGGTGGCCCCCACGGCCATGATTTTTGTCCCCTGCAAGGACGGGATCAGCCACAACGAGATCGAGGACGCCAAGAAAGAGGATATCGCCGCCGGGTGCGATGTGCTGCTTCACGCGCTCGTCGAACACGCTAATATTGTTTAAAATCAAATCATTGACGGAAATTTGTAACGGCCGGGAATGAGCTTTATTCACGCGGAGTTGTCATAAAACTCCGTTGCCGGGCCCGCTGGGCGTGTCATCTTTAAGACAGACTGAAAAGGTGCGTTTGGGCTACACCCTCGCGCAGCGAATAGTGTTGCCAGGAGAGGACCCCCACCCGGGGGATTGGCTTTAATGAAGTTCAACGTTCACAGACCCTTACTTGGCGCCCTGCTGATGGGGGCCGCGCTCGCGGGCTGTTCGAACGAAGGCGGAAAAACGGAACAGACGGCCAAGGCCGCGCCGGTCCCCCCCGCGTTCGAACTGGCCAGTTCGCCGCCGCGCCATCGTCTGATGAGCGCCGAGCAGTACCAGAACACGATTTCGCACATCTTCGGTTCCGATATCGCGGCCAATGCGCAGTTCGCGCCGTTGCAGCGCACGGAAGGCTTGCTTGCGCTCGGCGCCTCCACGGCCGGCGTGCCCTTCGGCGAAATGCAGAAGCTGCAGCGCGCGGCGGCCCTCGTTGCCGCGCAGGTCGTCGACGACGGCAACCTCGATCTCGGCGTTCCGTCGCACCGCGACTCACTCATTCCCTGTAAGCCCGCGGACGCCGCGCTGCCCGATCCGGCGTGCGCCAAGACCTTCCTCGGCATGACGGGCCGCTTGCTCTATCGTCATCCGCTGCCCGAAGCGCGTCTGACGCAGATGGTGGACGAAGCGGGCAAGTCCGCGACGCAGCTGAAGGATTTCTACGCCGGCCTCGCGTCCGTCATCGAAGGCATGCTCATCAGCCCGGAAGTGCTGATGATCCACGACCGCACCGAGCCGGATCCGGAACGTCCGGGCCGCCGCCGTCTCGATGGTTATTCCTACGCCGCGCGCCTCAGCTTCTTCCTGTGGAACGCCGCGCCGGATGACCGCGTGCTGCGCGCCGCGGAAAGCGGCGAACTCTCCACGGCCAAGGGCCGCGAACGCATCGTCGATATGATGCTGGCCAGCCCGCGCCTCGAAGAAGGCGTGCGCGGCTTCTTCGACGACATGATGGCGTTCGACACCTTCAACAACCTCGCCAAGGACGCGAGCGCGTATCCGGCCGAAACCGGCGCCGCGCTCACCGCCGCGCGCGAACAGACGCTGCGCACCATTTACGATCACCTGATCGTCAAGAAGGGCGACTACCGCGACCTTTTCACGACGCGTTCGACCTTCATGTCGCCGGAACTCGGCCCGATCTACCGCGTGCCGACGCCGAAGGGCTGGGTGAAATACGATTTCCCGGCCGACAGCCCGCGCGTCGGGATCCTGACCCACGTCAGCTTCCTCGCCTCGCACGCGCATCCGGGGCGCAGTTCGGCCACGCGCCGCGGCAAAGCGCTGCGCGAACTGCTGTTGTGCCAGCCGGTTCCGCTGCCGCCGCCGAACGTCGACTTCTCGGCGCTGAACGATCCGACCTCGCCCTTCAAGACGGCCCGCGACCGCGTGAGCTTCCACCTGCAGAACCCGGTGTGCGCCGGCTGCCACAAGATCACCGACCCGATGGGGCTCGCGCTTGAGAACTTCGACGGCGCCGGTCAGTTCCGCGCCACCGAGATGGGCACGGCGATCGATCCGAGCGGCGCGCTCGACGGCAAGAGCTTCAAGGACGTCGCCGGTCTTGCTGACTCCGTGCGCAATCATCCGGCGCTGCCGTCGTGCCTTGTCCGCCGCGTGCTCAGCTACGGCACCGGCTCGCCGGTCGAACGCGAAGACCGTCCGCTGGTCGACTATCTCACCGGCCACTTCGCCGAGAAGGGCTACCGCTACACCGATCTGCTGCGCGAAATCGTGCTCAGCCCGGCTTTCTACGATGTCACCGAGCGCGCGCCCGAGCAGAAGTCTGCGTCGGCCGCCAACTAGGTCAAAGAGGGAGGAACTCTTATGAATCTCAATCGTCGCCGTGTCCTGAAAGGCATGATGGGCGGAAGCGCGGTCACCGTGGGTGTGCCGCTGCTCAATCTCTTCCTCAACGGCAACGGCAACGCCCTTGCCGACGGTGCGCCGATGCCGGTGCGCTTCGGCACCTGGGTATGGGGCCTTGGCATGAACGATGCGATCTTCACGCCGAAGAAAATCGGCCGCGATTTCGATCTCCCGGAAGAAATCGCCGCGCTGAAGCCGGTGCAGAAGCACATCAACCTGTTCACGCGCTTCAACACCTTCAAGGACGGCGCGCCCTTGATGTGCCACCATACCGGTTGGGTGATCCTGCGCTCGGGCATCGCGCCGACGCCCGCCGTGACCCGCCCGGGTGAAACCATCGACGTCACCGTCGCCAAGAAGATCGGCAACGCCACGCGCTATTCGATCCTGTCGGCCACGGCCACGGGCGACGTGCGCGATTCCTATAGCTACGAAAGCCAGAACTCGGTCAATGCGCCGGAATACTCGCCGATCCGCATGTACCAGAACCTGTTCGGCGCCGAATTCCAGGACCCGAACGCGGCGGAGTTCAAGCCGAACCCGAAAGCCATGGTCCGTAAGAGCGTGCTCTCGGGCGTGCTCGATGAAGCCAAGACTCTGCAGCGCGAAGTCGGCGCGGAAGACAAGGCGCGTCTCGATCAGTACTTCACCAGCCTGCGCGACCTCGAAAAGCAGTTCGACCTGCAGCTCACCAAGCCGCTGCCGCTGGCCGCCTGCAAGGCGGGCGCCGCGAACCGCGACGAACCGAGCGCGGGCCTCGATGCCGTGCGCGTCGGCGAGCGTCACGGCCTCATGACCAAGCTGATGGTGATGGCCATCGCCTGCGATCAGGCGCGCGTGTTCAATATGGGTTACGCCGGGGAAACCGCCGCCACCACCAAGCCGGGTTACGAGAAGCCGCACCACACCGCGACCCACGAAGAGCCGACGGATCCGAAGCTCGGGTATCAGGTCGAAGTGTCGTGGTTCACGCGCCGCGCCATGGAAAACTGGGCCGAATTCGTGAAAGCCTTCGCCGAGCAGAAGGAAGGCGACGGCACGCTGCTCGACAACTGTCTCGTTTATGCGATGTCGGACATCTCCTACGCCAAGATCCACTCGCTGGATAACATCCCGATGTTCACGGCCGGCACCGCCGGCGGCAAGGTGAAGACCGGCTATCACATCCAGGGCGCGGGCGAGCCGGGCACGCGCCTCGGTTACACGCTCATGAAGGTGATGGGCCTCGATATCGGTTCGTGGGGCACGCTCAGCAACACGACGTCGAAAGAGTTCGGGGAAATTCTGGTCTAGCGCCGCGTGCGCAGCGAGGGTGTGATGGCTCGTTTCACGAAATTCGGTATCGCTCTGTTCGCCGCCGTCCTTGCGGGCGCCGGCCCCGCTTCCGCGGCCGACGACTACGTCAAGGTGCCGGTGCCCAATGGCTTCGGCGTGCAGGCGACGGAGCTCGAAGGTCCGGTGTTCGTCAACAGCCGCGGCCGTACGCTCTACACATGGCCGTTTGCGCGCATGCGCAATGGTCTGACCGGCGACGCGAAGGGCAAGTCCAACTGCGGCAGCAAGGTTCTGACCGAGACGGCCGGGCTCGCGAGCCCGTGGCCGCCGGGCCTCTTGCTCCCGGACCTCGACACGCGCCCGGCCTGTACGGACATGTGGATTCCCGAACTCGCGTCGGCCGACGCCAGGCCGGTCGGCGCCTGGACCCTGATCACCCGCGCCGACGGCAACAAGCAGTGGGCCTATAACGAACAGGCGGTCTACACCTCGAACTTCGACAAGGAGCCCGGCGACGTGCTCGGCGATCGCGGCGGCCGCTTCGGCGGCGGCGGCGGTTCGCCCGCGGCGCGCCGTCCGATCGGCCCACCGCCGAATGTCCCGCCCGGCTTTGCCGTCCGCAATACCGCGACAGGTATCCTTGTGACGACGGGTGACGGTTATTCGCTCTATGCGTTCGACCGCGACACGGCCGCCAAGGCGACGTGCACCGGCGCATGCGAAGACAAGTGGCAGCCGATGATCGCGCCCGAACTCGCGCGTCCGCAAGGCGACTGGACGACGGTCGAGCGGTCCAACGGCATCAAGCAGTGGGTGTTCCGGGGCAAACCGGTCTATCGCCACGCTGAGGATTCCTACAAGGCCAGCCTTGAAGGCGGCGATGAAGCGGGCTGGCAGAACGTGTACATGCAAAAAGCTCCGCCGCATCCGCCGGGGCTGACGGTTCAAGAAACCAACATCGGTCTCACATTGGCCGATTCACGCGGCCACACCATCTATCGCTACAACTGCGGCGACGACAGCTACGACCAGCTGCGTTGCGATCATCCGGACACGACCCAGGCCTTCCGCATCGCCATCTGCGGCGCGGGCAGCCAGGAGAAGTGCCTCAAGACGTGGCCGATGGTCCCGGCCCCCGCGAACGCCAAGAGCGGCAGCCGCGCGTGGAGCGTCGTCGCCATCGACCCGAAGACCGGCAAGTACGCCGCGCCGGGACAGGCGGACGCGATGCATGTGTGGGCGTTCCGTGGCCGGCCCGTCTACACCTACAGCGGCGACAAGAAGCCGGGCGATACGGAAGGCGACTCGTTCGGCGAGTGGATCGGCAACCGTAATGGGTTCTCGGCCTTCTTCCTGCGCGACGACTTTATGAATAACGCCAGCTAAGGCATGTTCCGGAAAAGTGTGAAACGGTTTTCCGACAAGAACATGCCCAAACATTGGATAGGCGAGGGAGCGACACACATGATCACATCCAAGAAACTCCTCGGCGGCGTCTGTGCCGCCGCTCTTGCGTTCGCGGCGTCCACGGCGTCGGCCGACACCGCCAATCCGGATGTCGCCAAGGTCGACATCACCAAGACGCGCTCGATCGCCTATACGCTCACCTATTTGAACTGGGCGCTGCAGTACACCGCGGACGCCAAGGAATGCCCGAACGGCTTCAACGACGGGCCGCGCGAGCAGTTCAAGATCCTGTTCCCGGAAGACGGCACCAAGCGCACCTATATCGACACCGTGCTGTCGCGCGAAATCACCGGCTTCTATCCCGACCAGTTCAAGGAGCCGTTCACCTTGAAGCAGGCCGTCGGTCCGGTGGCCCCGGGTCTGAACCTCGACGGCAAGGTCGATGCCGACGACTTCATCAGCCCGGCGGGCGAGAAGGGCGTCGATAACCAGTTCTATCGCGGCCTCGGCTGCATCGAGAGCTATCGCGGCCCCGACGCCTACAACAACTTCTACGACACGCAGGAAATCCTCGAAGGTACGTACAACCGCATGCTGTTCGAGATCACCGAGCTCGACAGTCTCCAGAACGATCCGGACGTCGTCGTCACGATGTATCGCGGCACGCATCCCGTCCTGCGCGATGCTTCGGGCAACACCATCGGCTTCAAGGGCATTCCGGGCGGCACCGAGAAGCTCGACCTGCGCTGGGGCAAGAAGTACGTCCAGCGCTACAAGGGCAAGATCGAGAACGGCGTCCTGATCACCGAGCCGGCGACCTACACCTTCCCGTGGCAGACCTTCGGCACGCCGACGGACGAGACCATCTATCAGATGCGCATGCGCCTCGACCTGAACGCCGACTACGCGGAAGGGCTGATGGGCGGTTATCTCGACTTCGCGAGCTTCCACTCGAAGAACATGCGCTCGGACTCGACGCACCATCAAAGCTACGGCCGCCTCCCGTCGGCGCTGCTCTATCAGACCCTGCAGCAGATCGCGGACGGTCCGGTGGATCCCGCGACGGGGAAGCGCAACAGCGTGTCTTCGGCGCTGGTGTCCAAGTGGGCGCAGGTCTACATCATCGGACGCGACAATAAGACACCGGTAGCCGAAGCCCCCGCCGCCGCCAGAAGCGCCGCCGGCGAACGGTAAAAAAACGAATCACCCGGCGCAAGGCCGGGTGATTCGTTTCTGGCTTCTAATTTTTGGTTTGGTCATCCTGGGCGAGGCCCAGGATCCAGGGTGTTCGAGCGCGGTGCCGTGCGGCACACGCCGCTCATGCTGCATACATCCTACTTCACAATCCTGGACCCTGGGCTTTCGCCCAGGGTGACGGATTGCGTCTGGTTCTCCGGCCTTACTTTCCCAGCCCGCCAAACAGCACGTACTTCACCTCGAGATAGTCATCGAGGCCGTAGTGCGAGCCTTCACGGCCGACGCCCGACTGCTTGAAGCCGCCGAACGGCGCGACTTCGGTCGAGATGATGCCTTCGTTGATCCCGACGATCCCGCTCTCCAGCGCTTCGGCTACGCGCCAGGCGCGTCCGATGTTCGACGTGAAGAAATAGGACGCGAGGCCGAACTCCGAGGCATTGGCCAGCGCGACGGCTTCCGCTTCGTCCTTGAAGCGGTACAGCGGCGCAACAGGACCAAAGGTCTCCTCTTTGGTGAAGCGCATAGCGGTGGTCGCGTTCAGGATCACGGTCGGCTCATAGAACAAGCCGCCGAGCGCACTGCGCTTGCCGCCGGTCGCGATGGTGGCGCCCTTGGCCTTCGCGTCGGCCACATGCTCTTCCACCTTCTCGACGGCGTCGGCGTTGATGAGCGGCCCAAGGTCGGCGCCCGGTTCCGTGCCCGGCGCGACCTTCATCTTCTTCACGGCATCCGTCAGCTTCTCGGCGAAACGGTCGTAGATGCCGTCCTGCACGAGGATGCGGTTGGCGCATACGCAGGTCTGGCCCACGTTGCGGTACTTCGAGACGATGGCGCCCTTCACGGCGAGTTCGAGATCGGCGTCGTCGAACACGATCAGCGGCGCGTTGCCGCCGAGTTCCATGCTGACCTTCTTCACCGTATCGGCAGCCTGGCGCATCAGGATCTTGCCGACTTCGGTCGAGCCCGTGAACGACACCTTGCGCACGGCGTCGGACTTCATCATGGCGCCCACGACCGTCGGGGCATCGCCGGTGATCACGTTCAAGACGCCCGGCGGGATGCCCGCGCGTTCGGCGAGATCGGCAAGGGCCAAGGCGCACAGCGGCGTTTCTTCCGACGGCTTGATGATGATGGTGCAGCCAGCGGCAAGAGCCGGGCCGGCCTTGCGCGTGATCATCGCGATCGGGAAATTCCACGGCGTGACCGCGCAGACCACGCCCACGGGCTGCTTCATGACGACGATGCGCGCGTCGGCGCGGTGCGACGGGATGACGTCGCCGTAGGCGCGGCGGCCTTCCTCGGCGAACCAGCGGATGAAGTTGGCGCCGTAAACGACTTCGCCCGCGGCCTCGGCGAGGGGCTTGCCCTGTTCGGCCGTCATCAGCGCCGCGAGGAAGTCTTTCTCCTCCAGCATCAGCGCGTACCAGCGCATCAGGATATTGGCGCGTTCCAGTGCGGTCTTCTGCGACCAGGTCTTGAAGGCTTCGGTGGCGGCTTCGATCGCCTGCTCGGTCTCGGCCACACCGAGATCCGGCACCTTGGCGATGTCCGCGCCCGTGGCCGGGTTGGTCACGGTAATGGTCTTGCCGCTGTCCGCACCGACCCATTTTCCGTTGATGTAACAGAGTGTCTTGGCCGCCTTGAGGTCCGCATCGCGCATGGTTCAGTCCCGATAAAAGATGATGTGGCTCTAATGGGACTGGGAGGCCCCTCGCGCAAGGGAGTTATCATCGCGGCTGCCGTGAGAAACTTTCACGTTGGGGGGGAGGAAGGGCGCCTGTTCCCGGGCCTTCCCGCCCATCTCAAGCACTTTGGCAGGCGTCTGTGACCTTCGTGCATCACCCCCTTTTCCGGGGGTGCTTCAAAAAAAGTCATCAAGATGGACCTGCCAATTTGAGATGCGTTGCAACGCAAAAATCAATATAAATCAGTAATTAAGCGAATATAGGTCTCATGTTGGCTGCCTGTATTTTGCGCTGCATCACGAGAAAAATAAGCAGCGAATTTGAGAAATGCTCAAATCCATCCCAGGAATAAACTCATTTGCGAACATTGGGTGACGGTCGCAGCATGGGCTATATACGGGACGAAGTTGTACCGCCCGTCACCGGCGGTATGGGGAAATTACTTGTGACGGCGCCCGCCCGAGGGACCGGCACCACCAAAAATGGAGGGGATCCTGATTACCAAGTCTTCTCGCGGCCGTTTTGGCACGCGCGCCCTGCTTGCGACCGCCACCAGCGCTGTGGCCATGCTCGCATTCTCACAGGCCTTCGCTCAGCAGCAATCCGCTGCCGGCGCCGCCGTTGACGAAATCGTCGTCACCGGCAGCCGCATCGTCCGTGACGGTTACGAAGCCCCGACCCCGACGACCGTGATCGGCGTCGAGCAGCTCCAGCAGCAGGCGGCTCCGAACGTCATCGACTACCTGACGACCCTGCCGACCTTCTCGGGCAACTACACGCCGCAGTCCTCCACGCAGAACATCAGCGCCGGCACCGCCGGCACCAGTTCGGTGAACCTGCGCAACCTCGGTGTCGAACGCACCCTGATCCTCATCAACGGCCAGCGCTCGGTCCCCTCGACCGTCAGCGGCCGCGTCGACGTCAACGCCATCCCGTCGCAGCTGATCCAGCGCACGGACGTGGTCACCGGTGGCGCCTCGGCGGCTTACGGCTCCGACGCCGTGGCCGGCGTCGTGAACTTCGTGCTCGACACGAAGTACACCGGGATCGGCGGCGAAGTGTCGGGCGGCGTCACCGACTACGGCGACAACGCCAACTTCAAGGTCTCGCTCACGGCCGGTACGCCGTTCGCCGGCGACCGCGGTCACTTCATCATTTCGGGTCAGATGGGCCGTCAGGAAGGCATCTTGTTTGCCGATCGTCCGTGGAACGAGCAGGGCTACGGCTTCATGACCAACCCGGCCTACGGCACGGGCGCGGGTCAGAGCACCGGCGTTCCGCAGCGCCTCCTGCTGACGCAAGTCGGCCCGGCGCAGGCGACGCGCGGCGGCATCATCGTCTCCGGTCCGTTGAAGGGTATTGCTTTTGGTCCGGGCGGCACGGCGTACAACTTCTCGTACGGCGACCTCGTCTCGGGCGGCCTGATGCGCGGCGGCGAATGGAAGGCGCAGGACCTTCACCGCAATCAGTCGATCGAACCGGAAATGTCCTCGCAGAACATCTTCACCCGCGTCAGCTACGCGCTCGGTGAAAATGTCGAGGTCTACGGTCAGTGGAACTGGTACCACAACAACTTCTTCTCGAACGGCTACGGGATGGAAGATTTCGGCGGCGTGACCGTTCCTGTCACGAACCCGTATCTCGACGCCTCCGTTGCCGCGCGCGCCACCGCGCTCGGCCTCACGACGATCACCATCGGCTCGAGCAACGCCGACATGGGCATCATCGGCCAGTCGAACGAGCGTTGGACCAACCGTCTCGTCGGCGGCCTCAACGGCAACTTCGAAGCCTTCAACACGGATTGGACGTGGGACGCCTACTATCAGATGGGCATCTCGCGTAACTCCGAGCGCGCGCTCAACAGCCGCATCGAAACGCGCTATCGCGCCTCGCTGGATTCCGTGCGCAACGCGAACGGCACCATCGTTTGCCGCTCGACCCTCACCAACCCGACGGACGGCTGCGTGCCGTACAATCCGTTCGGCGTCGGCGTGAACTCGTCCGCGCAGCTCGACTACGTGCTCGAGAACTCCTACCGCTATCAGAAGTTCACGCAGGACGTGATGGCCGCCTCGATCCAGGGCGAGCCGTTCGAATCGTGGGCCGGTCCGGTCTCCGTCGCGACGGGTCTCGAACACCGCGTGGAAGAGTCGCAGGGCATCAACAGCCTGCTCGACCAGCAGCGCGTGTACTTCGGCGGCAACTATCAGCCGACGTTCGGTAAGTACAAGGTCACCGAAGGCTTCTTCGAAACCATCGTCCCGCTGGCCCGTGGCCAGGCTTGGGCCGAAAGCCTCGACCTGAACGCCGCCGTCCGCGCGACCGACTACTCGTCGGCCGGCTATGTCACTACCTGGAAGGCGGGCGCGACCTATACGCCGGTCTCCGACCTCACCTTCCGCGTGACGCGTTCTCGCGACATCCGCGCGCCGAACATCGGCGACCTCTACAACGCGGGCACCGTCGTGACGAACAACGTTATCGACACCATCGCGGGCGGCACGTCGTCGGTGCAGTACGTCGGCACCACGCGCGGCAACCCGGTGCTTACCCCGGAAAAGGCCGACACCACCGGTATCGGCGCCGTGTTCCAGCCGACGTTCCTCCAGGGCTTCCAGGCTTCGGTCGACTATTGGAACATCAACGTGAAGGGCGCGATCACCACGATCAACGCGCAGCAGATCGTTGACCTCTGCGCCCAGGGCAACGCGAACTTCTGCTCCGCCATCAACACGGGCACGACGAACCAGGGCCGCCTGATCTCGACCTCGATCACGAACACCATCTTCATTCAGCCGTTCAACCTCGCGCGTCAGAACGCCCGCGGTATCGACTTTGAAGCTGGCTACGTGTTCCCGCTGGCCTCGGTCGCCGAAAGCATGGACGGTAACCTCCGGATCCGCGCTCTCGCGTCGCGTTACATCAAGAACTACCGTGACACGGGTCTGACCCGTCCGACGGATACCGCCGGCGAAAACAACGGCGCCGGTCCGGCGACTTGGCGTTGGCAGGCTTCGGCGACCTATGACGCCAAGCCGATCACCGCCACGATCACGGCGCGCGGCATCAGCGGCGGCACGTACAACAACGACTTCGTTGAATGTACGACGGGCTGCCCCGTGTCGGTCGCTCCGAACATCACGGTCAACAACAACTGGATCCCGGGCGCCGTCTACTGGGACTTCGCCACCAGCTATCAGATCTTCACGGCGGATGAAGGCAACGGCAACGTTGAAGCCTTCTTCAACGTGAAGAACATCACCAACAAGGACGCGGTGATGGTCGGCGGTACGGGTAATTTCGCTACGGATACCGTGACAACCAATCCGTCCAACTATGACTCGCACGGTCGTACGTACCGCGTGGGCGTCCGCTTCCGCATGTAACCCGCGAAGCGCACGTAAAGACTGAAAAGGGGGGCGGAAACGCCCCCCTTTTTTCTTTTGTCGCCGACAATTAACAGGACCGGTCATGCGCGGAAAACCCAGCGCCACCGGGCTTTTTTGCGCTCGTTTTAGTTCCTTTCAACATTGGGGTGAAAAGCTTTCATAAGCAAAACGGCCGGTTAGATCGTATATCTCAAGGGGCCGGTTGGATCCGGCCGAGGCCGGAAATACGCAGGTTTTGCAATAGGCAACTGGGTATGACGAAGCAGCGAGCGGATGTGGTTCCCCCGGATCTGCGGACGGCGGGTCGAACGGTCCGCGTAAGTTTTCAGTGTGAGTTTTTTTAGCCGGGGCGCATGAACGGCGGCCTGGCGGGACGTGAGTGATGAGAGACGACGCAAAGGCTTTCGCGACGACGAAAACGTGCGGCGAGGTGCTGGTGGAGCTGCTGGAGCTCTATGGCATCGATACCGTGTTCGGCATTCCGGGCGTCCACACCGTCGAATTCTATCGCGGCCTCAAGAACACCAAACTGCGCCACATCACGCCGCGCCACGAGCAGGGCGCCGGTTTCATGGCCGACGGCTACGCCCGCGCGACGGGCAAGCCCGCCGCCTGCTTCATCATCACGGGGCCGGGCCTGACGAATATCGCCACGCCGATGGGCCAGGCTTACGCCGATTCCGTTCCGATGCTGGTGATCTCGGCGGTCAACTACACGTTCGAGCTTGGCAAGGGCGAGGGGCGCCTGCACGAGCTGCCCTCGCAGCAGAAGTTGATGTCGGGCCTCACGGCTTTTAGTCATACCCTGCGCCGCCCGCACGACCTGCCGGGCGTTCTCGCCGAGGCGTTCGCGGTGTTCCGCAGCAAGCGCCCGCGTCCGGTCCACATCGAGATCCCGCTCGACGTCATCACCGCCGAGGCCGGCCACATCTCGCGCAAGGCGCTGCGTACGCCGGCGCGTCCCAAGGCCAAGGCCGCGAAGATCAACGAAGCCGCGAAGCTGCTGAAGCAGGCCAAGCGCCCGATGATGGTTCTGGGCGGCGGCGCGCAGGATGCGGGAGCGTCGGCGCGCGCGGTTGCCGAGAAACTCGGCGCTGTCGTGCTCACGACCGTGAACGGGAAGGGAATCCTTCCGCCCGGTCATCCGCTGTCCATCGGCAGCACCATCAGCCTTCCGATGATCCTCGAGGAAATGGCGCGGGCCGACGTGGTGCTGGCCGTCGGCACCGAGCTCGGTGAAACCGACACCTGGCTGTTCGAGGGCAAGCATCCGCGCTTCGACGGCAAGGTCATCCGTATCGACATCGAATCCAATCAGCTCAGCATCAATGCGTCGCCCGACATCGCCATCCACAGCGACGCCGATCTCGCGCTCACCTCGCTTGCCGCCGCGCTTGGCAATCACACGCCGGACGCCGAAGGCCCGGTGCGGGCGAAGGCCTTGCGCGATCTCCTGCAAGCCAGTTTGACCCCGCCGCAGCGCGCCCATCAGACGGTCATGAAGGCGGTGCAGGACGCGCTGCCGGACGCGATGATCGTGGGCGATTCCACCCAGCCGATCTACAGCGCCAATCTGTTTTATGAAGCCGAGCGCCCGCGCACCTATTTCAATTCAACGACGGGCTACGGCACCCTCGGTTATGCGCTGCCGGCGGCCTTCGGCGCGAAACTCGCCCAGAAGGATCGCCCCGCGGTGGCCGTCATCGGCGACGGCGGCCTGCAATTCACCATTTCTGAATTGGCCACCGGCGTGGAACTGGGCTTGCCGGTCGTTGTCCTGGTGTGGAACAACCACGGCTACTTCGAGATCAAGAAATACATGGCTGAACGCGGTATCCCGCAGATCGGCGTCGATATCTACACGCCGGACTTCCTCGCCATCGCCCGCGGCTTCGGCTGCAACGCGGTGCGCGCGGAAAGCCTTGATCATCTCAAGGCGCAACTGAAGGCGGCGAACGGCGCAAAAGGCCCGACCTTGATCGAGATTGACGAGGCGGCCGCGCTGACCTGGTAGCGCTTCCACAAGAGGCCCGATTCATGACCGACAACGCTTTGCTCAAGCGCGACCGCAGCCTTTTTATCGGCGGCGGATGGCGCGCCTCTACCGGCGACGAGCGTATTCATGTGACCGATCCGTCGACCGGCTTGCCGCTGGCGGAACTCGGCGGTGCGAGCGCCGCCGACGTCGCCGCCGCCGTCACCGCCGCCGTGAACGCTTTTCCCGCGTGGTCCCGTCTTCCGGGCCGCGAGCGGGCGCGCGTCCTGCGCGATATCGCCGACAAGCTCATGGGACGCCGCGAAGCCATCATCGACCTCCTGATGCGCAACAACGGCAAACCGCGCCGCGAAGCCGAGATCGATGCGTCGGACGCCGTCGCGACCTTTGCCTATTACGGCGATCTCGCCGAAGCGCTCGACAAGCGCCAGGATACGGGCGTCGCGCTTCCCGATCCGGCGCACGCCGGCAAGACCCGCTACGAACCGCTGGGCCCCGTCGGCATGATCGTGCCGTGGAACTTCCCGATGGTGACGAGTGCCTGGAAGATCGCACCGGCGCTCGCGGCCGGCTGCACGATCGTGATCAAGACGGCGTCTTTCACGCCGCTCGCGGAACTGATCTATGGCGACATCGCCGCCGAAATCGGTCTTCCCGCCGGTGTGCTCAATATCATCACCGGCGGCGCGGCGGCCGGCGCGGCTTTGACCGCGGACAAGCGTCTGCGCAAATTGTCGTTCACCGGCAGCAACGCGGTGGGCTCGAAGGTCATGGGCGCCGCCGCGCAACACGTTGTTCCTGTGTCGCTGGAGCTGGGCGGAAAATCGCCCATCGTCGTGCTCGGCGACGCCGCGGTGGAAGACGCCGTGGACCTCATCATGGCCGGGATTTTCTTCAATGCCGGCCAGATGTGTTCGGCGACGTCTCGCCTCGTCATCGACCGGAAAATCGCCGACAAGGTGATGGCGCGCCTGGTGGAAAAGACCGAGGCGATGAAGGTCGATTCTCCTTACGCCGACGGGGCGGAGATGGGGCCGATGACCACGCAAGGCCAGTACCGCGCGGTGAGCAAGACCTTTGAACGCGCCAAAGCCGACGGGTTGAAGTGTCTCACGGGCGGGCATGTCCTGCAGCGCGACGGCTTCTTTGTCGCTCCCACGATTTACGACGACGTGCCGACGGACAATGCGGTCTGGCGCGAGGAGATTTTTGGTCCCGTGCTCGCCGTGCGCCGGTTCGATACGGAAGAAGAGGCCATCGCGCTCGCCAACGACACCGAGTTTGGCTTGGCGGCCACTGTCGTCGGCGGCGATGCCGCAAAAGCCGAGCGCATCGCGCGTGAGATCGAAGCCGGACATATCTGGGTGAATACGCCGCAGGTGCCCTATGTCCAGTCCGCCTGGGGCGGGTTCAAGGCCAGCGGCATTGGACGCGAATTAGGTCCCTGGGGCATGGATGCCTTCCTCGGGGTCAAGCACATCACTGTTCCCGCAACGAAATAAACCACGGCCGCAAGGCCAGGAGAACGCCATGACGAAATCGAATGCCGCTCTGTTTGCGCGCCGCCAGGCCGCTGTTCCCAAAGGCGTCGGCAATGCCACCGCCGTGATCGCCGAACGTGCTCAGAACGCCGAGATCTGGGACGTCGAAGGCAAGCGCTATATCGACTTCGTCGGCGGCATCGGATCGCTGAACACAGGGCACCGTCATCCGAAGGTGATGAAAGCCGTGCACGACCAGCTCGACAAGGTCACTCACTCGGCGTTCCAGGTGATGGCGTATGAACCTTACGTCGAACTCGCGGAGCGTTTGAACGCGATCGCGCCGGTCGACGGTCCGGCGAAGACGATCTTCTTCGCCACCGGCGCCGAAGCGACCGAAAACGCCATCAAGATCGCCCGCGTCGCCACGGGCCGCCCGGCGGTCATCGCCTTCGCGGGCGGTTTTCACGGCCGCACGCTGCTGGCATCCGCGATGACCGGAAAGGTCGCGCCCTACAAGAAGCACTTCGGTCCGATGCCCGGTGAAATCTATCACGTACCGTTCCCGGCCGAATCGCGCGGCATTTCCGTGCAGACCTCTCTGGAAGCCATCGACCGCCTGTTCTACGCCGATCTCGAACCCGAGCGCGTCGCGGCCATCATTATCGAGCCTGTGCAGGGCGAGGGCGGGTTCAACCCCGCGCCGAAGGACCTGGTGGTGGCGCTGCGCAAGCTGTGCGACCAGCACGGCATTATGCTGATCGCCGATGAAGTGCAGTCCGGCTTCGCGCGCACCGGCAAGATGTTCGGCATCGAGCACTCCGGGGTGAAGCCCGACATGATCACGGTGGCGAAGTCCATCTCGGGCGGCTTCCCGCTGTCCGGCGTCATCGGCCGCGCGGCCGTCATGGATGCTTCGCCGCCGGGCGGCCTCGGCGGCACCTTCGGCGGCCCGCCGATCTCTTGCGCCGCGGGCATCGCGGTGCTCGACGTCATCAAGGAAGAAAAGCTCCTCGACCGCGCCAATGAAATCGGCAAACGGATCCGCGCGAAACTGGAAGCCTTCGAGAAGCGCAACGACCTGTACCCCATCGCCGCCGTCCGCGGTCCGGGGGCCATGATCGGCTTCGACATCGTCAAGGCGCGCGGCGGCAACGAGCCGGACGGCGAGGCCACCAAGAAGATCGTCGCCAAGGCGCTGGACGCCGGTCTGCTCCTGCTCACCTGCGGCACCTACGGCAACACCATCCGCATCCTCGTGCCGCTGACGGCCTCCGACGGCCTTGTCGACGAAGGCATGGCCCTCATGGAAAAAGCGATGGCCTATCCGGGCTAAACCTCGGGCCCGGTTCTGCGGGACTATTGGGACGGCGCGCATTCACGGTATAGTTGCGCGCCGTTTCTCTTTGCAGCACCGGGGTCTCGTGGCGACACTTTCCACTCGTTTTCCGTCCAAGACGCGACTTGCGCTGGCGGGGCTGTTGTTGATGGCGCATCTCGGCGTCATCGCGGTCGGGCTTTCCGGCGCCTGGCAGCAGACCTTCGCTCGGCTCACCGTTCCTGTCGCTCCGGCGCCGTTTGACGATTTCCGCGTGGTGGTGGGGGGCGCCCTCAGTGCCGATCAGGGATTTGACCCCCTTGTCGCAAATCCGAACGATCCGCGTCAGCGTCCGCTTAATTATCCCCGTGTTTGGATTTCGATCGGCCGGTTTTTCGCGGGCGAAAATGGGATTATCGCCGGCGGCCTGAGTCTCGCGGTTCTGTTTTCGGGCATCGTCGCCTGGCTGATCGCGACGCAAAAGAATACGGCGGCTTCCGTCGGACTTGCGCTCGTTTCGCTTTCCACGTCCACCTGGCTCGCGCTCGAGCGCGGAAATACGGATTTGCTCATTTTCGCTCTGATCGCCGCCGCCCTTTTGGCGCCCTGGCGGTATAGCTCGGTGCTGCTTGGCGTCGCGACCGTTCTCAAGGTCTATCCGCTTGTCACCACCGTCATGCAGGCCTTGCGTGAACGCACGATGGTCAGCCTTGGCGTCGCGGTCGCCGCCGTGGTTTATCTGATCGCGATCTATCGCGACCTTTTGCAGATTTCCCGGACGACCGAGGTCGCCGGCTTTCTGTCCTTCGGCATCAAATCCACGACGATGCTTTTTGCGGGGAGCGCCTATCTCCTCAGTGCGGCCGCGATTTACGCGCTCTTTGCCGCCGGCGCCGCGATTGCTCTTGTCGCGGCCTTGAAACGCCCGCACCGCGCGAAGCTTTCCCCGTTCGAGGAGCAGAGCGTATTGCTCGCGGGAGCGTTGCTGTTGTTTTGTTTTGTAACAGCCAGCAATTGGGACTACCGGCTTATTTTCACGCTCTTGCTGGTTCCATACTTCCTGCGCCCGGCGACGGGTGGCGAGCGCCTGTTCGGCTGGTTCGCGGTGGCGACGATCGTTTTGGCATGTAACTACACGGTCCTGACGGCGCTCCGGGACACGGGCATCCTCTTGAATGCCGCGGCGAAGTACGTGCTCTATTGCATTCTGGTTTTCTCCGTCACTAGAGTCGTCGTTCGGACGGACGATGTGCAGTTCATGATCGAGAACTGGCGCGCGACGGCCAAATAACGACCCAGGAAAAGGGAGGCCCGGCGATGATCTCAAGAACGCGGCGTGATGTGATGGCCGGCGCGGCGCTTGCGCCGGCGGCTCTTCTTGCACTGTCGTCGCCCGCGCGGGCCCAGGCAGCGGTGGACAACGGCGATATCGTCAAAGCCGAACTTGAGAAGGCCGCGGCCCAGGCGGCGGCCGCGCGCGCGAGCACGCTGTTGCGCGATCCCGGCTCGCCGGTGCTTGGCAATCCGCAAGGCGACGTCACGCTGGTCAAGTTCACCGACTACCAGTGCGCCTACTGCAAGGCCGCCGACCCGCGTATCGAGAAGCTGATCGCCGACGATCCCAAAGTACGCGTGGTGGTGAAGGAGTTCCCGATCCTCGGGCCGGTTTCCGTGGTCGCGGCCAAGGCGGCCCTCGCCGCGCAAAAGCAGGGTAAGTATGCCCCTTACCACCAGACCATGATGGGCTTTCGGGGCAAACTGAGCGAAGCGGACATCTTCGCCATGGCGGGGAAGGTGGGGCTCAACGTCGACAAGCTGAAGGCGGACATGGACTCGCCGGAGGTCACGGGACAGATCATCGCGACCTTCGACCTTGCCCGCGCCCTGAAGATCTCCCTGACCCCCGGCTACATCGTGAACGCCACGGTGCTTTCGGGCGTGTCGGCCAAGACCTCGTCGGCGGCGATCAATTTCCCGCAAGAGGTCGCGGCGGCCCGCGCCCGCTTGTAGCGGCGGGCCCCCAAATTAGTCCCTATTTATATGGGATTTAGATGGGGTTGTGCGCGGATTTCGGCGCCTGCGGCGGGCGACTTTAACGGATCTTTAACCAAAATTAACTACACCTGGGATTGCAGGCGCAGGTTGCGCGCCGCCGCGCCGCTTCAGCGCTGCGGGTAGATCTTTGGGGGTATCGTTCCGGTGCTTTCGTCGGCGTCCATGTCCCTGGCACAGATTGCCGGGCTCGGCCTGAGTGACGTGCGCGCGCTGGCGCCGTCGCAGATCGCCACGCTGTCGCCGGAACAGGTTGGCGCGTTCTCCGTCAGCCAGGTCGCCGAGTTCAACGAAGCGCAAATCGCCGCGCTCTCGAAGAAGCAGCTGGCGGCGCTCAGTCCCGAAAAGCTCGCCGCCCTCGGCGCAAACCGGGTCAGCTTCACCTCCGATCAGGTTCAAGTCCTTTTCCGCGCCCAGGTCGAGGCGTCCGACGTCGGTCCGATCGCCGATATGTCGACGCAGCAGATCCGCGGCCTTACGCGCGACGAGATCGCCGCTCTTTCGCCGGAGCAAATCGCGGTCCTCGCGCCGACGCAGATCGCGGCCTTCTCGGCCACTCAGATTCAGGCGTTCCGCTCGACCCAGATCGCGCTGTTGAACGATGCGCAAGTCCAAGCGCTCACCCCTGCGCAGGTGACGGCCCTGACCGGTGTGCAGGTCAAGGCGATGACCGCCGGTCAGATCGAAGCCTTGGATGCATCGCAGGTCGCCGCGCTGGCGAGCGACATCAATGCCTTCTCGGTTACGCAAATCCAGGCTCTGCACGGCGAGCAGATCCCCGCTTTGACCGTCACGCAAATCCGGACGTTGCCGGGCAGCTTCGTCGGCGCTCTGAACGCGGACCAGGTGGAAGCTTTGAGCGCCGCGCAACTGTCGGCGATGACGCCGGCCCAGATCAAAGCCCTGACAACGACCGCGCTGAACGCCTTCTCGGCGACGCAGTTCACGGCGTTTAGCCCCAGCCTGATCGCGGGGCTTTCCCCGGCGCAAGTCATGGGCCTGTCGGCGGAAAAGATCGCATCCCTGACTCCGGCGCAGATTCAAGGCCTGACGCTCCCGCAGATTGCCGCGCTTACGCCGGCGCAGATCGACGTGCTCAATGAAGCTCAAATGGCGAGTTTCACGGCCGGCCAGATGAAGGGCTTCGCCGTCACGGATGTCGCCGAGCTGAGCGTCACACAGATCGCCGCCCTGAGCACGGCACAGATTGCCGCGCTCATCCCGGCCCAGATCAAGGCCCTGAGCATCGCGCAGTTTGCGGGCCTTTCCTCCGCGCAACTCGGCGCGTTGACGCCCGTCCAGGTTTCCGCCCTGACCACGGCTCAGGTGTCCGGTTTGACCCCCGCCCAACTCGGCGGCTTGTCGCTTGCCCAGCTCCGCGGCCTGACCGCGCAGCAGGTCGCGCTGCTCAGCCCCGGCCAGATGGCCGCGTTGACGCCGCAGCGTTTCGCGATGCTCGCGCCGGTTCAGGTCAGGGGCCTCACCACCACGCAGATCGCGGATTTAAGCGTTGAACACATTGCCGCGCTCGCGGCGGCGCAAGTGGGCGCGCTGACGGGACCGCAATTCAAGGCGCTGAGCGTCACGCAACTGAGCGCGCTGGAGGGGCCGCAAATCCGTGCCCTCACGGCCGTGCAGCTCGGACAAATGACGACCGCGCAGGTGCAGGCGCTGTCGGCCGATCAGCTTGCCGCGATCGGCACGCTTGTGCGCGGCTTCTCGGTCGCAGCCGTTGGATCGCTGACCACGACGCAGCTCGACGGGTTCACGGCGGACCAGATCCGCAACCTTACGGCGGTGCAGGTGAAAGGCCTGACGGCGGGCCAGCTCGCTTCGCTTGACGACAGCCAGCTCGGAGCCTTTACCGCGCTCCAGATCGGCGGTTTTACCGATACGCAGCTGGCGCAGTTCCTCACCGGGAACGTCGCGGCGCTGACGCCGGCCCAGATCAAGGGTTTGGGCCCCTTGCAACTGGCCGCGCTGAACGCTCAGCAGATCGATGCGCTCGGCACGACGCAGATCGCGGCGCTGTCGGCGCAACAGATCGCCAGCCTCGGCGCCGGCGCCGTTGCCAGCCTCGACCGCACCCAGATGGCGGCGTTGGCGCCGGCGCAGGTCGTGGCGCTGACGGCGACCCAGATCAAAGCCCTGACCGAAACGCAGGTCGGCGATCTGATGTCCGGTCAGATCGGCGCGCTGTCGATGGTACAGCTTTCCTATTTCGACACGGGCAAGATCGCGGCCCTCGATCCGGCGCAGATCGCCAGCCTCACGGCGGCGCAGTTCCGTGGATTTACCTCCACGCAGCTCGGCGCGATCGGCGTCAATCAGCTCCAAGCGCTCGGTACGGGCCATATCGCCGCGCTCAGCGGAAACGCCTTGGCGGGACTCAAGGAAACGCAGATCGGCGCGCTTTCGCTCGCGCAGCTCCAGGCGCTGAACGCTCCCGGCGTCGGCGCATTGAGCTCGACGCAGCTCGGGTATTTGTCGACCGAACAAGTCGCGGCGCTGACGACGGCGCAAGTGCGCGCGCTGAAGCAGACCAGCCTTGCGGCGCTCACGCCCGATCAGATCGGCGCCTTCAGTTCCGAACAATTCGCCGCGCTCGCGCCGGGAAGCATTTCCGCCCTGACACCGGCGCAGGTCGCCGCTTTGGCGTCCGACCATGCGGATGTCATGACGCCGGGCCAGCTTTCCGGCCTGACCGCGTCTCAGGTCGCGGGCCTGCCGCCGGAGGTCGTCGCCGCGTTCACGCCCACGCAGCTGACCGGATTCACGGCGACCACGCTCGCGGCCCTGACGGCGACGCAACTCGGGACTTTGACCGGTACGCAAATCGGATCGTTGGCCACCGGCCAGGTTGCGGCCTTGACGGCCGGGATCGTCGGGAATTTGACGGCCACGCAACTGGCGGCCTTTGCCTCCACGCAATGGAACGCGCTGACGCCGTCGGCGATGGGCGGGCTGTCGGCGACACAGATCGCGGGACTGCCCGCGAGCGAGATCGCCGATATTCAGAAGATTTCGGGATTTGCCTCGACCCAGATCCGCGCGCTCACTCCCGAGCAAGTGGCGGCGCTCTCGACGACCCAGATCAAGACCCTCGGCCCGGGGTCCATTGAAGCTTTGACGGCCGGCCAGCTGGGCGCGCTTACCACGGCACAGATTGCGGTCTTTCTTCCGGCGGCCGCGGGCGGCCTGACGTCCACGCAGATTTCCGCGCTCAGCACGGATCAGCTGGCGGCGTTCGGCGTCGGCGGCATCAGCGGTCTTTCGTCGGATGCGATCGCCGCGCTTTCGCCGACGGCGCTCGCCGGACTGGCGGCCACGCAAGTCGGCGCGATCTCCGTCACGGCCGTGGCCGGACTTTCCACCGCGCAGATCGATGCTTTGACCTCGCAGCAAATGGCCGCGTTGAAGCCCGGCCAACTCGGCGCCCTCAACAGCACCCAGATCGGCGCGTTGACGACCGAGGACGTGGCGCAGCTTACCGCGGTCCAGGTCAGCGGCTTCAGCATCACGTCTCTCGCCGCGCTGTCCGCGACACAGTTTGACGCCCTGAAGCCGACACAGATTGCCGCGCTGTCGCCGCAGGCCGTCGGTAGTCTGACCACGACGCAGATCAGGGAATTGGAACCCGCGCAGCTCGCGGCGCTCTCACCGGTCCAGGTCGCGGCGATGACCACGTCGCAGATCGCCGCGCTGACGCCGACGGAACTCGCATCCCTGGAGCCTTCCCGCCTCGCGTCCCTCAGCGCCACGCAAATCGGCGCGCTGTCTCCCGCGCAACTCGCCGGACTGAGCACGGCCCAAATCGCGGCCTTCAGTGTCGCGCAAGTTCAAGGACTGACCTCGACGGGCGTCGGCGCATTGACCGCGGGGCAGCTTGCGGTGCTGACACCGGCGCAGATCTTCGCGATGTCGGTGGCGGCCGTCGCCGGCCTCGGAGAGACGCAGCTCGGCGGTCTTACCCCCGCCCAGGTCGCGGCCTTGTCGAACCCCTCCATCGGCGGCTTCTCGAGCGGCCAGATCGCCGTCCTCTCGAATGAACAGATCGGCGCATTGACGGCCAGCCAGATGGCGGCCCTTTCGCAGACCGCGGTCACGGGGCTTTCGGGGGCACAGCTTGCCGCGCTCAAGACGGCGCAACTCGCCGCGTTGACCCCGGCGCAGATCGGCGCGCTGACCGTGACGCAGATTTCCTCGCTTGCCGCGACCCAGGTCGCCGCGTTGTCGTCCGGTCAGATCGGCGGTCTTAAGGAGACCGCGATCTCGGCGTTGACGCCGGCCCAGATGGCGGCACTTAAACCCGCCCAGATCGGCGGCATCGGCACGGCCGTGATCGCGGCGCTGACTCCGGCGCAGATCGCCGCGCTCACCCCGGCGCAATTCGCCGGTCTCAACGCCGCGCAGGTCGGCGCGCTTTCGACCACTTTCATCGCCGGCCTGACGCCGCAGGCGTTCTCGGCGCTGACGGCAACGCAACTTTCCGGCCTCAAGTCCTCCGGCATCGGCGCCCTGACCGCGACGGTCCTTTCGGCCCTGAACACCACCCAGATCGCGGCCTTGTCCGCGGGCGCGGTCGCGGGTCTCAGCGGCAACCAGGTTTCCGCGCTCAGCACCGGCCAGATCGATGCCTTGACGACGACGCAGATGGGCGCGCTTTCAGCCGACGCGGCCGCCGGCCTGACGCTGCCGCAGCTCGCCAGCCTTGATACGACCGAGATCGGCGCCATGAGCGCCGCCGCCATTGGAGCCTTGAGCGCGGCGCAGATCGAAGCCTTCGTCACCACCCAGATCGCGGCCCTGACCCCGGGACATATCGGCGCGCTTTCAGCCGGCGGCATCGCGGGCCTCGGCGCCGCGGACATGGCCGCGCTGACCGTCAGCCAGTTGGGCGCCATCGGCGGCACCGCCGCCGGCGGCCTGAGCGCCGATCAGATCGGCGCCATCGTCACCAGCCGCATCGGCGCCCTCTCGACGGCGGCCATCGCCGGCTTCGGTGCGGCCCAGATCGACGCGCTTTCCACCGCGCAGGTCAAAGTGCTGACCGCCGCGCAAATGGCCGTGCTGTCGCCGGCCGCTCTCGCGTCGCTGGATGGCGCGCAGGTCGCCGAAATGACGGCGGCGCAGTTCTCGGGGCTGTCCGCGACCCAGATGGCCGAACTTGCGCCCGAGACCGTCGGCGCCCTGACCGCGGCGCAGGTCGCTTCGCTGCGCACCGACCAGATCGGCGCGTTCAGCCGCCTCCAACTGCGCGCCATGACGACCACGCAGTTCGACGTCCTGTCCCCGGCGCAGGTGGCCGCGCTGAGCGCCAGCCAGATTCCCAATCTTCCGGTCACGCAGCTCGCGGAGCTGAGTTCCGCTCAGTTCGCGGCCTTAAGCTCGGGGCAGGTGGGCGCCCTGACCGCCACGCAGATCCAAAGCCTCAGCGCCACGCAGATCGCGGCGCTGACGGAGCGGCAGTTGAACGGGCTTACGACCACGCAGGTCGCCGCGCTGACGGATACGGCGATCGATGCGCTGACCCCGACCCAGATCGATGCGCTGATCCCGGCGCAGATTGGCGCTTTCACCGCCACCCAGATCGCGGGAATGACTCCGGATCAGGTGGCCGCCCTCCAGACGGCTGTCGTCTAACTCCATTTAATTTCAATGTCTTGGAGTCTCTTGAGCCGTTGTCTTGCTTAATTTATAACTGACCAGTCAGTCATTATCTGAATCGGTCTCCCATGAGACGCACCCGGCGCCCTGAAGCGCGGCCCGATGAAATCCTGGATGCCGCGCTGGCGGCCTTTTCCGAGCTCGGTTTTGCCGGCGCGCGGATCGAGGATGTTGCCGCGCGCGCCGGGCTCTCCAAGGGGGCGCTCTACCTCTACTTCGAATCCAAGGAAGCGCTCCTCAAGGCGCTGGTGCGCCGCTTGGCGGATCATGTGGTCGGCGCGGCCGAAAGCCTGGTCGCGGCCGACGGCGCCGACGCCGAGAAGACGCTCCGCTCTCTTCTCACCTTCATGGCGCTGCAGCTTTCCAATCCGCGGGTTTCGGCCGCGCCGCGTATCGTCATCGCCGAAGCCCAGCGCTTTCCCGAGATTGCGTCTTTCTACCGCAGCGCCGTCATCGACCGCGCGGAGCGTTTGCTGGCCACACTGATCGATCGCGGCGTCGCGCAGGGCACGTTCCGCGACATCGACCGGGCCGTGGCGTTGCGAGCCTGCGCGGGCCCGATGATGGTTCACATGCTGCTTTCGACGGTTTTCGCCGACCCCGCGAGTCCGGGGCCGGCGCCTGAGGTGATTGCCGACGGGATCGCCGACATGGTCCTCAACGGTCTCAAAGTGAAAGACGGAGCGTCGCCATGAAACGCATCCTCGCGGCCATCGCGCTTTTCGCGCTTGGGGGCTGCGGAAACGAAACACCCACGCTGAACGGCTACGCCGAGGGCGAGTTCGTCATGCTGGCGCCCGAGACTTCGGGCCGCATCGCGCAGGTGAATGCCGCGGAAGGCGCCGCCGTCGCGGCGGGGGCGCCTCTGTTCAGTCTGGATATCGCCGCGGAGACTCTTTCGCTTGAAGCGGCCCGCGCCCGTGCGGCGGCGGCCACCGCCCGTTTTGACGACGCCGCCGCCGGCGGACGCACACCGGAAATCATCGCCGCGCGCCAGCAGCTCGAACAGGCGAAAGCGGCACAGGTGCGCGCGCGTGCGGACCGGGCTCGCGCGCAAGAGCTTGCATCCACGGGCGTCATTCCCCGCGCGCGCCTCGATGAAGCGGTCGCCGCCGCCGAGACGGCGGACGCGCGGGTTTCGGAGGCGCGTCAGCGCGTCACCCTCGCCGAACTTCCAGCGCGTGAAAACCAGATCAAGGCGCTGGCGGCAAGCGCCGAAGAAGCCGAGCGGCAGGTCAAGATGGCCGAAGACGCGCTGCGCCGCCGGACAGTGCTCGCGCCGGCCGCCGGCCGTGTCGAGCGCATCCTGCGCTATGCGGGCGATGTCGCGGGGCCTTCCGTGCCCGCCGTGCGGTTCCTGCCCGACGGCCGGGTGATCGCGGTGCTGTTCATTCCCGAACCGGCTTTGTCTCGAGTGACCGTCGGGACGCGCGTCTCCATCGCCTGTGACGGCTGCGCGGCGGATGTGGCCGCCGAAATCGTCTCGGTCGCCGATGAAACCGAGTTTACGCCGCCTATCATCTATTCGGACGCCGAACGCACGCGCCTGGTCTACCGCGCCGAAGCGCGGTTCACGGGCTTCGCGCCGCCTCCGGGCACGCCGCTCCGGGCCGAGGTCCAGCAACGCGGAGCGGACCGTGGCAACTGAGAACGTCATCGACGTTCACGGCTTGACCAAGACGTTCGGCGGCAAGCGCGTCGTCGATAATTTCTCGATTCAGGTGCCCAAGGGCGCCATTTACGGTTTTCTCGGCCCGAATGGCTCCGGCAAGACGACCACGATCCGCATGCTTTGTGGCCTGCTAAGCCCCGACGGCGGCGGCGGTACCGCGCTCGGGTACGACATCGTCACGGAAAGCCGGGCGATCAAGATGAGGGTCGGCTACATGACCCAACGCTTCTCGCTTTATGAAGATATGACCGCGCGGGAAAATCTGACCTTCGTTGCGCGCCTGCATGACCTTCCGGACGTGCGCGGGGTGGTCGGCGCGGCGCTCGAAGAATATGAGATGACGCCGCGCGCGGACCAGCTCGCCGGGCAGATGTCGGGCGGCTGGAAGCAGCGCCTCGCGCTGGCGGCGGCATCGCTGCATGAGCCGCAGCTTCTGCTGCTCGACGAGCCGACCGCCGGCGTCGATCCCAAGGCGCGGCGCGACTTTTGGGAAAGGATCAGGGGCCGCGCCGACAAGGGCGTCTCGGTGTTGGTGTCCACGCACTATATGGATGAAGCGGTACAGTGCGACTACATTGCTTTTATGGCCTACGGCCGCAAATTGATCGACGCCGCCGCGGCGGATATTTCAAAAGAAGTGAAGCTCAATACCTGGCGGATCGAGGGGCGCGATCTGCATGAACTCTACGGACGGCTGAAGAAAACGCCGGGCGTTGAGCAGGTGGCGCGCTTCGGATCCGCGCTCCATGTCAGTGGCCGGGACAAGGATGCTCTCGACCGCGCGGTGGCGCCTCTGCGTGCTCAGCCGGGCTTCGAGGTCGTGCCGGCGAAGACGGGCCTCGAGGAAGCGTTCATCTATCTCATGGGCGGCGCGGAGGATAACTTCAAATGACCTCCGACCGTTTTTCCCTGGCGCGCGTGAAAGCGGTGCTCGCCAAGGAGTTTGTGCAGATGCGCCGCGACCGGCTCACCTTCGCCATGATGGTGGGCATCCCCATCATGCAGCTGCTGTTGTTCGGTTACGCCATCAACACCGACCCGCGCCATTTGCCTACGCTCGTGGAGATGGGCGACGCGGGGCCCGCCGGCCGCGCCATCGTTCACGCCATGGAGAACTCGCTCTACTTCGATGTGAAGGGCACGGTGACCCGGGGCGAGGGCGAGGCCGCCCTGAAAAACGGCGAGGCGATCTTCGTTCTCACCATTCCCCCCAATTTCGAACGCGCCTTCGCGCGCGGCGACCGGCCGCAGCTTCTTCTCGACGCCGACGCCTCGGATCCCGTGGCGGCGGGGGCAGGGACCGGCGCGATCCAGCAGATCGTGCAGCAGGCCTTGAAGCCTTACAGCGCGCCGCATGCGCCGCCGGTCGAAACCGTCGTCCATCGCCGCTACAACGCCGCCAGCCGCACGGCGGTGAATATCGTGCCGGGCCTGCTTGGCGTCATTCTCACCATGACCATGGTGATGATGACCGCCATTGCCATCACCCGCGAAACTGAACGCGGCACGCTTGAAACGCTGCTCGCGACGCCGGCGCGCCCCCTTGAAGTGATGGTGGGCAAGATCACGCCTTATATTTTCGTCGGCTTTATTCAGGTGAGCGTCATGCTGCTCGGCGCGCGTCTTCTGTTCAACGTTCCCTTCGCCGGAAATCCCCTGGCCTTTGCGGCGGCGGTGTCGTTGTTCATCCTGGTCAATCTTTCGATCGGCTTTTTCTTTTCGACCGTCGCGCGTTCACAGATGCAGGCCATGCAGATGACCTTCTTCATGTTCCTGCCCTCGATTCTCCTCTCCGGCTTCATGTTTCCGTTCTACGCAATGCCCGGTTGGGCGCAGGTCCTTGGAGAAATCCTGCCCACCACCCACTTCCTGCGCGCCGTCCGCGGGGTGATGCTGAAAGGCGGCGGATTCGCGGACATTTGGACGAACCTGTTGCCCCTCGCAATCATGCTTGCGGTGGTGGCTACACTTGCCTTGAAGCGCTATCGGCGCACGCTCGATTAGGACATTGTCAGCCGTGCAGCCTCATGGCCGCGTCGCGCGTTCGAACGCCGGCATCTTGAAAGATGCGCGCCGTCGCGCGCGTCACTTTTCCGGAACAGGCCCCAGGAAGGCCGCGAAGCCTTCCATGTAAGTCTTGAGCTGGGCCCGCGCGGCTTCGTCTTTCAGATCGCCCCCGGCGTCGAAGAGCTCGCCGGCTTTTGAGACGGCGAGACGTCCGCCGCTCCAGTGCTGCGCGCCGATGTTGCGCAGCACGACCAGCCACGACGCCTGCGACAGCAGGGTGCCCCAGCCGCTCGGCGTCGCGCCGATCAGGCCCACGCGCTTTCCGCCGAACACGCGCTTCACGTCGTTCGCCGGCCGGGTGAGCCAGTCGATGGCGTTCTTGAAAACGCCCGGCATCGAATTGTTGTACTCAGGGGTGACGATCAGAAGCCCGTCCGCGGCCGCGATCTTGTCTTTCAGCGCCTTCACCGTCTCGGGAAGTCCGTGCGCGGCCTCTTCGTCGCCGTCGTAAAGGGGAATGCCGCGGATGCTCTCAATCTGAAGCGCGACTCCCGCGGGAGCGAGCTCTTTCGCGGCGCGCAGCAGTCCGGCGTTGAACGACGCCTTGCGCAGACTCCCGGCAAGGCCAACGATCGTCGTCATATATGATCCCCTTTTCATTTACCGACCAGCCGGTCGAAGAATACAGTCGCGCCGGATTCATTTCTATGGCCCCGTTCGCATGAATTATGCATAGACACGCCCGGGCGCGAAACCGCCGAATGCATAGGTGCTTTGCCTGGAAATCCCTGTTCAAGCCCCTGGCTCCTCTGCAAAATAGCGGCAACCAAAAAATAAAACGAATCCTGGGAGGCTCCTATTCTCGACTTCAATCTTGGCGAAACCGTCGAAGCCATTCGCGAAACCGCGCGCCGCTTTTCGAGCGACAAGATCGGCCCGCTCGCCGCGCGCATCGACCATGACAACGCCTTTCCACGCGAGCTGTGGAAGCCCATGGGCGATCTCGGCCTGCACGGCATCACGGTTCCGGAAGAAGACGGCGGCCTGGGTCTCGGCTACCTCGAACACGTCGTCGCGATGGAAGAAGTCAGCCGTGAAAGCGCCTCCGTTGGCCTCTCGTATGGCGCGCACTCCAATCTTTGCGTGAACCAGCTGCGCCGCTGGGGCAACGAAGAACAGAAGAAGAAGTACCTTCCCAAGCTGATCTCCGGCGAACATGTCGGCGCGCTCGCCATGAGCGAGGCCGGCGCCGGATCCGACGTCGTCGGCATGAAACTGCGCGCCGTGAAGAAGGGCGACCGCTACGTTCTCAACGGCACCAAGTTCTGGATCACCAACGCCCCGCACGCCGATACGCTGGTGGTCTATGCAAAGACCGAGCCGGAAAAGGAAAGCCGCGGCATCACCGCCTTCCTGATCGAGAAGGACTTCAAGGGATTCAAGTGCTCGCAGAAGCTCGACAAGATGGGCATGCGCGGCTCCGATACCGGCGAGTTGGTGTTCGAGGACTGCGAAGTGCCGGAAGAGAACGTCATGGGCCCGCTCAACCGCGGCGTCGAAGTGCTCATGAGCGGCCTCGACTACGAGCGCGCCGTTCTCGCCGGCGGTCCGCTCGGCATCATGCAGAAGTGCCTGGATATCGTGCTGCCGTACGTGCGCGAGCGCAGCCAGTTCGGCCGTCCGATCGGTTCGTTCCAGTTGATGCAGGCGAAGGTCGCGGACATGTACGTCGCCTTCAACTCGGCCCGCGCTTATGTCTATTCCGTTGCGAAGGCCTGCGACGCGGGCAAGACCACCCGCCAGGACGCGGCCGGCGCGATCCTGCTGGCCTCCGAAAACGCCGTGAAGGTTTCGCTCGAAGCCATCCAGGCGCTCGGCGGCGCCGGCTATACCAAGGATTGGCCGGTGGAACGCTGCCTGCGCGACGCCAAGCTTTACGACATCGGCGCCGGCACCAACGAAATCCGCCGCTTCCTGATCGGGCGCGAACTCATCGGCGGCTGGCCGTCCAATGCCTAAGCTTCAGTCCCAGATCAATCCGCAGAGCGAGCAGTTCCAGAAGAACGCCGCTCACAACCGTGCGCTCGTCGGCGAGTTGCGGGAACGCACGGCCAAAGCGGGCCTCGGCGGGCCCGAAGACCAGCGCAAGCGTCACGTCGCGCGTAAGAAGCTTCTCGTGCGTGACCGCATCGGCCAGCTTCTCGATCCCGGCTCGCCGTTCCTCGAAGTCGGCGCGCTGGCCGCGTACGGCATGTACAACGACGACGCCCCCGCCGCCGGCATGGTGTGCGGCGTCGGCCGTGTCTCGGGCCGTGAAGTCCTGGTCGTCGCCAACGATCCGACGGTGAAGGGCGGCGCCTACTTCCCGCTGACCGTGAAGAAGCATCTGCGCGCGCAGGAAATCGCCCAGCAAAATAGACTGCCTTGCGTTTATCTCGTCGATAGCGGCGGCGCGAACCTTCCCCATCAGGCCGAGGTGTTCCCGGACCGCGAACACTTCGGACGCATCTTCTTCAATCAAGCCAATATGAGCGCGCAGGACATCCCGCAGATCGCCTGTGTGATGGGCTCGTGCACCGCCGGCGGCGCCTACGTGCCGGCCATGAGCGACGAGACCGTCATCGTGCGCAACCAGGGCAC
>JADZAK010000063.1 GCA_020852595.1 Rhodospirillaceae bacterium
CCGCATCGTCCGCATCAACCGCAGGCGATTTTTTCAGGACATCGCGCTTATTCAATAAATTCAACACCCTCCGCGCGGAATTCCGCGGCGGGGAGCGTCAGGCGCAATATTTCGAGGGTATATTTAGGAGCATGCGCCTGACAGCGCCGCAAGGCAAGCACTTAGAGTCTGTCGTAGCAAAATTGAAAGATGCGCGCCTTCGCGCGCGTCACTTTTCCGGAACAGGCCACCTAGCGCATCGTCTGCCAATCTTTATTGAGTTCCGCGCTCAGCGCGCCGGCATAATAACCCTGCACCGGCACGCGAAACGGCTGCGCGGCCGGACCTTTTTGATAGGCGACGAGCAGCAGCGCGTTGGCCGGGATCTTGCCGGACTTCGCAAAAGCGACGCAGGCCTCCCGCGTATTGAGCGAATGCACCTGCGGCGGTTCGATGGCCCCGCACGAAACATTCAGGACCCGGTAGCCGTTCGCCGCCGCCATATCGAAAAACAGGGTCGGCTGGAAGTTATAGAAACCGTGATCGATGAAACCGTGCCAGGGCAAGCCATGGATGATGACCCCGCCGGGCGCCGTCACGTTATGAACGTTTTCGAAGAACGTCTTGATATCGAAGATGTGCTCGCCGGTGCCGAAGTCGATCGCGACGTCGAACTGCCCCAGATCGGGCAACGGCGCATTGAGATCGAGTTTTTGCGCCAGTTTGGTGCCGCCGTAGTCCACGGCGACATGCCGCACCGGATCGAGGAAACAGGCGTGGAAGACCGCCGCGATATCGAACAGCATCTCGGGCGGCTTTTCGGCGAGAAGCCGTTGTAAACGGGCGCGCAAGGCGGCCCGCTTCTCGGCCGGTGCAAACAGATCGATATCCTTGTCGAGCTGCTCGAGCGGGACATCGCCGTACCAATTGGACTGCCCGAACTCGATCAACGAACCGCCGGACTTCAGAATTCCGACCTCGCGGAACTTCCGGATCAGGGCGTATTCGACTTGCGTGATTGCCATTAACCGCCGAACCGCGACGCGATCGCCGCGAACATCGCGCGTTGACCCAGCGCCTCGCCGCCGACCGGACGGCCCGGGCGGTCGCCGGGATTCCAGGCGTAAGTGTCGATGTGGACCCACAGCGGCGCGGCGCCGTCCTTCGGCGTGACGAACTCCTTCAAGAACAGCGCGGCGGTGATGGCGCCGGCGAAAGGCGAGTCACCGGCGTTGTTCATGTCGGCGATCTTGCTGTCGATCATCTTGCGGTAGGGCTTCCACAGCGGAAGACGCCACAAGGGATCGAAGGTCGCGCGCGAAGCCTGGGCGAGCGCGGCCGCGAACTCGTCATCGTCGGTGAACAGCGCGGGCAATTCCGGGCCGAGCGCCGTGCGCGCCGCGCCGGTCAGCGTGGCGAAATCGATCAGGAGCGCGGGCTTTTCACCGGCGGCTTCGGTCAGCGCATCGCCAAGCACCAGGCGGCCTTCAGCGTCGGTGTTGCCGATTTCCACCGTCGTGCCTTTGCGCGTGGCGAGAACGTCGCCGGGGCGGAAAGAATTCCCGGACACCGCGTTCTCGACCGCGGGGATCAGCACACGCAGACGCACCGGCAGTTTCGCGGACATGATCATATGCGCGAGGCCCAGCACGGTGGCGGCGCCGCCCATGTCCTTTTTCATGAGCGCCATGGCGCTGGCGGGTTTGAGATCGAGCCCGCCGGTGTCGAAACACACGCCCTTGCCCACCAGCGTGACCTTCGGCGCCGAAGCGCGGCCCCACTTGATGTCGAGCAGGCGCGGCGCGCTGGAACTGGCGCGGCACACGGCGTGGATCATCGGATAGTTCGCGCGCAGGAGTTCATCGCCGCTGGTGACGGTGAAGGACGCATCATGCGCGGTGGCGAGATCGCGGCCGGCCTTTTCAAGATGATCCGGCAGCATGTCGGCGGCGGGCGTGTTCACAAGATCGCGCGTGAGGCCGGCGGCTTCGGCGGCGATGACGACATAGGCGCGGTTGCAGCCGTCAGGCCACACGAGTTTCGCGCGTTCGGACACGGGCTCGGACTTGTAGCGCGCGAAGGCGTAGCCGCCGAGCGCCCAGGCCAGCGCCGCCCAGGTGGCAAAATCGGCCGGGGCCCCGCCGACGGTTTCGCTGAGCGCGTATGTGCCCTTGGGCAGCGACTTCGCGAGGCCGCCCGTGACCCAAGGATCGTCGCCGCGGCCGAGACCGAGCACGACCAGCGCGATGCGGCCGGCGTCGTCGGGGACCACGGCAACGGAACCCGCATCGGGCTTGAAACCGGTGGAAGACAGCCATGCGCGGACACGTTCCGGCTGCGCGGCGCTCCAGGCCTCGAAACGCTCGGCGGCGACGGCGGTGAGAGGGATGGCCGGACTGCCGGCCTCGACGAGCAGCGAGAGGATGGGTGTTTTCATGGCCGCGAGGCTAACGGCATCGGTGCGCGATCACAAGACGCGCGGACTTACGAGTGTTTATTAGCCAAAAGCGACTGCAGAAGCGCTTTGCGCGCCGGCGCCTCGGGCTTGTCGGGCGTGGCGGCGGACGGGACGGCCTGCGCGGCGGCGGGATCCATGAGGCCGTTCTGGACATAGTATTTGTCGGCGCCGCGCTGGATCGGCACGCCGAAATCGCGCGCGGCTTGCGCGCGGTCCATGAAGCGGCCGCGCGGATGGCCCTTCTGGAACAAGGGCACGTTGCGTTCATGCCAGATGGCGCGAACGATGCCGTAAGCGAGTTCCGCGCTCATGGTGTCGCGGCCGACCAGGACCGAGCCGACATCGAGGGTCGGGATGGCGGGGTGGTCGCCGTAGGTCTTCGCCGGGATCACGCCCTGACTGTAGTAGGGGAAAATCTTCGGCAGCTTTTCGGCGATGGGGCCGTCAATCGGCACAAAGGAAATCGGCGTGCGGCTGGCAAGGTCTTCGAGCGCGAGCACGGGCGCGCCGCTGACCATGAAGAAGGCGTCGACTTCGCCTTTCTCCAGCGCGCCGGTGATCGCGGCGAAATCGTAGGTGCGCATCTGGACGCTGTCCCACTTCACGCCGTAAGCAGAAAGGATCAGCTTCGCGGTGCCCGCGGTCGCCGAAGCTTCGCCGCCGATGGCGACCTTCTTGCCCTTGAGATCCGTGACCGCCTTGATGGGCGAGCCCTTTTTCACCACGAGGTGCACATTGGAAGGATACAGACGCGCGATCATGCGCAGGTTCCGCATCGGCTCCTGCCCCTGATAGGCGGAGGTGCCGCGATAGGCCCACGAGAGGGTGTCGGCCTGGGACAAGGCGAGTTCGAGATCGCCGCGGCTGACGGCGCGCAGGTTCTCGGCCGGATCGATGGTGGTCTGCGCCACCGCGATCAGACCCGGAACGCCGCAGCTGCCGCCGCGATCGCATTCCCGCGAGCCCGGGGGATTGGAAATGGCGTTGGCGACAAGGCCGCCGAACGGAAAGTCCGTGGCGCCGGTAGGACCCGCGCCGATGCGCATGACCTTCATGTCCTGCGCAGCGAGGCCCGCGGACATCGCCGCCGCGCTGAAAACCGCAAGGCTCAGCACCAGAACACGACGTTTTACGGACTTAAACAGACTCACGGCGGAACCTGACTCTTATCAGCCAGCGCGGAGTCGCGTTTTCGCGGAAGTCCCCCGCGCGAATTTCCCTCGATAACACATCCAACGCTTGGGCGGCACGTTTCGTTGTCGAAAGGTGCAGAAATTTTCGCGCCTGTGGCGTATGACCCACAAAGGTCCCATATCCGGCGCGCGGGCTCCCGCGCGCGCCGCTGTTACCTTGAGGTCGCCCATGCTCGATATTCGCCAGATTCCCGTGCTTTCGGACAATTTCGTCTATCTCGTGCGCGAGCCTCAAAGCGGCGCGGTGGCCGTGGTGGACCCCGCGGTGTCCGAGCCGATTCTCGAGGAAGCCAAGCGCCTGGGCTGGAAGATCACCCACATCCTCAACACCCACCATCATCCCGACCATGTGGGCGGAAATATGGAGATCAAGGAGGCCACGGGCTGCGTGATTGTCGGACCCGGGCACGATCCCGACCGGATTCCCGGCATGGACGTTCAAGTGATGGACGGCGAGACCTATGATCTCGGCACGGAGAAGGCCCAGGTCTTCTTCGTTCCCGGCCATACCCGGGGGCATATCGCCTACTGGTTCAAGGACAGCGACGCGCTGTTCTGCGGCGATACGATGTTCTCCATCGGCTGCGGGCGTTTGTTCGAAGGCACGCCGCAGCAGATGTGGACGAGCCTGAAACGTCTGCGCGCCCTGCCGCCGGCGACGAAAATCTTCTGCGCCCATGAATATACCGAGAGCAATATCCGCTTCGCGGTGAGCGTCGATCCGGAGAACGAAGCGCTGCGGAAGCGCGCGCACGAGGTGAAGGCGCTGCGCGCGGCCGGCAAACCCTCGGTGCCCTCATTGCTGGGCGAAGAACAGGCGGCCAATCCCTTCCTGCGCGCCGACGCACCCGAACTGGCGGCGGCGATGGGAATGGCGGGACGCGATCCGGTGGATGTGTTCGCCGAAGTGCGCCGGCGCAAGGATGTGTTTTAGCGTCCTACCCTTGTCGCCCCTTGCTCCGAATGTCGTCCCGGCGAAGGCCGGGACCCATCGTAGAGTAAAGCTCGCTGAGGAATGGATCCCCGATCGCGCCGCGCAAGGGCGCGGCTAGTCCGGGATGACGACTTGAGTTTGAAGCGCCGCCGCCGTGTATCGAGAGGCCTTAATCCGCGTCCGGCCCGATCCGCATCGTCGGCAGGGTGATGTTCCACCGGATGGACGCCAGCCGGAGGGTCAAGATCACGGCCGAACTCACGCTTCCCGCCGCGCCGGGTTGAAATCCAAAATAGCGCAGCGTCACATACGCGATCAGCCCCGCGATGCAGGCGGTGACATAGAGTTCCGATTTGCGAAAGACCAGCGGGACCTCGGCGGTGAGCACGTCGCGGAGCAAACCGCCCGCGCAGCCGGTGATCGCGCCCATCAAGATCACGATGAGGCTCGATTGCCCGCGTTCCTCGGCGATCTGGGCGCCGGCGACGGCGAACAGCGCGAGACCGACGGCGTCGGCGAGTTGCAGCGCGCGGTCCGGCGGCGTGAAGAAATGCACCCACACCCAGGTCGCCGCCGCCGCCGCCAGGCAAACAACGATGTGCGTGGAATCCACCATCCAGAAGACGGGGCGGTCGAGCAATACATCGCGGATCGTGCCGCCGCCTATGGCGGTGACCATCGCCAGCACGGCCACCCCGATGGGATCGAGATTGCGCCGGCCCGCCGCGAGCGCGCCGCTGCATGCGAACACGCCCACGCCGAGCAGCGTGAAGAGGTAGAGAAGCCGGGTCGTATCGTGAAGCGGCGTGGGCATGTCCCAAACGGCAAATCCGCCGCTTAGTACATGTGCTGGCCGCCGTTGACCGAGATGGTCGACCCGGTGATGAAGTCCGCGTCGTCGGCGATCAGGAACATGACCGAGCGCGCGATATCCTCGGCGCGGCCCAGACGGCCGACCGGGATGCGCGCGATGATCTTTTCCAAAACGGCAGGCGGCACGGCGCGCACCATGTCCGTATCGACATAACCCGGCGCGATGGCATTGACGGTGATGCCTTTACCCGCGCCTTCCTGGGCCAAGGCTTTCGTGAAGCCGTGAATGCCGGACTTGGCGGCGGCGTAATTGACCTGACCGTACTGACCGGCCTGACCGTTGATCGAACCGACGTTGACGATGCGGCCGAAGGAACGCTCGCGCATGCTGTCGATGACGAGTCGGCACATGTTGAAGCAGGAGCCGAGGTTGGTGTCGATGACCGACTCCCACTGTTTCGGATCCATCTTGTGGAGCGTGCCGTCGCGCGTGATGCCGGCGTTGTTGATGACGATGTCGATGGGACCCAAGTCTTTCACGATCTTCGCCACGCCTTCCTTGCACGCGTCGAAGCTGCTCACATCGAACTTGTAAGTCGGAATACCGGTCTCGGTCGTGAAGGCTTTCGCCGCGGCGTCATCGCCGCCGTAATTGGCGGCCACACGGTAGCCCGCCTTCGACAGAGCAACTGAGATCGCTTTACCAATACCCCGGGTTCCCCCGGTCACCACAGCCACGCGCACAGTCATGAATAAACTCTCCGTGTTGTTGTTGACCGATAATAGGGTGGCAAACGCGGCCACGCAAAGACCTCAGCGCTGCAAACCGGTCAAAATTTGACCGGTTTGCAGCGCCCTCGAAAAAAAGGGCGCGCTCGCGGACGCCGAACCGGCGTCCACTTCGGCTGCGAGCGCGCCTGTGATGCGCCGCAACACAAATGCAATGCTCCCCTCCCGCGCGGTCGATTGACATCGATAGGCCGCGCCCGTATCCCCGCCTGCCCTGTACGCGAATGCAATGACCGCCACCTCCCCGTCTCGGCTGACCTTCGGACAAGAAACCACCGCGACTCTGCGGCTGGCCACGCCGCTGGCCGCCGCCGCCGTCGCGCAGATGGGCATGGGACTCACCGATACGATCTTGCTTGGAAGCCTGGGCCGCGACGCCCTGGCCGCCGGAGGACTGGGCGCGGGCCTTTTCTTCACGACCACCGCCATCATGCAGGCGGCCATGACCGGAGTCGGCGTGCTGGTCGCCCATGCGAGGGGCTCCGGCGCCCACGACCAGGTTTCGCCGATTTTCCGCGCCGGGACTCTGCTGGCGCTGTTCGCCTCGGCGCCGGTGATGCTGCTGCTGGCCTTTCTGGAACCCCTTTTGCTCCTGATCGGCGAACCGGGTCAACTGGCCCACGACGTCGGACAGTATGAGCGGATCCTGCTGCTGGCCGCGCCGGCGAGCCTGCTGCTCGGCACGCAGCGCACTTACCTGGCCGCCATCGACCGGCCTCATGTCGTGATGGCCGTGACCATCATCGCCGTGGTGCTGAACGGCCTGCTCAACTACGGCCTTCTGCACGGGGCCTGGGGCCTGCCCAACATGGGCTACCTGGGCTCGGCGACGGCGAGCACCATCGCGCTGTGGGTCATGGCCGGCGCGACATCTCTCGTCATCCGGTCACAGTCCTCCATGCGCACCTACCTGTTCATGGGCAAGCTCGATTGGACGATCCTGCGCGAGTTGTACCACATGGGCTGGCCCATCGCCGCGACGGTCGCGGTGGAACTGGCCCTGTTCGCCGCCAGCGGCCTGATGATGGGCGTGCTGGGCAACACCGCCCTCGCCGCGCATCAAGTGGCGATCAACATCGCTTCCACCACCTTCATGGTGCCGTTCGCGGTGTCGCAGGCCGTGAACGTGCGCGTCGGCTTCCATCTCGGGGCCGGCGACGCACACGCCGCGCGGCGCGCGGGGCTTGTCGCCTTCATGCTGGGCATCGGATTCATGGTGATCGCCGCGATGACCTTCCTCGCGGCGCCGCGTCAGCTGGCGCTGCTGTTCAACCTCGATCCCGCGAACCCCGGCGACGCGGACGTCATCGCGCTGGTGATCAAATTGCTCGCGGTCGGCGCGGTGTTTCAGGTGTTCGACGGCGCGCAGGTGATCGCCGCGGGGATCTTGCGCGGCTACAAGGACACGCGCGTGCCGATGGTCATGGCCGCGTTCAGCTATTGGGGGATCGGGTTCCCGGTGGCGTGGGCGCTGGCGTTCGCGATGAACGCCGGGCCGGCCAGCGTGTGGTGGGGATTGGCCATCGGCCTGATGGCCGCGACCGCGTTTTTAGGCGTGCGTTTTTGGCGCCTGAGTCATCGCCGGATCGGTATTTTGAGCCAGTCTATCAGCGGCCCGTAAACGCGCTTCGGCGCGGCGCCGCCGGCGATCATCCCGATATGTCCGAACGGAACGTCGCGCACCAAAGCGCCCGGAATGGCGTTCGCGAGCGCGCGCGCCGAGTCCGGCGGCACAATGCGGTCCTGGCCGGGAACGAGCGCAAGCGCCGGCGCCGTGATGCGCGCGGGATCGATGAGGGTCTCCGATACGCGCCACAGACCGCGTGCGAGATCGTTGGCGCCGTACCAGGCGCCGAGCACTTCCTTCATCACCGGCGCGGCGAGCGGCACGCCTTCATTGAGCCAATCCTCGAGTTCGACGAAGCGGCGCGCCTCCTCGGACGCGGGATCGAGACCGGCGAAGCCGCGGAACTTGCGGCCCGTGAGGGTGGGATCGAGCGACGCGAACAGCGCCTGCAGGAGATCGACCGACGCCCGGCCTTCAGCGCCGATCATCATCGACAACGGCGCGTCCATCGCTTTCATGAGCGCGCGCGCCGCTGCGGTGTCGGCATGGAAATCCCAGGGCGCGGCGAGCAGCGCGAGGCCGTCGATGAGATCGGGCCGCAGCACGGCGGCGGCGGCGGCAAGGGTGCCGCCCATGCAGTACCCCGCGAGGCGCACCGGCCCTTTGGCGCGCGCGGAGACCTCCTCGAGCGCGGGGATCAGCACGCCTTCCATATAGCCGGTGACGCTGAAAGCGAGTTCGGCGGACGTGGGGTCGCCCCAATCGAGCAGATAGGCGCTGAGACCTTGCGCCGCACTGGTGCGCACAAGACTGCGGTCGGCGGCGAGATCGAGGATATAGCCGCGATTGACCAGCGACGGCACATACAAAACGGCGGGGCCGTCACCGCCGGCGAAACGCAAGGTGGCCGCGCCGCGTTTCCAGACTTGCGGGAGGGGTTCCAGCGCGCGGCGGTGGGGATGGTTCCGGTAGGCCTGCACGCCCGCGACAAAGCGGTTCATGCGCGCCGTGGATTCCTTCGTCAGTGCGTCGAGGAAACGCACGGGATCGAGATGCGATTGCCAGGGTCCGGCGAGGGTCTCAGGATTTAGTCCGGCCGCTTCGGCCGCCACGCGGCGCGCCGGATCCTTTTCCAGCAGGTTTTGAAACGGGAGGCCCAGCTTCGAGAGCGGCGACGCGCCGCTCGAGCTCATCAAGTTTGCGAACGAGCTCGACAAGATCCACCCCTCCACCGCCATGTGCAGCGGCAGCGGGCGGGGTCCGGTCCGGGGAGGATGCGCTGTCATGGGAGGAGCCCATAAAAGGATGAGACGTGGGTGCGCCCTTCACGAGGGACGAGGCCATCTGGGACCAAGCGGTCGCCGCATCGGTCATTTTCGACGGATCCTTGGCCAATTTGGCGATCTGCTCCTGCCAAAGGTCCAAATACCGTTTCGCCAATGCATCGAAGTCCGGTGGCGGTGAATTATCTTTGCTCACAATGGGTGTTTCCCGGGTTGTTTTGGCTCTACGACTCTGTGCTATTGTGCAAAGCAATATAGCACTTTGACGAGGGGATGGGGTGGCTATGGCAGAGCAGAACGATACGCCGGGAGCGCCGGTTGTCATAAAAAAGTACGCGAACCGCAGACTTTATAACACTGCGACCTCGACGTACGTGACCCTGGACCACCTTGCCGAAATGATCAAAGCCGGGACCGAATTCGTGGTCACCGACGCGCGCACGGGCGACGACATCACCCGTTCGGTTCTCACGCAAATCATCGTCGAGCAGGAAGCCAAGGGCCAAAACCTGCTGCCGATCAAATTCCTGCGTCAGATCATCGGATTCTACGGTGACTCGCTGGGCGGCCTTCTGCCGCGCTATCTCGAGCACAGCATGGAAGCGTTCTCGAAGAACGAAGCGGACATGCGCAAGGCGATGACCGACGCGTTCCGCGGGATTTTCCCGATGGAGCAGCTGGAGCAGATGGGCCGCCAGAACATGGTGCTGTTCGAAAACGCGATGAAGATGCTCAATCCGTTCGGTCAGCAGGCGCCCGGCGCCCCGAAACCCTCCGCGGCGGCCAGCGAAGAGAAGCCAAAGGGCGAGAACATCGACGAGTTGAAAGCGCAGCTGAACGAGATGCAGGCGCAGCTCGCCAAATTGGTTAAGGACCGCGAGTAGAACAGCGGGGGTTCGTAACAAAACCGCCGCGTTTTTTAACATTCGCATAACGTGCAATAACAATTTTTTACAAGAAACTGCGGGTATTCGCCTAACGCGCTTTTTACAATCGGCAGTGTTGGAGCTGGGGAAAAACGGTTCCGACAGTCACATGCAGGGCTAAAAATCCCTGCAGAAACTGCACCTTAGGTTGGAAAACGCGAAAATGGACGGCGGAACCTTGAAGACGACCCCTGCGAATCGCGCGAGTTCGATTGACCGGCATGTCGGCGCCCGGATTCGTGAACGGCGCATCATGCTGGGCCTCTCGCAGCAGCAGATGGCCGACATGATCGGCGTCACCTACCAGCAGGCCCACAAGTACGAGCGCGGCATCAACCGCATCTCGGCCGGCCGTCTGTACGAAATCACCCGCGTGCTGAATGTGCCCATCACCTACTTCTTCGAAGGCCTGGACGGCGCCGACGACGACGCGATGAACCCGCGTCAGCGCATGTGCCTGGAACTGGCGCGCAACTTCGCCAGCATCTCCAACCAGCGCCATCAGGAAGCGTTGAGCCAACTGGCCCGCGCCCTCGCGGTTCAGCAGTAAATCTTAAGCGGAAACACCGGGTACGCTCATGTTCCGGCTGCCCACTCCGCGCGCACGTCATCGTCGCCCTCGTCCCGCGCATATTCGGCGCGCAGCCGTTCGAAAAGCGCGGGCGAGAGGCGAGAAAGCGCCCACACTGCGGCGCCGCGCACCAAGGGCGACTCATCGCGCAGCCGTTCCCGTGCCGCGCTCGCCAGTGCCGCCTCCCCGCTATTGCCAATAGCGATCAGAACGTTCCTGATAAACCGCGCGCGGCCGATCCGTTTGACCGGCGACTTTGAGAAGAGCGCGCGGAAGCCCGCATCGTCCAATTCCACGAGTTCGGCCAGCTTCGGCGCCGTGAGCGCGGCGCGCGGCATGAAGGCCGCCTCGCGCGCACCTTGCGCGAACTTGTTCCACGGGCAGACGGCGAGACAGTCGTCGCAGCCATAAATCCGATTCCCGAGAAGCGGACGCAGATCGCGCGGGATCTGGCCTTTGTTCTCGATGGTGAGATAGGAAACGCAGCGGCGCGCATCGAGCTTGTAGGGGCCGATGAAGGCGCGCGTCGGACAGATGTCGAGGCAGCGGCTGCAGGCGCCGCAGTGATTGCTTTCCGCCGCGTCGGGCTCGATCTCCAGCGTGGTGAGCACTTCGCCGAGAAACAGCCATGACCCGAATTCGCGGGAGACGACGTTCGTATGTTTGCCCTGCCAGCCGACGCCGGCGCTTTGGGCGAGCGGCTTTTCCATGACCGGCGCGGTATCGACGAACAGCTTCACATCGGCGCCGGTATTCTCGGCGATCCAGATGGCAAACTGGCGCAGCTTCTTCTTGATGACGTCGTGATAGTCGTTGTTGCGCGCGTAGACGCTGATGACTCCCGCGTCGGCGGGCCGTGGCGCGACGTCTTCGTCCGAGGGGCCGTAGTTGAGGCCCAGCATGACGGCGGTCTTCACGTCCGGCCAAAGCACCTTGGGATCGGCGCGGCGGTCGGCATTGGCGGCCATCCAGCCCATATCGCCGTAGATTTCCTGCGCCATGAAAGAGCGCAGATTTTCCTGCACGTCGGGCCGCGTTTCGGCGGGCGCGAAGCGCACGACATCGAAACCAAGCCCGCGCGCGAAAGCGCGGATGGCTTCTCGGTCAGGCGGCGGCGTCATCGCCTTCTTCACCGGCGGCCTGGTCGCGGGCGAACTTTTCGGCGAAGGCTTGAAGCGTTCCGGTCCGGATGGCGTCACGCAGACCCTTCATGAGGTGCTGGTAGTAGGCGACATTGTGCCACGACAGAAGCATCAGGCCTAAGATCTCTTCGCTGCGGATCAGGTGATGATAGTAGGCGCGGCTGTAATTGCGGCTGGCCGGGCAGTCGATGCTCTCATCGAGCGGGCGCCGATCGTCGGCGTGTTTGGCGTTGCGCAGGTTGAGCGCGCCGAAGGTGGTGAAAGCCTGGGCCGTGCGCCCCGAACGTGTCGGCATCACGCAGTCGAACATGTCGATGCCGCGCATGACCGCGCCCACGAGATCCGACGGTTTGCCGACCCCCATGAGATAACGCGGCGCGGCGGCGGGAAGATGCGGCACCGTGACATCGAGGGTGGAGAACATCAACTCCTGCCCCTCGCCCACCGCGAGACCGCCGACCGCGTAACCGTCAAAACCGATGGCCTTGAGCGCATCGGCGGATTCCGCGCGCAGGTCGCCGTGGATGCCGCCCTGCACGATGCCGAACAGGCCGTAGCCCGGACGTTCAACGAACGCGTCCTTGGAGCGCTTCGCCCAACGCATGGACATGCGCATGCTTTCGTCGACCCGCGGCTTCTCGGCCGGGAACGGCGTACATTCGTCGAAGGCCATGGTGACGGTGGCGTCGAGACGGCGCTGAATCTGGATGGAACGCTCGGGCGTGAGATGATGCTTCAAGCCGTCGATGTGCGACTGGAAGGTGACGCCGTCCTCGGTGATCTTGCGCAGCTTCGAGAGCGACATCACCTGGAAGCCACCCGAGTCCGTGAGCAGCGGGCCGTCCCATTTCATGAACTGACGCACCCCGCCGAAACGCGCGATGCGCTCGACGCCGGGGCGCAGCATGAGGTGGTAGGTGTTCGCGAGGATCATCTGCGAGCCGGTGGCCGCGACGGTTTCCGGGAACATGGCCTTCACGGTGGCCGCGGTGCCGACAGGCATGAACACCGGCGTATCGACGGCGCCGTGGGCCGTCACCAGCCGGCCGAGGCGCGCGGCGCCGTCGGTGGCGAGGACGGAGAAGGAGAACTTTTCGCTCATGGCGCGCGCTCGAACAAACAGGCGTCGCCGTAGGAGTAGAAGCGGTACCCCTCGGCGATGGCGTGAGCATAGGCCGCGCGGGCCCGTTCCATTCCGGCGAAGGCGCTGACCAGCATGAAGAGCGTGGAGCGCGGCAGGTGAAAATTCGTGAGCAGCATGTCGGCAGTCTTAAAGCGATAGCCCGGGGTTATGAAGAGCGATGTTTCGCCGGAAAACGGCGGAAAGGCTGTTTCGGGCGTCGCGGCGCTTTCCAGAAGGCGCAAGGAGGTGGTGCCCACGGCCACGACGCGCCCGCCGGCCGCGCGCGCCGCGGTGAGATCGGCCGCGGCGGCGGCGCCGACCTCGCCCCATTCGGCGTGCATGACATGGTCCCTGGTGTCGTCGACATTCACCGGGAGGAAAGTGCCGGCGCCGACGTGCAAGGTGACATGGGTGCGGTCCACGCCCTTGGCGGTGAGCGCCTCGACAAGCGCGGGCGTCATATGAAGTCCCGCCGTCGGCGCGGCGACCGCGCCCGGCTTCGCCGCATGCATGGTCTGATAGTCTTCCCGGTCCCGCGCGTCGTCGTTGCGGCGGATATACGGCGGCAGCGGCACATGGCCCACGGATTCAAACGCGGCCGTCAGCGCTTCGCCTGAACGGTTGAAGCGCAAGGTCACCAGCGCTTCGGCCTTCTCCACCACATCCCCCGTGAGACCGCCCGGGAATTCCACCGTCTGCCCGACCTTGAGGCGCTTGCCCGGTTTGGCGAAGCCTTGCCAAGAGTCGGGCGCGACGCGGCGATGAAGCAGAAATTCAACCTTCACCACGCCGTTGTTTTGGCGCGCGTCCTCACCGAAAGCCGGTTTCCACTTTTCGGGGACACGCGCGCGCATCCCGAGCAACCGCGCGGGGATCACGCGCGTATCATTAAGAACGAGGCGGTCGCCTTTATGGAGAAGCGACGGCAGGTCGGAGACACGCAGATCGCGCAGACCCGAACCGGTCACATAAAGCAAGCGGGCGCTGTCGCGGGGCACGGCGGGACGTTCCGCGACGCGCCCCTCCGGCAGATCGAAATCGAACTGATCGACGCGCATGGGTTGGGCAAAGGGCTTGTGGTGGAAGGCGCGGGCCTTATAGTCACTCGTGTGGCGGATTTGAAGTTCCTAAAGCGTCCGTAGCGCGCAGGAATAGGAACTTCAAATCCTTTAAGCCACACGAGACTATAGAGTTCTCGCGCCGCGTAATAATTCCGAAGTTCGCATAAGGGGTTGCGGCGCGAGCAGAGGAATTGAGAGCACAGCTAGGCGCAATAGCGCCAGGCCGTCGGGGGCTGAAGGTTTGGACTGGTTTTGGCGCAAATTTGACGTGCTGGTGGCGGCGGTTTTCGTCGCGGGGGCGGCCATTGGCGCGAGCCAGGGCCATGCCTTCATGACCCAGTACCAGGAACGCCTGTCCCGGGACCTCGAGCAGGCCCGCACCCGGGTCGACGAGATCAAGACCGGGCTGCGCTACAAGCTGATGAGCGACGTGGTGCGCCAGGAACTTGAGGCCACCGCGCAGACGCGGTTCGACCGGCTCAACATCGCCCACACCGCGATCGCGTCCTCCGGCCCTCTTCTGAAACCCTACGCGCTGATGCGCCACCGCGAGCCTCACCTGATGGCCGAGACCGACCGCGCGTTCGTGCCGCGCGTGCCGCAGGACGGGGCGGGGATTTTCTACACCGTGATCGGCGGGCTTATTGGCTTCGCCGTCTACGAGCTGGTCAAACTCCCGGTGATACTGATCGCGCAGCCGCGGCAACGGAAATTCCGCCGCCGCGGCTAAGCGGTTCTTTCTTTTATTTACGGGCTTTTATTTACGGGCCTGTTCTTATCGAAAAACCACGCCGGCGAAGGCCGGCATCTCGAAAGATGCGCGCCTTCGCGCGTGTCACTAAAGGTGCGCGCCTTCGCGCGCGTCACATTTCCGGAACAGGCCCTATGGCGTGACCGACGAAACGACGACGTCGCACTTCGCCGTCATGTCGAGCAGCGCGCCGGGGCGCACATTCTCCACCAGGTGCTGCAAGTAGCCGCTGTAGTTGTCCAGCGTCACATTGTAGTAGCCGTTGCCGCCGTCCATGGCGCCGGCCGGGATTTGCGCGCGGGCTTCGATCTGCGGGACCGTGACTTCGTAGGAACCGCCGGCGGCGATCTCCGGGCTGGTCCATTCGATCACCTTCGCGCCGGTGCCGGCATTGTAGAAGGTAAGTTTCGCCGGCGCGGGCGCGGCGCTCGTATTGACGATACGCATGCGCGAGGGAAACTCGGCGAACGAAGCGGAATGCACGTTCATCAGGTGCTTGGCGTTGTCGCTGGGCATCGCGGCGCCGCAGTTGGTGAGGTTGGCGAGCACGCCGGCCTGATCGTTGTACAGTACGTGCTGGGCCGATCCCTTGAAGCTGCTGGCGACTTCATAGTTGAAGTAGGCGCGGAAATCCGGCGCGACGGGGAATCCTCCCTTGGTCGCGTTGGCTTCGATGCTTTTGGCGGTGAACTGCAGCGCGGCATGCGAGGGGATCGGCGGACTGACCCAATCGCCGACATAGGCGCCCGTGCCGGCGTCACGCAGCGTGATCTTCACGTTACCGGCGGCGGCGCCGGGATTGTAGAAACGCAGCAGCGATTCACCGAGCGAGGTCTGACCGGCGAAAACATTGTTGAACATGCGGCGGTTGACGCCCTGCAACTTGTCGAGGGCCGCGCCGACCTGGATCTTCGGCACGGTGATGCCGGAGTCCGCGCGCGTGACGCCAATGCCGGTCGACTTCAACGCGGTTTCGATCGCATCGACGGACAGCGTCGGGTAGGCCTGACGGAGCACGGCGAACGTGCCGGCGACCAGCGGCGTGGACATGGACGTGCCGCTGCGCGTGCCGTAGCCCGAACCCGAGCCCTTGGCGCCCGAGAGCGAGACACCCGGCGCGACGAAATCAAGAGTCGAGGCGAAGTTCGACCAGGAGGCGACATTAACGCCATTGTCGATGGCGCCGACGCCGATGGCCGAGGAGATGCACGCCGGCGTAGTGATCTTGCCGGTCAAGCCGCCGTTGCTGGCGGCGACGGCCACCGCGACGCCTTTCTGACGCAGCATGTCGATGACGGCCTTGCGCGGATCGTCATCACAGTAACCATCACGCGACGAGCCGCCGACCGAAAGATTCACGGCCGCGATCTGGAGGTCGACAGCCTTCTCGTTGACATAGTCGAGCGCGTTCAGGACCGCGAGAGAGTCGGTGAGAATGCAGGGCGCCGGATCCGGGCTGCACTCGGCCGGATCGGTGACCAGCGAGAAGACATCGATCGGAACAATCTTCGCGCCGCGCGCGACGCCGAAATTGACGCCGTCATTGCCGGCCGCAAGCGAAGCGACATGGGTGCCGTGGTCGCAGCGGGTGGAATCGCCGGGACAGTTGGACGCCGCGCCGGGACCGATCTGCGGGGTCGCGCCGGACGGACACTGGGCGATGGTGGTCGAACCAAAACTGTTGGCGAAACAGGCGTCACCGATATTCTTTCCGGTGAGCGCGGGGTGATTGACGTTGATGCCGCTGTCGATGACGGCGATGGCCGTCCCTGTGCCGTCGAAGCCGCGGTCCCACACCGAGCCGAGATCGATGGAGGTCTGCGCGGCGGAGAGACCCACGGCCGTCACGCGCTCGGCCGGCGCGATTTCGGCGCGGCGTTCACGGCGGATGAGGAAGATGCCTTCCACGGACTTTTCGCCGGCCAGCGCCATCGCCTGCTCGCGCGTGACCGTCGCGGCGACATAGGGGATGGTGCGGAAGCGGCGGACGCCGGCGACGCGGGCGCGGTCGAAGGCGGGCGCGGCGTCGAGGAAGGCGGTGGCGACCGCGACACGCTGGCGGGAGGAGGACAGGCGCGGCGTCCAGGCCGCGGCGCCGCCGCCGTCGGCCTTCATCCGGACAATGACCTGCGCGCGTCCGCCTTCGCCGATTTCCTTCAGCACGTCCTCAACACCGGCGCGCGCGGACCCGGATGCGAAACCGGCCACGGCAACGGCGGCGAAAAGGACGATCGGACGGAGAAGACTGGAAAATGAACGCATGGACTTGTCACGGCACACATACACAAACGCGCGCAACATCGCTGCCGTTGCGCGCCAACCCGTGAGAAACCATGCCGCCGGTTTATCCGGCGTTTTTACCGTGTGATCGGGGCGCATTATGGTGACCTTAAGACCCCCTGTCTACCCGCGAAGACAAAGAAGAGCCTGCCGAATTATCCTGTCGAGAGCTTAAGTAATCGTGTATTATCAAAATGTTAGCGCATAGGTAGAAATGGCGGGACAGCCCGCGGCGGCCACGCGCCGTCTTGGCGGATGCCGCGGCGGCCAGAGACGCGCCGTTTCTAGGATTATTGCGCCCTGACAAAGGGTTAGGGGGAGCATGTCCGAGGGTGGGTTGACATCGCAGGAGCTGCGGCGCCGGGCCCCGGCCGCCGTGCTTGGCCTTTTGACGGTGGCCGCCTACGGCGCCATTGCCGTTTTCACCCTGTTCAATGCCCAGACCTTCACGGCGGAAGTCGCGGCCCTGGTGCGGGGCTGGTGGTATGCGACCGGCGCGGTCACGCCTTACTCGCCCACCGACATACCCGCCGACATGCCCCTGTACTTCTATGAGCTCGGGTACTGGCAGCAGATCGCCGGCGCCGGGCATCTGTCCGGGCGCATCCTCTCGGTGATCCTGGGCGCTGTCAGCGGCGTTCTGCTGTTTTCCATCTGCCGGAAGCTGACGGCCAACACCGCCGTCGCCGCCGCGGCCGCGTTCATCTTCCTCGCCACGCCCTCGACCTCCTTCTTCTTCGCCACCGCCACGCCGGCCGCCACGGTCGCGGCGCTGCACCTCGCGGCGGTGTGGATGATCGTGCATGCCATGGCCCGGCCGCACGCGGCCTTCAGCGCCCTCATGGGGCTTGTCTGCGCGGCGCTCTATTTCACACGCCAAGACATGATTTTCGGGATCGTCGTGCTGATCCCGCTCTATGTCGCCGCCGTGGGCCGCGACCGCGCGCTGCATGGCGCGCTCGTGCTCGGCGCATTCGCGGCCGTCACCGCGCTCATGATCGTTCTGTTCCCGGCGAGGTTCCAGGAACTCGCGCTCAATTTGCCGATGCTGGGCCCGATGCTCGGCGACGCGGGCCTGTTTGGCCCCGACTACACCCTGGTGACGCGCGGCACGCACGGTCCGCCCGGACTTGGCGCGGCGCTGGAGATGGGAAACCTGCGCGGACTGCTCGAGTCCTTCGTGCTGCCGAACGCCGGCACCATCCTGCTGGCGCTTGCCCTGTTCGCGACGGCGCGCGGTCCCCTGCGCGTGCTGTGGATCGCGCCCTTGTATTTCTTCTGGCTGGCGGGCACGCAGTACGCGGCCTCGAGCGCGGCAAGCGCCTGCGACACCTGCATGCACCCGGCGGCCCCGACCTTCATCGCGCTGGGCGCGCTGGCCGCCGCGCTGACACTGGCCACGAGCGGCCGGTGGACAAAGCGCCACGGCCTCGCGCAAGGCGCCGCTGTTGTCATCGGCGCGATCGCCGCCGTGGCGATCAACACCCTCGCGCCCAGCCTCGCGGCGCATCCCCAGGCACATTCGTTCCCGCGTCCCATGCTCGACGGGCTGGCCGCGGCGCCGGAGCTCGCGGACATTCCAACACTGACGCGCTGGACGGCAACACAGCTGAAAACAAAGCAGCCCGTGCTGGTGATCCACGGCCTTGGGCGCACCGACGTGGCGGCCCTGCCCTATGCGGTGGTCGCGTCCGGTCACGGGATCCCGGCGGAAAGCCTCGATCTGATTGCGACGGAACGCACCATCAACCAGAGCCTGGTCGGCGAGATGCGCGGCGCCGTGCGCGACGCGGTGGAAGCGGACGGCCTGTGGAGCGAAGAGACCCTGCAGCGCTGGATCGAAAAGGACTACAACGTGATCCTGCTTCAGGACGACGCCAGCACGGCGGCGCTGAAGAAGGAGATCGAGGCCCGATTTGACCCGGCGGGCGCGACCCGTTACAGGGGCCGCAATATCCTTTTGTTCACACGCAAGCCGGCGGAATAGCGCCGCGCTTTCATCATCGCGGCTTTCCCCCATGGATCAAGCGCCCTCGTCCGATCCCAATCTCGCGCCGTGGCCCTTCTACGACGCCGATGAAATCCAAGCCGTCGCCGCCGTGCTCGTCTCGGGCCGCGTGAACTATTGGACCGGGGATTTGGGCCGCGCCTTCGAGAACGCCTACGCGGCGCACTGCGGCGTGCGCTTCGGCCTCGGGGTCGCGAACGGCACGGTGGCGCTCGAACTCGCCCTGTACGGATTGAACATCGGACCCGGCGACGAAGTGGTGGTGCCGGCGCGCACCTTCATCGCGACGGCGGCGGCGGTGGCGACGCGCGGCGCGCGTCCCGTTGTGGCCGATGTCGATCCTCTTTCACAGAACATGACCGCCGAGACTCTGGCGGCCGCGCTCTCACCGCGCACAAAGGCCGTCATTCCCGTGCACCTCGCGGGCTGGCCCGTGGAGATGGGGCCGCTCATGGCCCTCGCGGCACGCGAGAACATCGCGGTGATCGAGGATGTGGCGCAGGCGCATGGCGCAACCGTGAACGGCAAGCCCCTCGGCGGCCTGGGCCACATCGGCTGCTTCTCCTTCTGCCAGGACAAGATCATCTCCACCGGCGGCGAAGGCGGCATGGTGGTGACCGACGACGAGGCCCTGTATCGGCGCATGTGGTCCTTCCGCGACCACGGCAAGAACTTCGCCGTCACCCACGATCCGAATGCGGGCGGTCATGGCGCGTTCAAATGGGTCGCGGACAGCTTCGGCACCAATTGGCGCCTGACGGAGGCGCAAGCGGCCATTGGCCTCGCACAATTGGGCAAGCTTCCGGCCTGGATCGCCCGGCGGCGCGCGAACGCCAGGATGCTGGACGACGCGCTGCAAGGCTTGAACGGCGTGAGCGTGCAAAGCGTGCCCGCGCACCTGACCCACGCCTATTACAAATACTATTTCTTCGTGAATCCGGCGGCGCTGAAAGACGGCTGGACGCGCGACCGTATTTGCAACGAACTCATCGCGCGCGGCGTGCCGGCGCGCGTGGGCGCCTGCCCCGATATCACCCGCGAGAAGGCTTTCGCGAATCAGGGCCCGCAGCCGGCGCATCCCGGCGCGGCGTTCCTCGAGGACCGCACGGTCCTCTTGCCGGTGCATCCGACGTTAACGCCTGGAAATATGAAATTCATGGCCGAGACGCTGCGCGCGGTCGTCACCGCAGCGACACGTTAGCTTCGCGCGATAAATTCCCGGTGTTGATCGCTGGCCAGACCGGCGCGCCGGCCTGTATAACGAGTCCATGAACAGCCCCGCGCCAGGCTCCTCCCTCCATGTGCTGCTGATCGAGCCGGACTTCCGCACGCGCGAGGAGGCCGGACTGACGCGCACCTACGACTTTGCGCGCCATCTGGCGCAGAACGGCTACAAGGTCACAATCCTCGCCGCGAAATCCAAGCGCGAGAAAGTAACGCTGGATCCGGGCATCACGCTGAAGGCGATTGGCGGGCCGGCGCCCGCTTTCGGAAAAACGCACACGCGGGGTTTCGCCGGAAATTTCGCCGGCGCGGCGCTGTTCAACATCTGGGATGTCCGGAACGTCGACGCCGTGGTGACCGCGGACCGGCCCATCCGCCTGATGCCGCTCACCGCCTTCTTCGCGTTGTGGCGGGGCATCCCCATGATCCTCGACGTGATGCACGGCGTGCCCAAGGCCGCGCCGATGGCCGCGTCCTTCGGCGAGAAGATCCAGCGCGCTTTCGAACGCGCATGCTACCGTCTTGGCATCGCGGCCTCCAAACGCATCATCACGGTGAGCCCGGCCCTCAAAGACGATCTGACCGCCGAAGGAATCGCGGAGGCCAAGATTTCCGTCAGCCTTTTGGGCTGCGATACGCAGACGCAGCCGCCCGACGCGTTGCCGGCGCGCATCGCGCAACTTCTGCCGGACGGCGGACAGCGGCCTTACGTGGTCTTCGCCGGCACGATGCCGCAAGGACGCGGGCTCGAGCGGGTGATCGACATCGCCCTTCAGATGAAGGACGAACCGCTCAGCTTCATGTTCTGCGGCGACGGCCCCGCGCGGGCAGCCTTGGAATCCGCCGCGAAAAACTCAAACCTTCTGGGTTCGTCGGTGATCTTCACCGGACCGGTCTCGCGCAAGGAGCTGCAAGCCGTGCTGCGCTTCTCCATCGCGGCGCTGGCCGATTGCGCGCCGGACGCACGCGGCGGATTCCTGCTCGACGCGTTGGCGGCCGGAAAACCCGCGATCCTGTTCGGCCACGGCTGGCAGTGCGATCTGGTGGAAGGCCGCGGGGCCGGTGTGAGCCTGCCGATGAATGCGCCCGCCGAGGCGGCGCGGGAACTGGCCGACTTCCTGACCGATGGCGACGGTTTGCGCCGCGCGGGACAACAAGCCGCGGCGCTGGCGGCGGGGCGTTTCAATCTGGACCGCGTCTGCGCCGAATTCCGAAGCCTGGTGCAGGACACCGTCGCGGCCGATCCGCGCGAGGCGGTGATGCGCCGGCGCACCCTGCGCGCCAAACGCGCGCTGGACGTCACACTGTCGCTGGCCGGGCTGATCGTATTGTCGCCGCTGTTCCTGGTCCTCATGATCGCAATCTGGATGCGCATGGGCGGACCGGTGTTCTTCACCCAGCAGCGCACCGGGTTGCACGGCCGGTTCTTCAAGCTCGTCAAGTTCCGCACCATGACGAGCGGCAAGGGCGCGGACGGAGAACCGCTGGACGACGCCGCGCGCCTGACCCCGCTGGGGAAATTCCTGCGGCGCACCTCGCTCGATGAGTTGCCGGAACTGGTGAACGTGCTCGCGGGCGATATGAGCCTGGTCGGGCCGCGCCCGCTGCTGCCGGAGTACCTGCCTTACTACGACGGCGAACAGCGCCGCCGCCACGACCTGAAACCCGGCCTCACAGGCTGGGCGCAGGTGAACGGACGCAATGCGGTGTCGTGGGAGGAGCGCTTCAAGCTCGACGTCTGGTACGTCGATCACCTGAGCTTCGGATTGGATCTGAAAATCCTGATGAAGACCGTGGGCGTGGCGCTCAGCGGTTCAGGCGTCAGCGCCGGCGACCACGCGACCATGCCGCGCTTTGATGAAGTGATGGCGAAGCGCCAAGGCGCCGAAGATGTTTAGGGCGCCGTCTTCTTATTGAACGTGACCGTCCCGGCCGCGAGACCGGCGGCGATCCGATTCGGCGCATTGGTCCAGGCGACACGGTTGCCGACCGTGAGCTGGGCGATCCAGCGGGTATCGA
>JADZAK010000064.1 GCA_020852595.1 Rhodospirillaceae bacterium
ACCTTCACCGACAGCACGCAGGTCAGGCCCTCGCGCATATCGTCGCCGGTGAGCGCGATCTTTTCCTTCTTGCCGCCGACGCCGTGTTCGTTGGCGTAGTGGTTGAGGGTGCGCGTGAGCGCGGCGCGGAAACCGGCGAGATGCGTGCCGCCGTCGCGCTGCGGAATGTTGTTCGTGAAGCAGAGCGTGTTCTCGTGGTAGCTGTCGTTCCACTCCATCGACAGTTCCACGGTGATGCCGTCCTTCTCCGCCTGTATCGTGACAGGCGGATCGTTCAGCGCCTGCTTGGTGCGGTCGAGGTACTTCACGAAGGCTTCGATGCCGCCCTGATAGTAGAGGTCCACGGACTTGCGTTCCGTGTGGCGCGCATCGGCGAGATTGAGGAACACGCCCGAATTCAGGAACGCGAGCTCGCGCAGGCGATGCTCCAGCGTGCCGTAATCGAATTCGGTCTGGGTGAAGGTTTCCCGCGACGGCAGGAAGGTGACTTCGGTGCCGGTCTTGAACTGGCCCGCGCGTTTGCCCTCGGGGACCTTCGGCGCTTCACCGACTTCTTTCAGCGGGGCTTCCGCCTCGCCGTGCTTGAAGCGCATGAAATACTCTTTGCCGCCGCGCCAGACGCGGAGATCGAGGCGCGAGGACAGCGCGTTCACGACCGACACGCCGACGCCGTGCAGGCCGCCGGAGACCTTGTAGGAGTTCTGGTCGAATTTTCCGCCGGCGTGCAGCTGGGTCATGATGACCTCGGCCGCCGAGACGCCTTCTTCCTTGTGGATGTCGACCGGAATGCCGCGGCCGTTGTCGCGCACCGTGCAGCTGCCGTCGCCGTGCAGAACGACTTCGACCAGATCGCAATAGCCGGCGAGGGATTCGTCGATGGCGTTGTCGACGACTTCGTAGACCATGTGATGCAGGCCCGAGCCGTCATCGGTGTCGCCGATGTACATGCCGGGGCGCTTACGCACGGCGTCGAGGCCCTTCAGGACCTTGATGGACTCAGAGTCGTAGGCCTTTTCCGCGACGGTCACGCCGTCGTCTTTGAGGGCCTTTTCGGGACTGCCGGGCGGAGGATTCATGAGCGCTCTGGTGAGGTTTTTTTGGATCGTTTTTGGGTGGACTCAATATAGGGAATCGCAGACCGAAATGCACCCTTACTGACGCAGTTCCGGGGGCATAACCGCGCCTTGATCGACGTTGAAAAACCGAGCCGATTCACCCACATCCTCGAACAATCCGGCGTCGGTGCCGGTCATCCAGGCCTGGGCGCCCAGAGCCCGCAGTTCGCCGAACAGCGCCGCCCGGCGTCCCGCGTCCAGATGGGCCGCGATTTCGTCCAAAAGCAGCACCGGCGCGGAGCCCCGTTTTTCCCGCTGAAGACGCGCGTGGGCGAGCACGATGGAGATCAGAAGGGCCTTCTGTTCGCCGGTCGAACACAGGGCGGCCGGCTGGCCGTGCGAAGGGTGCCGTTCACCCGCCAAGGGGGGGGCGATCATCGCCACGCCGAGGTCCGAGCGGTGCGGACCGGCGCCCGCCCCAAGGATGCCGCGGCGCTCGTCCCACAGGCTGGCGCGCATCTTGTCCTCGGCGTCGACGGCCGGCATTTCGGCCAGCCAGCTATCCACCGCGCCGACGAGTTTCAGGCTGGCGGCCGGGAACGGACCGGCGGAGGCGGCGAGAGCCCGGGAGAGGCGCGCGACCAGGTCGGCGCGCGCGGCGGCCAAAGCCACGCCGTGGCGGGCCATGGTGTCCTCGAGCGCGGCGAACCAGGCGGCGTCGCCGGCCTCTTCACGCAGCAACCTGGACCGTTGACGATGGGCGTGATCGTAGGCGGCGATACGCCCGGCTTGATCGGCGTCGAACGCCGTGACCAGGCGATCCAGGAATTTGCGCCGCGAGGCCGGACCATCGAGAAATAACCGGTCCATGGCGGGGGTCAGCCAGACGACCCCAATTTGTCGGGCGATGGCGGCGCCGCCCTTGGCGGGATGGCCGTTGATCTGCACGGCGCGGCGCTCGGGCGCACTTGCCGTCAGACCGGTGCCGATTTCCGTGAGGCCGTCGGGTCCGCTCAAGACCGCGTTCACCCCCCAGCTTCCCGTCTGTCCCTGCCGGCCGACCTGAGGCAGCTTGGCGCCGCGCAGGCCCCGGCCCGGCGCGAGGAAGGAAACGGCTTCGAGCAGGTTGGTTTTTCCGGCCCCGTTGGCGCCCGTCAGCACGACGGCGCCCGGCCCCACGTCCAGGCGCAGCCGGGCGTAGTTGCGAAAATCGGTCAGGGTCAGACGCTGGACGAAAAGCTGAGGCATGACTCCCGGCGCCAAGGCGCGCGCGGGAGCAAAAACGGCCGCCGGCGCGGCGGAAAACCGAACCGCGAGAGCGAAATCCGATTCTATCGGATCGGATTTCGCTCCAGATTCATAGAAATTATCGCGTTTTCTGCGACGAACCGGTTCCCACTTCGTCGGAAAACGCTCCCGGGCGCTCACACCCGCATCGGCATGAGCACGTACATGGCCGAGCCGTCGGCCACGTCGCGAATCAGGGTCGGCGAAGCCGCATCGGCCATGGTGAAGCGCGCGGCGTCACCTTCGATCTGGCCGAGGATTTCGAGGAGGTAGCGCGAGTTGAAGCCGATCTCGAGATGACCGGCCGCATAGGTGGCTTCGACTTCTTCCACCGCGTTGCCCGCTTCGGGGCTGGAGGCGGAAAGCGTGATGAGGCCCTTCTCGCACTGCATTTTGATCGAGCGCGACTTTTCCGAGCTGATGGCCGACACGCGGTCGACCGCGTCGAACAGCGGCTTGCGCTCGGCTTCGAGCACCTTGTCGTTGCCCGTCGGGATGACGCGTTCGTAGTCCGGGAAGGTGCCGTCGATGAGCTTGGAGGTCAGCGACACGTTGTCGAAGGCAAAACGGATCTTGGAATCGGACAGCGAGATGGCGATCTCGCTTTCGGTTTCGTCGATGAGCTTGCGCACTTCGATGACGGCCTTGCGCGGCACGATGATGCCCGGCATGCCGGCGGCCCCTTGAGGGAGCGGCAGTTCGACGCGCGCGAGACGGTGACCGTCCGTGGCCACGGCGCGCAGCACCGAAACGCCGTCGCTTTTCGCGGCGTGCAGATAGATGCCGTTCAGGTAATAGCGGGTTTCTTCGGTCGAGATGGCGAAACGGGTGCGGTCCACCAGGCTGCGCAGGTCCGCGGCGGCCAGGGTGAACGTGTGGCTGAAATCGCCGCCCGTGAGGGCCGGGAAGTCCTCGACCGGCAGGCAGGCGAGGTTGAAGCGCGAACGGCCGGCGGACAGGGCGATCTGGCCGCCGTCGCCCGTGGTCGCGATTTCGATCTGCGCGCCTTCGGGCAGCTTGCGCACGATGTCGTACAGCGTGTGGGCGGGGGCGGTGGTCGCGCCGGCCTTGCCGACTTCAGCGGCGGTGGCTTCGACGATCTCGATATCCATGTCCGTGGCATTGAGGGCGAGCTGACCCTTGCCGGCGTCGATGCGCACGTTGGACAGGATGGGAATGGTGTTGCGACGTTCGACAACGCTCTGGACGTGACCCAGCGACTTCAAGAGGGCCGCACGCTCGATGATGAGTTTCATGTTCGTAAAATCGTTCTTTTTTGAAGCCCGGACCGCCCGGAATCCCCGGTCCTACTAAACGCAGAACCGACATATTAGACATACTAGGGAAGGTGACGCGATAGGTTTTCGGGGTGCGCGAGGAACGTTAATCCTCCGCTTGTCGCCCCGGCGCCAACGGGCCTATGGCCCGCCGGTTTTTCATTTGCGCGCCTTCGCGCGCGCGGGGTCCATCGGGCAGGAAAATGCGCTGACGAATGGATCCCGGCCTTCGCCGGGATGACACCGCTCAGCCGCTACGCGGCATCACAGCGTCAACTTTCCAGCATCCGGGTGAGGAGTTCGACGTCCTCGGCGAAAGCCGTGTCCAGCTTCACCAGTTCCTCGATCTTGCGCACGGCATGGATGACCGTGGTGTGATCTCGCCCGCCAAAAGCACG
>JADZAK010000065.1 GCA_020852595.1 Rhodospirillaceae bacterium
CGCGCCGCCCGTCTCCGCGAGGATCTTCGTGATCGCCGCCGTCAAGCTCGTCTTGCCGTGGTCGACGTGACCGATCGTGCCGATGTTGCAGTGCGGCTTATTCCGCTGGAATTTCTCTTTAGACATGCACTTCCCGTTTTGCTTCTAGGGTTTAAAGGCGAATTCTGGGGCACTGAAATCGTAGAACCGCCCTAAAAGGTCAAGGAGATTCGCCAAAACGGCCCCTTGGCCGCCCAAAGCAAAAGGCCGCCTCCCTTCGGAAGCGGCCTTTTCTTAGGAGTTTTGGACGCTTAGGCGAGTTCGATCGCCACCGCGGTGGCTTCGCCGCCGCCGATGCAGAGGCTGGCCACGCCCTTCTTGCCGCCGCGATTCTGCAGGGCCGCGATCAGGGTCGCCATGATGCGGGCGCCGCTGGCGCCGATCGGGTGACCCAGCGCGCAAGCGCCGCCGTTCACGTTCAGCTTCTCTTCCGGGATCGCCAGTTCGCGCTGGGCGGCCATGGCCACCACGGCGAAGGCTTCGTTCACTTCGAACAGGTCGACGTCCTCGACCTTCCAGCCGGCCTTCTTCAAGACCTTCTGCATCGCCGGGATCGGCGCGGTGGTGAACTTGGCCGGCTCATGGGCGTGCGCGGCGTGAGCAACGAGTCTGGCGACAATCGGCATGCCCATCTTCTTGGCGACGCTTTCACGCGTCATGACCAGCGCCGCGGCGCCGTCCGAGATCGACGAGGCGTTCGCCGCCGTGATGGTGCCGTCTTTTGCAAACGCGGGCTTCAACGTCGGGATCTTGTCGAGCTTCGCCTTGCCCGGCGCTTCGTCGGTTTCGATCTTGGTGGCGCCGTCGCGGCCCTGGATGGTCACCGGCACGACTTCCTTGGCGAACGCGCCCGACTTGATCGCGGCCTGCGCGCGGGTCAGCGAGCGGATCGCGAACTGGTCCTGCTGTTCGCGGGTGAATTGATATTCGCGCGCGGTGTCTTCGGCGAACACGCCCATCAGCTTGCCTTGGTCGTAGGCGTCTTCGAGGCCGTCGAGATACATCGAGTCCTTGATCACGTCGTGACCGATGCGCGCGCCGCCGCGGTGCTTCACCATCAGATACGGCGCGTTGGTCATGCTTTCCATGCCGCCGGCGACAATGATGTCCGCCGTGCCGGCCGCCAGCGCGTCATGCGCCATGATCGCGGCCTGCATGCCGCTGCCGCACATCTTGTTGACGGTCGAGGCTTCCACCGACTTGGGCAGACCCGCGCCGAGCGCCGCCTGGCGCGCCGGAGCCTGGCCGAGGCCGCCCGGCAGCACGCAGCCCATGATGATCTGTTCAACGGCTTCGAGCTTCACGCCCGCGCGTTCGACGGCGGCCTTCACCGCGGTCGCGCCCAGGTCCGTCGCCTTCACGGCGCCAAGCGAACCTTGGAATCCGCCCATCGGCGTACGGGCGTAGGAAGCAATGACGACAGGATCTTTCGACATCTTCTTTTATCTCCTTAAAGAGCGCGCGCGATAACCATGCGCTGTATATCTGATGTGCCTTCGTAAATTTGGCAAACACGGACATCGCGGTAAATCTTCGCGATGCCGAATTCTTCAAGATAACCATAACCGCCAAGGGTTTGGATGGCACCGGAAACCACCGCTTCGGCGGTTTCGGAGGCCACGAGCTTGGCCATGGAAGCTTCTTTCAGGCAAGGAAGGCCCGAGTCCTTGAGACTCGCGGCATGCAGAACCAGGTGCCGCGCGGCTTCCAGTTTGGCGGCCAGATCGGCCAGGCGGAAACCGACCGCCTGATGTTCGATGATCGGCTTGCCCATCGACTTGCGTTCCTTGGCGTAACCGATGGCGATTTCGAGCGCGCCTTGCGCCATGCCCACGCACTGCGCGGAGATGCCGATGCGTCCGGCTTCGAGATTCGAAAGCGCGATGCGGTAGCCCTGCCCCGGTTGCCCGAGCATGAGATCGTCTTCGATGAACAGGTCCTCAAAGCGAAGCGCGCAGGTGTCCGACGCGGCCTGGCCGAGTTTATGTTCGACCTTGTCGACGAAATAACCTTTGCGGTCCGTCGGCACCAGGAAGGCCGACATGCCTTTCTTGCCCGCTTCGGGATCGGTGACCGCGATCACCAGCGCGAGCTTTCCAATTTTGCCCGAAGTGATGAACTGCTTGGACCCGTTCAACGTCCAGCCGCCGGCGGATTTGGTTGCGCGCGTGCGGATGGCCGATGCATCGGACCCAGCATCGGTTTCGGTGAGTGCGAACGCGCCGATCGTCTTTCCGCCGATGAGATCGGGAAGGAAGCGCTGCTTCTGCGCGGGCGTGCCGTCTTTCAGCAGCGCCGAGACGATCAAGCTGTTCTGGATGGAAAGGATGGTCGAGAGCGCACCGTCGGCGGCGGCGATTTCGATCAACGCCAGCGCATAGGAAACATAGTCCGCGCCCGCGCCGCCTTCTTCTTCCGGCGCGACCATGCCGAGGAGACCGAGCCCGGCGAGCTCACCGAACAGCTCGGGCGGATAACCGCCCGCGGATTCGAAAGCCTGCGTGCGTGGACGAAGCTTTTCCTGCGCGTAGGCACGAATGCTCGCCTGAATTGCCGCTTGGGTCTCCGTCAGGATCATCGCGTCTCAATAAAAAGGCAAACAATGGGACAGAATATCCCCGCGCTCGTAGCCGCTATTCTAGGGAACTTCAAGATTGACCCGCCAGCCGCCCTGGGACAGCGCTGCCATGTGCACGGCGCACGGCTAAATAGCCGTCCGGCCGGTCGATCAATCTTTACCCGGCAGACCGCGGTAGAAAGCTTCCGATCCCTGCCCAAGCCGTCCTAAACGGAGCGGCGGCTTCACAAGCACCGGTTGCTCGCGCCACAGCGCGGGGAAAACACGCTTCATGCCGTCCAGCTTCGGCATGTCGTGAAACAGGATGTACGGCTGGCGCGGATTGTTCACGAGATAGTCTTGGTGATAATCCTCGGCGGGATAGAACGTCTTGCCCTGCTCGATCTTGGTGACAACGCTCCCCTCAAAAGCCTCGGCCTGTCCGAGCTGCGTCAAATAGGCGCGCGCCACGCGCGTTTGTTCGTCGTTCACCGGAAAGATCGCGGAACGATACTGCGGCCCGACGTCGGGGCCCTGGCGATTGAGCTGCGTCGGGTCATGCACGACGGAAAAGAATATCTGCAAGATCTGCCCATAGGAAATCTCGTTCGGATCGTACGTGATCTGCACGGCCTCGGCATGGCCGGTCTTTCCGCCGCTGACCACGCCGTACTTCGCGTTCGACTTCTCGCCGCCCGCGTAACCGGAGACGGCGTTCAGGACACCCTTGGTGCGTTGATAAACCGCCTGCACGCCCCAGAAACATCCTCCCGCGAGAACCGCGATCGCGGGCGATGACGCGCCGGGCGTTTCATCAAGCGCCGGTTCAGGGACGCTGCGCGCCGGCTCGGCCGCGCTCGCGCGCATGCAAAGCAGGACAAGGCCGGAGGCGAGGATGGAGCGCCGCGTGATCATGTCCGGAGTATAGCACGCGGCCCGGGCCGCCGTTAGACTGGATCAACGGAGGGTCCCATGCGTTTTGCCTTTGTCGCCGCGGCCTCAATTCTATTGGCGCTCCCGGCACTTGCCGCCGATCGGGGGCGCGCGCCGTTGCCGCCGGGCACCTCCTATGTGCGCGAGGGGAGCGAGTTCGCGGTCACGCAAATCCGCCCCGCCCTCTTTGCCCTCTCCGAGCCCGATTATTATCAGCACAACGTGTCTTATGTGATCGTCGGTGAAGACCGCGCCCTGGTGATCGATGCGGGCGCCAGCACGACCGAAGACATGACACGCGCGGTGCGGCGCCTCACCGATAAACCGTTCGCCGTCATCCCGACGCATCTTCATTACGATCACCTCGGCAGCATCCATCACTTTCAAGAGGTGTGGCTGATCGATGTTCCGGCGACGCGCCAACTGGTGCGGAAAGACGGATACACTTACGTGCCGCCCGAGCGGCACATCGCGACGGCGGCCGAGTTCTCGGCGACGCCCTTCAAGGTCAGCCGCTACATCAAGCCGGGCGACACCGTCGATCTCGGCGACCGCCCGGTGCAGATCCTGTTCGCGCCCGGCCATACGCGCGACGAGATCGCGATTTACAGCCCGCTCGACAACATCCTTTTCACCGGCGATTTCATTTATCCGGCGAGTTTATTTTCGGGAAATGCGCAGGACTATCTGGCGGCGGCCGACAAAGTGCTTGCCACGATCAACCGCGACACCAAGATTTATGGCGCGCATCCGGGCCGTCCCAAGGATGGTGTGACCGAGCTTCCGCTGGTCACCTACGACGAACTGGTGAGCGCAAGGGCAGCTTTCGCGCGCATGGCCAAGGGCGCGCCGCCCGACGAGACGATCTCGAACCCCGCGCCCACCGGCGGCTTCAAGATGACCGCGGCGAAAGTCTATCGGGCAAGCCCGCGCATCCGCGTGCTCGGCGACATCGTCTTCGCCGACCGCAGTGCGCTCAGTTATCCCGACGGGAAATAACAAACACGGAATGTCACCCCGGCGAAGGCCGGGGTCCATTCCTCAGGGCGCTCGCGGCGCGATGGATCCCGGCCTTCGCCGGGATGAAACCGGCGCTTTCGACCGAAGCGCATCCGCGTGCTCGGCGACATCGTCTTCGTCGACCGCAGTGCGCTGAGTTATCCCGACGGGA
>JADZAK010000066.1 GCA_020852595.1 Rhodospirillaceae bacterium
GCGAAAAAGACCCCTGCGAAGAAGAGCGCCGCGAAAACCAGCCTGAAAACAAAGGCGAAAAGAAAACCGGCCGTGAAAGTCGCGCGTCCGGCGATGGCCCGCGGCCGCCGCTAGATCGAGAGCGCGAGATAACGTTCGACCGCGTTCAAGTCGCCGGCGATCCGCTGACGGCGCGTGTGGGCCTCGGTATCCTCGCCCCACTTCTCGACCTGATAGAGCTCGTCCAAAAAAGCCGCCGCAAAACAATCCGCCGCGGTCACTTTTTTGTGAACAAGGGCAAACGCCAAAGCCAGGGAGTTGGTGAGCGAGGCCGCCGCCTGGAAGCCGTTGAGCTCGGCGTCGTTCAGTCTTTCGAGAAGCTTGCGCATCTTCGGCGCCGTGCCGGGCGCCTGGGTTGCCGGCATCAGACCTTCCGTCGACGTCAGCGCGATATCGTGTTCGCGCAAAAGCCAATCGGCGATCGTCTGCCAGGACGCGCGCTGACGTTCGCGCAAGTCCGCCGGATGCGCCGCGCGATAGCAAATGGAATCCGCGTCGATAAACGTCAGCAGGTTGTCGACGACCGCCTGCCGCTGCGGGGCGACGCGGTCGATCTCGGTCGCGAGCAGGCGCGTCAGCGGCATGGTCTCGGGATCCACATGCGGATCCTGCGCGTCCCATTCCGCCGCGACGGCTTCGATCAACGCCCTGGCTTTTGACGCCAGCGGCGTGCGCAGCGGCGTCAGCGCCGGCTTGCCGTCGAGCCGAACCGCGAACAGTCCCGCGTCATCGGCGGCGAACGACACGCTCTTATAGACGCGGCGCGGTTTGGGGGGCGCGGTCTCGCGCACCCGCATCTCCAGCGGCTTATCTTTATCCATGGATCCCGTCTTAGCCTTTACGGTAAGCGCGGGCCCGCGCGCACAGATCGCCGGTCTCGCCGGCTTGCGCGGCGGCGCCGGACTTTGACCCGATGCCGAACAACGCGCCGATGCTTCCAAGGCCGCTGCCGCCGCCCTTGGCGAGCGCGGAGCCGAGGCCCGCGACGCTCTTCACGACGCCGGCCTGGTCCACGCCGACACTCGGCGCGGCCAGCGAACCGGTGACCTTCACAGCCTGCGCCAACTGGTTGAGGCCGCCGGCGATGCCGCTGGCGCCCTGGGTCCGGACGTTGAGGTCCAGGCGCTCATTGCGCAGATCGATTTGACCGGTCGAGGAGATCGACATCTTGTCCGTCACCAGCACGACGCTCTGATTGGACTGCGCGACGCCATCGGCGATCTGGAAGTTCGCGACCCCGCACCGCGCCAGAGTATAGGGATCCTTGTTCGCGAACGGATTGGCCATGTTGAGGACCTGCAGGATCACGCCGGCGCCCGGCACGTTCAGGGCGTCATTGCGGATGCGACTCTCGCCCATGCCCGCGATCAGCGATCCATCGAGAGAGGCCATCACATCGCGCACGGAATTCCCCTGCCCGCGCACATCAAGCGCCATGTCGAGCGGACCTTGGGTGACGAGATCGCCCTTCTTGAAGGTCTTCGCGAGCCCTTCGGCGCTGAAGCCTTTACCTTGCACCTTGAGCGCGACGGTCTTGTCGTTCGCATTCAGTCCGACGTCGGCCGACACCGTCCCGCCCGCCACCGCCAGCGTGACCGGCGCCGCGGTCACGCGGCCGCGGTTCGCCTTCACGGGCACGGAAATGTCGGTGAACTCCACGCCGCCGGCGTTGATCAGCTTGCCGATCTTCAGCGTCACGTCCGCGTCCCCGGCGCTCAAGCCGTCCCACGGCAAGGGATCGGCGGAGAAAAGACGCTCGCCGGTTTTCGCCGGCGTTTTGCCGCCGAACTTGGACACATCGATTTCAGGGATCGCGATGGTCCCCTTGGCGAAGGGACGGCCCTTCACCATTTCGACCGTGACGTCCGAACTGGCGGTCAGGCCGTAACCCGTCATTTCCAGTTTCGCCGGGAACGCCTTGTTCATCGCGACCAGGACCGCGATCGGCGCCAATGTTCCTGTCGCCGTCACGTTTTCACCGGACAGCTTGCCCGCGAAACCGACCTTCCCGTCCTCGGCGACGCTCAAGCCGCTGACGACGAGATCCAGCGGAGCTCCCGTGTTTTTATAGTTAAGTGTCGTATCCGCGACGGCCAGCGACGTGATTCCGAGATCGGCGATTTTACCCTTGGCTTTCATGTCGAGGGAGCCGAGCGACAGCTTGCCGGCGGCCTGGCCATCCTTGAACGCCGCTTCGGCGGCCTTCGCCGCCACAGACGAAATGTTCATGTCCTGGAGCGCGCCGTCGATCTTCACGGCGACGGTTTTCGCGGTGACGTCGGCCGAGCGGCCGGTCTGCGCGTCGCGGTAGCCGAGCTTGAGGCCGCTGACGGAAACGCCGCTCACGTTCAGCGGCGCCGAAGACCCTCCGGAGGCCACATCGAACATCCAGTTGCCCCGTCCCTGCTTGTCGATCTCCAGCAAGATGTCCGGGTTCTCGGCGGCGATCTCGGTCAGGTTGATCGTGCCAAACAAGAGCGGGATCAGCTGCGTATGAACTTCGACCCTCGGCAGGACGACCATCTCCGGCCGGCTGCCCCAGGGCGCGTTGGCGAGTTTCACGTCCTTCAGCACGATGGCGGGCGCCAGCGACACCGCGAGATCGATATCGCCGATGGTGACGTTGCGCCCCGTCGCGGCTTTCGCCTGCTCTTCGATGACGCCTTTATACCGGTCGACATCGAAGGTCATGAGGACGCCGACGATACCGAGGATGACGACGACAACGACGACGGCGGCGATCTTGAGGATTTTCATCGCGTACTCCTGGCCAGATCAGGTGACGAGGCGGGGACGGTCAAGGCCGAGATAGCGTGCATGAGATCGCTCAAGCGATCAACCAGCCGGTGCGCCCCGGCGGCTTGCAATTCGGCAACAGGATGATTGCCCCATGACAC
>JADZAK010000067.1 GCA_020852595.1 Rhodospirillaceae bacterium
AAATCGGCTTTGCAGCCGCGCGTACCCACATGAAGATCGGAGATGAAAAGCGTCTTGTACGTCAGCGAGGGGCCGATATCGCGCAATACATTCTCCTGATATTCCAGTGCGCGAACTCCATTTATGCGAGGTCGAATCTCCTGCCTAGGGGGCGGCCCCCTGTCTTCGCCAACTCTTCACACGGTTGAAACAGAACTGTCGCTTTCTGCTAGAATCGTTCCGCGGTATGCGGGAGGCCCCATGAAAAAGTCCGAGTCTGCGGGTGATTCAAGCGCGTCCCGCCGTCATATTCTTGCAATATTCAATCCGGCCGCCGGACGGAATCGGCGCCGGCGGTTCGACGAAATCGTGAACCTTGTAAAAAAGGCGGGCTGCGCCGTGACGGTGCGGGAAACCGCGGCGCCCGGCCATGCCGAGACGATCGCGAGAGAGGCGAAAGGCGCGGGCTTCGATCTCGTGGCCGCCGCCGGCGGCGACGGCACCATCAATGAAGTCGTGAACGGATTGGCCGGCACGGGCCTCGCGCTCGGCATCGTCCCGCTCGGCACCGCGAACGTCGTCGCCGACGAGATCGGTCTTTCAAAGGGCGCGCACGAGATTGCCCGCGTGCTGGTCTCGGGTCCCTTGCGTCCCATTCGCGTGGGGCGCGCCAACGGCCGGCGCTTCGTGATGATGGCCGGTGTCGGCTTCGACGCCAATGTCATCGGCCGCGTGTCCCCGGTGCTCAAGAAAATTCTCGGCCCGCTCGCCTATGTATGGACCGCGGCTTTGCAGGGCTTCCGCGACCCCTTCGCGCACTGCGCCGTCACCGTCGACGGCGAGGGCTACGGCAGTGTTTCGGTGGTGGCCTGCAACGGCCGCCGCTACGGCGGGCCCTTTGTCGCCGCGCCGCGCGCCAACCTCGCCGACGACAGTTTCCAGGTCGTGCTCATGAAGGGGCGCGGCTGGTTCAGCGTCGCGCGTTATGGGCTGTCGTTGATCTTCGGCAAGGTCGGCCTCTGGTCCGACGTCGAAATTCTGCCCGGCCGCGACGTCGTCGTCAGCGGCGCCACCGGCCAGGCGGTGCAGGCCGACGGCGAGATCGTCGCCGCCTTGCCCGTGCGCATCGAGATCGACCCCGAACCGGTCCGGCTCGCTTTTCCGCTATGACGCGCGCTTAAGACGCAAGGACGAAGCGCGTCACGTCGTCGGTCCAGCATTTCTCCAATGTCTGCGCCGCGGTCTCGTCGGCGAGCATCGCCAGGCGGAATTCCAAGGGGATATGCAGCTCGACCGCCTTGCCGCCGATCTTGAACGGTTGGGCGAGCGCGCTCGCGAGACGGGCCGCCGCGTTGCGGGCGTCCGCTTCCCCGGCGAAGTCCGTGAGGATCACGCCGTACTGGTCGTCGTGCAGGTGCGCGAGCACATCGCTCCCCCGCAGGCACTGGCGCATGCGCTGCGCGGCCTGGCGCGTCACGCCGGGTTTTTCCTCGCGCGCGATTTTCATCACCGCCGCCGACAGGGCCGCCAGGCCGAACACCATGATGGCGGTCTCCTTGCCGGTGCGCCTCTTGCGGGCCTGCTCCTGGTTGGCGTGCTCCAGGAACACGCGCCGCGTCGGCAGGTTGGTGGTCAGGTCATGCGAGGCACTCACCTTGCCGTAGTCCTGCAACATGCTGGCGAGGCGGTTGGCCAGGGTGCGCATCATGTTGCCGGCGATGGCGCTGTTTTCTTCCACCAGGCGCAGGAACACGTCGGAGGCGATCACCACCATGCGCGCGTTCGCGCGCGCGCGGATGCTGGTCGTGCGCGGCACTTTCGACAGCAGCGCCATTTCGCCGAACACCTGGTTCGCGCCCAGCACCGCCAGCACGCGCGGCCCGCTCATGGACTCCAGCACCACCTCGACTTCACCCTCGATGATCACATAGGCGTTGTCGCCGCGCTCGCCCTGGCGGAACACATACTGGCCTTCGTCGAAGGTCGCGTGACCGCTGGTGAAGGCCAGGAGTTTCAGTTTGGAACGGTCGATGCCCGCGAACAGCGGGATACGTTGGAAAATGGCGACGACGTCGTTCAGCCCGACTTCCGTCTCCACAAGCCCGCTCCCGCCCTGGATCTCCGTCGCCGCGCGCTCTTGCGCCGAGACGACCTTGCCGCGCTCCATGCGGAACACATGTTCGAACAGCCCCGCGCGCCGGTCGGTGGGCTCGACCAGGATCAGCGAGCGGCCTTCCAGGCTCCCTTTGATGCGCGCGAAGATCGTGTCCTGTTCCGCCGGATCGATGCCCGCGAAGGCGTCGTTGAGGATCAGGATGTCCGGGCGCTTCAGGATCGCGCGGGCCAGCGCCAGCTTCTGGCGCTGCTGCACCGAAAGCCGCGAAGCGCCGACGCCGATGTCGATGCCTAGCCCGGCCGCGATCACGTCGCCGCGCAAGTTCATCTCGTCGAGCACTTCCGTCAGCAGCGCGCCGATCGTAGGACCGCTGTCGGCGCGGTTGGTGGCGATCTTCCCGAAGATCAGGTTGTCGGCGATGCTGCTCGCTGCGTTGTAGGCGGCCGCGTCGAAGAACTGCACCGCGCCGCGCAAATCGTCGGGCAGGGTCTGCGCGAAGACCTTTCGTGCATGGAGCAGGAGGTTCTGCATCTTGGCGTCGATCAACCCGACATGATGCTGGTTCACCACCAGCTTGAAGGGCAGGGAGAGCAAGAGCGCGCGGTCGTCGGCGTCTAAACGGCCGAGCCCTTGCGTCTCGGCGCGGCGCAGGATGCTTTCGAACTCGGGCAGGTCCTCGCCCTTGATGAAGCTGAAGCGCTCGAAGAATTCATGGCCCGGCGGCAGGTCGCGGAAGATGTCGACCATCGTCGCCGCCAGTTTGCGGCCGCGCTCCAGGAACTCGGCCGTCAGCCCGACGTCCTCGATGACCTTCAACAGAAACGCGTTGCGCCCCAGGTTCTCGATCGCGAAGTACGCGCCCAGCGGCGTGCCGAAAAGAATATTCTCCGCGACGGATGCGTTCTTTAAGTATTTATCCGCGTCGAACGGCTCGATCAGGCCTTTGAGATTGTCGCGCTCCACGCGCGCGCGGAACGCGGCCCTTGCCGCCACCAGGCGTTCGGCGAGCGCGGGCTGCGCGTGCGGATCGATCGCCCGGCGCAGGCCCGCGTCATACACATCCCGGTCCAGCCCGACGATGCGCAGCACATCCGTCATGCGCGCCGCCAACTCCGCCGGCTCCGCGCATCCGGCCGCCGCGTAATCGATCCAGTCCGCGTCGGGATCGTAGGCGGAATTGCCCGCGCGGATCGCCTCGCGCCGCTCCGCGTCCGGGTCGCTTCCGCCGTTCGGGCGATGCAGCAGCGGATACACCAGCGCGTCGTGCAGCGTGCCGGCGTGGAAATAGGTCTGCGGTCCCACGTAGCCGATCTTGCGCCCCGTGGCGCTGTCGGGCAGTTCCGGCAGGTTGATATCGGAAGCGGCAAGGCGTCCCGCCGCCGGCAGCACTTGTCTTGCAAGCGCCAGCGCGAGGTCCTCCGCGCCGCTGCCGCCGCCGCCCACGATCATGGCGTGGCCGGGCAGGGCCAGCGACAGGGTGACGCCGTCCACCGCGCGCACGCCGTCGTCGGATTCCACGACCAGGTTCGCGATCGACAAAGTGCCCGCATCGAACGCGGCGCCCGGCGCTTCGCTGTTGAGGCGGTCCCGGTGCAACAGGCCGGGCGGCTCGAAAAACTCCTTCAGCTGGTCGAACTTCACCCGCGCATCCGCGGCCTTTTGGTAGTAGTCGATCAGGTCCTTGTACGGCGCGTACATGTCCTTGTACGCCGCCAGCACCGCCACCAGCGCGCCGAGGGAAATGTCGCCTTTGATCACCAGGTAGCCGCCGATCGACAGGAAGAAGAAGGGCGTCAGCTGCGAGAAGAAGGTGTTGAGGATGTTGACGATGTAGCGGTTGGAGGAGATCTCTACGCGCGTCTTGAACACGCCGCCTAGACGTTTGGAGAAATCCGCCAGCTCATATTGCGAGGTGTCGTGGCCGTGGATTTCGCCCACGCCCGCCACCACGTCGCCCACGCGCTGCGAGATCTGGCGCACCGCGCTCACTTCCTCGCGCTGCAGGATATTGATGCGCTTCTGGAACCTCGGGATCAGGTACAATTGCGCGGGAAGCAGCGAGATGGCCGCCAGGCCCATCATCCAGTCCTGCACGAACATGAACAGCACGATGGTCAGCAGCGTCCCCAGCGCCACCGCCGGCACCGCGAAGGCCTCGGCGATGAAGAAACCCAAGGGTGAGGTTTCCGCCGTCACCATCGACACCACCTGGCCGCTCGATGTGTTGCGGAACTCGCGCGGCGGGAAGCGCATCAGGCGCTCCACGAGGTCGAAGCGCAGGCGGCGCAACAGGCGGTCGCCGACCCGGTACCTGTACGTCGAGGTCATGTACTTGAAGGCGAGGTTCACCAGCACCAGGCCCAGGAAGGCGCCGCAGAGCACCAGGAGATAGGGGATCTGCTCCAGGCTGTGACCCATGACCGCCTTCGGGAAACCGCCGTCGCCTCCAATGGCGCGGTTCACGATCGTCTTGGGCAGGTCGAAGGTGAAATAAAGGACCGGAAGCGCCAGCACCGACAGCAGAATAAGCACGAGCTGATCGCGGGCGCTGTAGCGCCAGATGAAATGAAAAATGCCTTTATCCATGAACCTTTAATCGGCCCGCGTGACGCGGACGTCCCCCAGCTGCCCCGGCGGCTTCGGCCGCTCTGGCGCCATCGTACAACCGTCATAAGACTGCAAACAAGTTGCACGGGTGGCGCGGGGGCTCCTACACTCCCAACCGTTGAATCCGGGGGACATCGCTTGCGTTTGAATAAGATTTTGCCGCGCGCGGCCGTGCTCGCGTGTGCCGCTCTGCTGCCGGGTTGCGCGCAGCTCGGCCCCAGCTATCTGGCCGCCGGCCGCCCGCTTTATAACGAGGCGGTGCAGGAGACCGACGCGCAGCAGCTCCTCCTCAACGTCGTCCGCCAGCGCTACAACGATCCGGTCCTGTTCCTGGACGTCACCAACATCACCAGCAAGGCCACCTACACCGTCAGCGGCAATCTCCGCGCCGCGGTGCCGCTGCCCGGCACGAGTTCCCTGACCCCCGAGTTGGGCCCCCGCATCGAAGACTCGCCGCTCATCTTCTACACGCCCAACAACGGCGAGAAGTTCGTGCGCCAGGTGCTCACCCCGCTCGACATGCGCACGCTCACCCTGGTCCTCCAGGCCGGCTGGAGCATCGAACGCGTGCTCATGCTCACCGGCGAGTCTTTAGGGGGCATCCGCAACGCGGGCGCCGACTTCCGCGGGCTTGCGTCGGCCCTGCGCGATCTTCAGCGCACCGGCGATCTCACGATCGGCATCGACGCCGGCTCGCCCACGTTGCTGCTGACCTTCTCGCCCGGCGCGCGCGATCTTCCCGCTTATCGAACCGTCTGCAAGGCGCTGCGCGCCGCCTGCGGCGGCGAGACCATCCAGGTGCGCCACGGCTTCGGCGGGGCGGCCAGCGGCAACGCGCCCGCGGGTCTCGCCACCCGCTCGCTCTACTCGGCGCTCTATTTCCTCGCCGACGGCGTCGATGTGCCGGCGCGCGACGTCGCCGCCGCGCGCTCCCGCGCGCCGGGCGGCCCCGACGAAAGCCTCTTCCGCGTGCGCACATCGATGGCGGAGCCCGCCGACGCCGCCGTGAAGGTGCGCTACCGCAATGCCTGGTTCTATATCGCCGACACGGACGGCGATTCGAAAGTCACCTTCGCGCTGCTCAGCATGCTGCTGACCTTGCAGTCGGGCGACACCGCCAAGATGGCCCCCCTCATCATGCTCCCGGCGAGTTGATGGCAGAGGGGTCCTCATAATTAAGTATACTGTCCCCGCAACTAGTTTCGGGGACAGTATACTTAATTGGTGGGTCGCCGCGCGCCGTGAAGCGCTTTTCCCACCCTTTCAGGGGAGGGAAAAAACTAAGTCCCGGCCACCGTCATTCCATCGATCCGCAGCGTCGGCGAATCAATGCCGAAGCGCAGGTCGAGATCGTTGGCCGGGGTCAGCTGCTTGAACATGTCCTTCATGTTCCCCGCCACGGTCACTTCGCTCACCGGATAGGCGAGCCGGCCGTTCTCGATCCAGAAGCCCACGGCGCCGCGGCTGTAATCGCCGGTCACCATGTTCACGCCCTGGCCGACGAGGTCGGTCACGTAGAAGCCGGATTTGATATCGCTCATCAGCGCGGCGGGGGTTTCTTTGCCCGCCGCCATGTACACGTTGGTCGACGCCGGGCTCGGCGGTCCGCCGGGGCCGCGCGCCGCATGGCCCGTCGGCGCCAGTTTCAACTGGCGGGCCGAACGCAGGTCCAGGATCCATGTGGTCAGCACGCCCGCGTCGATCAGGTTGCGGCGGCTGTTGGGCAGCCCTTCCGCGTCGCAGGGCTTCGAGCGCAGGCCGCGGTCCCGGTGCGGGTCCTCGACGATGGTGATGTGCTTGCCGAACACGTCCGTGTTCATCGCGTTCTTCAGGAACGTGGTCCCGCGCGCCACCGCCGCGCCGTTGATGGCCGACAGGAAGCTGCCCACCATGCCGCGCGCGACCCTCGGATCGAAAATCAGCGGCACTTTCTGGCTCGCGACCTTGCGCGCGTTCAGTTTCTTCACCGCGCGCGTGCCGGCCGTCTTGCCGATGTCTTCCGGGCTGCGCAGGTCGGCGAAGTACACCGCCGAGCTGTAGTCGTAATCCGTCTCCATGCCCTGGTCCGCGCCGGCCAGCACCGACACGCTTAAAGACGAGCCCGACGAGGCATAGCTGCGCTGGAACCCGTTGGAGGCGACAATCGCGACACTGGTTTGCCCCCACGCCGCCGAGGCGCCGTCGGAGTTCGTCACCCCGGCCACGGCGCGCGCGGCGTCCTCGCAGGCCTTTGCCCGTTCGATCAGCGTGTCGGCGCTCACTTCGGCGGGGTCGCAGATGTCCAGCTTCGGCAGCGTTTTCGCCAGCTGGTCGGGCGAGGCCAGTCCGCAGTATTCGTCCTCCGGCACGGTGCGCGCCATGGCCACCGCGCGCTCCACCAGTTCCTTCAAGGCCTCTTTCGAGCGGTCCGCCGACGACACGATGGCCTGTCTTTTGCCGACGAGCACGCGCAGGCCCACGTCGCCGCCTTCCGAGCGCTCCAGCTGTTCCAACTTTCCGAGGCGATAGGCGATGGACACCGATGTGCCGTCCGCGACGATGGCGTCGGCCTCGTCGGCGCCGGCTTTCCGCGCATCGCCGATGAGGTCGGACAGAAGATTGAGAAGATGATCGTTTGCCATTTCTGGGTGATACCTGAGGCGGAGGATGCCTTACTTCTACTGTGCGCGGCGCGGCGCAGCAAATATCAAGTGAACCCGCCTCGCCTTGATCGTCTTTACTCCCTCCCCTGAAAGAGGAGGGTTGGGGAGGGGCCGTTTTTTCTACAAGCCCCGGCTTTGCGCCGAGCGATCCAGCGTTTTCAACACCGCGTCGATGCGGCTCTTCACATCCTTCACCGACACCGGTTTCACCAGGTAACCGTTCACGGCGAATTCCTTGGCGAAGCTCACGGTGTCCGGATTGGCGTCGGCGGTCAGGAAGATGATCGGGATGTTATTGATCCAGGGGACCTTGGCCGTGCGCACCATTTTCAGGAACTGGCGGCCGTCCACCGGCTGCATATGCACGTCGCACAAGACCACCGTCGGCCGCGTCCGCGCGAGTTCCGCCAGGCCGGCGCGGCCGTCCGCGGCGTCGGTGATCGTCGGAATACCGATCTGTCTCAAGATGCTTTTGATGCTCGCGCGCGTCGTCTGCTCGTCTTCGACGACCAGCACGGATACGTCCTTATAGAGATCGTCGCTCGCGGCCATCGCCCGCCCTGTTTCTTCGCACGTATTATTCCTTCATCAGCGGCCGAACCGCCTGCGCCAGTTCATCGACCGTCGTGTCCAGCCCGCCCGTGAACAGGCCGGCGGTGTCGGGGTCGCTCGCGTCCAGGCAATCTTGCACGTCCGAGGCCAGTTGCCCAAGCCTCGCGGCGCCGATGGAAGCGCCCGCGCCTTTCAATGCATGGGCTTGATGACGCGCCTCGGCCCAATCTTCCGCCGCCATGGCGGCATTGATCGCCGCGGCCATCTTCCCGGCATCAATCAGGAATTGCGCCAGCGCCGCGCGTGTCCCGGCGGTGAGAGGCCCGAACGTTTCGGTGAACCGCGCCATGTCGAAGATCTGCGGATCGATCTTGACCGCTTCGTCTTTCTTCGAACGCCTCAGTGCGGTTTGCCGCAGCGCCGCCGCGCCCGGCAGCCACTTCTCCAGCGTCGCCGTCAGGGCCTTGGAATCGATCGGCTTGGTCAGATAGCCGTCCATGCCCGACGCCAGGCAGCGCTGCGCGGTGCCGGGCAGCGCGTCGGCGGTGAGGGCCACAATCGGAAGTTTACGTTCCGTGCCCCTTTCACGCTCGCGGATTTCGGCGGTGAGGGCGAAGCCGTCCATCTCCGGCATGTGGAAGTCCGTCAGCAGAAGCCCGTAGTTCGGGTCCGCGTCGTAGCGCGCCAGCGCCTCGACGCCGTTGCCGGCGATCTCCACCGCGTAGCCGCGCTGCGACAGCATGCGCTTGATCACGATCCGGTTGGTCGCGTTGTCTTCCGCCGCCAAAATCAAGACACCCGCGCGCCGCGCCTCTTCGACCGGCGGCGGGCTGTACTGCGCGGTCTCATCCGCCGCCGCCGTGCGCTGTCCCAGTTCGGCGCGGCCCATGGCGGCGGCGATCGTCTGGCCCGTGCGCGCGCGCCGCAAGGGCAGGGTCAGCGCGGCGAAGAAGCCCGCGCTCTCCGCTTCCGTCAGCGTCGACACCAGCGCGCGCGGCGCCACCAGCGCGAACTTCACGTCCTCGCGGTGCGCGCGTTCGATCAGCGCGCGCCCGATGTCCAGCGTCGGCGCATCGCCGTGCCGCGCCGACAGGAACACGGTGGTGGTCTCATCCGAGCGCGGCAGCACGATGTCGTCGCCGTAGCCCAGCCATGTGGCATTGGTCACGCTGTGTGCGGCCAGGATCGTCTCCATGGCCGCGCGCGTCGGACCGTCGAAGCCGATCGCCACCACCGCCGCGTCGTGGATATCGATGGGCGCCGGCGCCGTCTCGTCGCCGAGGTCGAACGGCAGTTCGAACCAGAAGGTCGACCCCCGGCCGATCTCCGATGTCACGCCGATGCGTCCCTGCATCAGCTCGCACAGCCGCTGCGAGATCGAAAGGCCAAGCCCCGTCCCGCCGTATTTGCGCGAGGTGGAGACATCCGCCTGGGCAAAAGCCTTGAACAACCGGCCCTGCTGCTCGGGCGTGAGGCCGATCCCCGTGTCCGTGACCTCGAAGTGGATGATGGCCCGTCCGGCGCGTGAGCCCTCCGCGTGCGCGCCTTCCGCGAGGCGCGCGCGCACCGTCACCGATCCTTCTTCCGTGAACTTCAAGGCATTGCCCACGAGGTTGAGCATCATCTGGCGCACCCGCGCCGGATCGCCCACGAGCGCCGTGGGGCACGCGGGATCGATGATGGTCGCGAGGGTCAGCCCCTTGTCGTCGGCACGCGGGCTCATCAGTTCGCCCGCGCTCTCCACCACGTCGATCAGCGAGAACGACGTCTTCTCGATGTCCAGCCTGCCGGCCTCGATCTTGGAGAAGTCCAGGATGTCGTTGATGATCGTGAGCAGCGCGGCCGCCGAGCTTCGGATCACAGACGTCATTCCCCGCTGGTCGTCCGACAAGTCCGTCTGGTCCAGCATCTCGGCCATCGACATCACGCCGTTCATGGGCGTGCGGATCTCGTGGCTCATCATCGCCAGGAACGACGATTTGGACCTTGTCGCCTGCTCGGCCTGGTTCTTGGCTTCCACCAGTTCCCTCGCCGCGCGGCGGCGCCATTCCAGGAAGGCCAGCAGTGCCAGCACCACCAGGAACGCGGCGATTTCCACCGCCGAGCGGCCGATCGTCTGCGTCCACAAATCGGCTTTGGGCGCCATCGCGACCAAGGTAAACGGCAGCACCTGGATTTTCTGCGTCGCGACGATCCGCCCGTTTTCCTCGGCAACGCGCGGTTCCGTGAAGGCCTCCGTCAGCGCCGCGTCGGCGGCCGCGGAGGCCGGCAGGGTCACGGCCTCTTTGGAATCGGTGCGCAGCGAATAACCGATCACGGTTTTCTTCGCGTCGACGAGATAGATTTCCCCGAACCGGCGCGGGAAGTGCGCGAGAATCCCGTCCAGGGAGCCCAGCGTGAAGTCGAGGCCGATGATCCCGGTGAAGCGGTCGCCGTCGTAAACCGGACGGCCCATCGTGATCATCAGGCCCTTGCCGAAGTCGTCGTCGTAGATGTCGGTGTAATAGGGCGCGCGCGTGGGGTTGTTCTCCGGCATCCCGCGCAGGAAGTACTGCTGGCCCAGGTCTTCGTCCTTGTAGGCCGCCTGGGTCGAGGGCACCCACGGATAGACATGCTCGAAGCGGCTGCCCGAGACGTAATAAACCCACGCCGCGTTCGGCAGGTTGCCGATGATCCGCGCGACGGCCGAGCGCAACGACAGCGCGACCTCCATCTCCTTGCGGAAATAATCGTCGCGGCCTTTGAGCCCGCCGAAGCCCGTCAGGTTTCCGATGTCTTTCCGGTCGATGGACGGCGGCAACCGGTCCAGCGAGAACACGCCGTTCGCGTCCGCCTTCACCGCGCTCAGCAAAACCGAAGGCGGCGCCACCGGCGGACGGACCGCCAACTCGTTCTGGACCGTGGTCTGTAGCAGCTCCACGTAGCTTTGCGCCGCGACCATGGACAGCGACAGCTGCGACTGCACGGCGTCCAGCGCGGCGAGGCGTTCGTGCTGAATTTCATCGCGCGCCGTGTCCAGCTTGGTCGCCAGGAACCAGCCGGCCGCGCTCAACGCCGCCGCATAGAAAGCGAGTAGTCCGGCGCGCCCGATCAATCTGTTCACGAAAAGCCCCTTGCAATCCTCGCGCTATCGTAAGGAGCCTGAAGGGACGAGGGTAGGGGCGTTCTTTTCCGGGTGTCGCTTCTCGCGCAATCCCCTTACTGTCGCCCCAACGAAAAAAGGAGCACACCATGGCCAGCGCAAATCGAGCGACACCCGTCGTCCACACGAAATGGAAAGATGTCCGCGAGGACCGGATGCGTATGGGCATCACGCGGCGCTTCGTCCATTCCAACGACGCCATGGTCGCGCAGATCACGCTGCCCAAGGGCGCCGTCGTTCCCGCCCACCGGCACGACAACGAGCAGTACACCTATGTCCTCACCGGCGCGCTCGCCTTTACCTTCTATGATGGACAGGACGAAGAAATCGTCGTGCGCGCGGGCGAGATCGTTCTCATCCCCAGCGGCGTCCTGCACAGCGCCGTCGCCGTCGAGGACTGCTTCGAACTCGACATCTTCACCCCGCCCCGCGCCGACTGGATCGACGGGAGCGATGGGTATTTGAGGAAGTAATTTCCCCTTTTGTTGTCATTGCCCGCTTCATGCGGGCAATCCATCTCTCCGCAAA
>JADZAK010000068.1 GCA_020852595.1 Rhodospirillaceae bacterium
ACACCTATTACGTCGTCGCGCACTTCCACTACGTGCTCTCGCTCGGCGCCGTGTTCGCCATCTTCGCCGGCTACTACTACTGGCACGACAAGATGACCGGCCGCGTGTTCCCGGATTGGGCCGCCCAGGTCCACTTCTGGACGACCTTCATCGGCGTCAATCTGACCTTCTTCCCGCAGCACTTCCTCGGCCTCGCGGGCATGCCGCGCCGCTACATCGACTATCCGGATGTGTTCGCCGGCTGGAACCTGGTCTCCTCGTACGGCGCATTCATCGCCGGCGGGTCGTCGATCTTCTTCCTCGTCATGGCCGTGCACAGCATGTTCTGGGGCAAGAAGTCGGTCGCCAACCCGTGGGGCGAAGGCGCCACGACGTTGGAATGGACCGTCCCCTCGCCGGCGCCGTTCCACACGTTCGAAGAGCCGCCTGTGCTGGCCCGCGCGGCCGCTCATCCGGCCGAGTAGTCGGCGCTCAAAGGCCCTTAAGGCAATGGACAAGTCCAACCTGAAACGCCGTCATACCCGCGTCGCCGCGGCCTCCCTTCTCGGGGCCGCGGCGATGATGGGCGGCGCGTTTGCGCTGGTGCCCTATTACGACGCCTTCTGCCGCGCGATCGGCATTGGCGGCGACCCGCAGATCGTGGCGGAAAACGCGACCCAGATTATCGACCGCCCGATCACGGTGCGGTTTGATTCCAATACCGATCCCCAACTGCCGTGGAAGTTCACGCCCTCGCAGCCGTCGATCACGACGAAGCTCGGCGAAACGGTGACCGTCCACTACAAAGCGACCAACATGGGGACCGAGACGACCGTCGGTACGGCGACATTCAACGTCACGCCGGACAAGACCGGTCAGTACTTCAATAAGATCGAATGCTTCTGCTTCCAGGAGCAGATTCTCGCCCCCGGCGAGAGCGCCGAGTTGGGCGTCACCTTCTACGTGGATCCGGCGCTCGCCAGCGACGGGCACACCGAGGAAGTGAAGACCATTACCCTGTCCTATACCTTCTTCCGTTCCAAAGACGGTTTCCCGGTGGAAGACAGCGCTGCGACCAAAACCGTTACGCCCGCCTCTTCGGAAGCCGGCGGCGCCACAAATTAGAGAGACTTAGAGGGATCATTTCCATGAGCGGACACGCCAAACATCACTTCCATATGGTGAACCCGAGCCCCTGGCCGGCAATGGGTGCCTTCGCGGCGCTGATCCTCGCCATCGGCGCGGTCCTATTCTTCCACAAGGTGCCCGTAATGGGCATGGAGCCGGGTGTCTTCAAGCTGCTGCCGGGCTTCGTCCTCGTGCTCATGACCATGTGGATGTGGTGGCGCGACATCATCAGCGAGTCGGTGAAGGAAAAGGCGCATACCGCCGAGGTCAGCCACGGCCTGCGCATGGGCATGGTGCTTTTCATCACCTCTGAAGTGATGTTCTTCCTCGCCTTCTTCTGGGCCTTCTTCCACAACGCCCTCGGCTTTTCGACCGTGACGCTGCAGTGGCCGCCGGTCGGGATCACCCCGCTCGATGCCTGGGAACTGCCGTTCTACAATACCGTGATCCTGCTCACCTCGGGCGGCACCGTCACGCGCGCGCACATCTACATCGAGGAAGGCAACAACCAGAAAGCCGCCAAGTGGCTCTTCATCACCGCGGCCCTCGGCGCCCTCTTCCTTGGCCTGCAGGTGTATGAATACCACCACGCGGCGTTCAAGCTGACCGACGGCATCTATCCGTCGGCCTTCTACCTCGCCACCGGCTTCCACGGCTTCCATGTGTTCGTCGGCACCGTGTTCCTGATCGTCTGCGGCTTCCGCGCCGCCAAGAATCAGTTCACGCCGCACAAACACGTCGGTTTCCAGGCCGCGGCCTGGTACTGGCACTTCGTCGACGTGGTGTGGCTGTTCTTGTTCGTGTGGGTCTACTGGCTCCTCGGCGCCCCGGTCCGCACGTTTGCCGGCTAACCGCCCCGAACGCCTCGAAAAAGAAAACGCCGCTCCCAAAAGGAGCGGCGTTTTTGTTTGTGGGGGGCCCGCCGGTTACGGCGTGTCGTCTTTAAGGCTTTCCCAGGCCGTTCCGGCCGCGCCGGCGCTGCGCCCCTGCTCGAACCGCGCCGTCATGCGCTGCTGATTGAAGTCCAGCGGCGACGAGTTCACGCCGGGCGGGACGTGGCTCACCCGCAGCGTCAATCCATTCCGCTCCGCGAAGGCGGCGACGGCGGTGAGTTCGGTGCGCGTGTTGGTCTTGCTCGCGACATCGAAACTGCGCTGCAGGATCGAGATGGTTTTGTTCGGCGTGACGGCGAAGTCTTCATCGAGGGCGCCGTTGATCAAGACGTACAGGCGCGCCTTGAGGCCGGCGCTTTCCTGATCGGTCCATAGCAGAAGGGAATCGGGCACGGCGAAGAACGAGGCGATCGCGCTGCCGTCCACATGCATCTCCGCGAACCGCCGCCCGTCGGCTTCCACATCCACCATGACCGGCGGAAACACGCCCGGCACGCTGGCCGACGCAATCATGACTTTTCGGAACAGACGCGTCGCATTCGCCCCGCCGACGCTGGCAATCGCGCCCATGTTCCAAAGTGTGAGGGACTGGGTATCGAGGTTCGTGGTTCCCACCAGCAGCCGGCGGCCCGCCCGGTGTTCCTTCGCGACCGCGGCGACGACTTTGTCGTCGATGAGGTCTTCAACCAGCCGCTCGAGCGGCCGGCCGCTGAACAAGCTGGGCCGGAAGAACGCGAACAGGCCTTCGAAGTCGAGCAGGTTGGCCGATCCGCCGCCCGTGTAACCGGCCTTGAGGGCCTCGTCGTACGCGGGCCCCAGGAAAGCAAACGGCGCGGCCAATGCGCCGGTGCTGATCCCCGTGACGATATCGAACGTCGGACGGCCGCCGTGCTGGCTCCACCCGTACAAAACCCCCGCTCCGAAAGCGCCGTTGGCGCCGCCCCCGGAGAGCGACAGAATCTCCAGCGGCCGTCCGCGCGCCGCGCGTTCGGCGCGGAAGACGTCGATCAGTTTTTCAGCCTCGGCGCGCTCGGAGATCGACAGGCGGACGTCCGCGAAGCCGGGCGGCACGGCGGCGCGCTGTTCGGCCGCCGTGTAAACAATCCGCGCCGGCGCGGCGCACGCGCTCGTCAATCCCAGCGTGAACAGGATCGCGGCCAAAGGGCGCAGGATCTGAGGTTTGCGGCGCGGCATGGCGCGAGACTACCCGGATGACGCACGGGAGGGGCGAGAATTTTGCGCGTGCCTCGCCGGGCCCCCCGCTCCTATAGTGACCTATGCCGGACGTCAGCAAACCTCGCGCCCCCCTCGTCGTCGCCGCCCTTTTCTGCCGCTGCCCGCGCTGCGGCCTGGGCCGCCTGTTTGAAGGCTATCTCAAGGTGCGTCCGGGATGCGAAGTCTGCGGCCTCAGCTTCGCGGGCCACGATACCGCCGACGGCCCCGCCTTCTTCATCATGATGCCGCTTTGCATCATCACCGCCGTCGCCGCCCTGCTCCTCGACCGCTTCGCCGCGCCGCCCATCTGGGTCCACTTCGCGATCTGGCCGGCCTTCATCACCCTGACCGCGGGATTGGCCTTAAGGCCCGTCAAAGCGGCCATGATCGCCCTCCAATACCGGTTCCGGGACGTGGAGCACGGAATCAAGGGCGTGGAATAGCCCCGAGACCTGGTGTTAGGCTTGCCCCTGTTCGTGGCTACAGGGGGGGTGATACGCCATGACTGTAAGCCGTCGGAAAGCTTTATTTGGCGGAGTGGCTCTGGCCGTCTTCGCACGGACCGGCGCGGGCCGCGCCGCCACGTCGCCCTACCGCCTGACCCTCTACCGCGATCCACACTGCGCCTGCTGCCTCGATTGGGTCGCCGCGGTCGAAAAGATCTTCGTGGTCGAGATGATCACGTCGCGCCCGCTGGCCGAGGTGAACAAACAGCTCGATATTCCCTACGATCTCTGGTCCTGCCACACCGGCGTCGTGGACAAGTACATCATCGAAGGCCATGTGCCGCCGGCGGACATCGAGCGTCTCTTGCGCGAGCGTCCCGACAATGTGCGCGGCCTCTCGGTGCCGGGCATGCCCATCGGCGCGCCCGGCATGGAATCGCCCGATGGCCGGGCCGACCCCTTCACCGTGCTCGCCTTTAGAACCGACGGCGAACTCAGGACCTGGTCCCGCCACAACGGCGCTTAAGGCCGCCGGGGACTCCATCAAGAATTTAAGCGGGCTTCTAGCGGACGATATCTTCGTCCGGGGTCGAGGTGATCTTGTGGATCGAAAGGTCCGCGCCGTTGAACTCCTGCTCTTCCGACAAGCGGATGCCGACGGTGGCCTTCAATGCGCCGTAGACGGCGAAGCCGGACACGAGGCCGATGAGCACGCCGGCCGCGGTGCCGATCAGCTGGCTCATGAAGGTCACGCCGCCCATGCCGCCCAGGGATTCCATGCCGAAGACGCCGCACAAAAGGCCGCCCAAAGTTCCGCAAAGCCCGTGCAGCGGCCACACGCCGAGCACGTCGTCGACCCGCAGCTTGTCCTGCATGAAGTTGAAGGCCCACACGAACAGGGCGCCCGCGAGGCCGCCTGTCGCCAGCGCGCCGACGGGATGCATCACATCCGAACCCGCGCACACGGCCACGAGGCCCGCCAGCGCGCCGTTGTGCACGAAGCCGGGGTCATTGCGGCCCACCAGCAGCGCGGTGATGACGCCGCCGACCATGGCCATCAGCGAGTTCACGGCGACAAGGCCCGTCACCGCTTCGAGGCGCTGCGCGCTCATCACGTTGAAGCCGAACCAGCCCACCGACAGGATCCACGCGCCGAGCGCGAGCCACACGATGTTGGACGGCGGCATGCCGATCGCGCGGCCGTCGGCGGTGAAACGGCCCTTGCGGTTGCCGAGCATGATCACGGCGCCGAGCGCGATCCAGCCGCCCATGGCGTGCACCACGATGGAGCCCGCGAAGTCATGGAACCTCGCGCCCGTCAGGCTCTCGACCATGTCCTGGAAGCCGTGGTTGTTGTTCCACGCCATGCCTTCAAAGAACGGATAGATCAGGCCGACGATCAGGAACGTCGCGATGAGCTGCGGATAGAACTTCGCACGCTCGGCGATGCCGCCCGAGATGATCGCGGGGACCGCCGCCGCAAACGTCAGCAGGAAGAAATACTTGACGAGGTCGTAGCCCTGGCCCTGATAGCCGGTTCCCGCCGCGCCCGAGATGATCGGCGCGCTGTCGAGGAAGCTCATCCCATAGGCGATCGAGAAACCGACGAAGAAGTAGGCGAGCGTCGAGCCGGAGAAATCCACCAGGATCTTCACCAGCGCGTTCACCTGCGAGCGTTTACGGACCGTGCCGACTTCCAGGAACGCGAATCCGGCGTGCATCGCCAGAACCATGATCGCGCCCATCAGAATGAAAAAGACGTCTCCGCCCATGACTCCCCCCGTAATCTCAACCCGAAACAGCCGCTTTTTAAGGCAGCTAATGCCTTTAGATGCCCTATGGCTAAGGTTTAGGCAATCTTACGAATGAGGAATTTGAAAAATTCCCCCTCCGGGCTGTGGATAACTTCATGGCCGTGGGCGGCACAGAAGGCGGGGACGTCCTTCAGCGCGGCCGGGTCCGTGGCCAGGAGAATAATCTGCGCGCCGCCGGGAAGGCTTTTCAGGGTCTTATTGAGGCGCAGGACCGGCAGCGGGCAGCTCAGGCCGCGCGCGTCGATGGTGGTGGGCTGCAAAGCGTGTGGGCCGGGTTGCGTCATGAGGCCCGCACTGTAGTGTGCGGGGCCATGAGGGCGGAAGCGAAGAAGCATGTTTGAGATGTGGCCGGCGATTCCGGCGGGCCTCGCCATCGGCGGTGTCATCGGCGCGGCCGTGCTCCTGACCAATTTCTGCGCCCTCGGCGGCATCGCCGACATCCTCTTCGCCAAGGATTGGCGGCGGTTCCGCGCCTGGGTGCTGGCGGCGGGCGTGGCCATCGTGGGCGCTCATGTCCTGGACGCCGCGGGCCTCGTCCCCATGGACCGGGCGGAAAGCCTCGCGCCCTATATCCTTTGGCTGCCCGCCCTCCTCGGCGGGCTGCTATTCGGCTTCGGCATGGCCCTGAGCGGCGGCTGTATCAGCAGGGGGTTGGCCCGCGTGGGCGCAGGCTCGCTCAAGTCCTTCGCCATCGTCGCCGTCATCGCCCTCAGCGCCGCGGCCGCCGTGACCTGGCTCGCGCCGCTGCAAGACCTGCTCAGCCGCACCGCCGTGCCCGGCACCTTCGGCCCCGGAGGCCTGCACCGGATCTTCGGCAATCTGCCGTTCGTCGGCGCGGAGACCGTGCGCTGGAGCCTTGTAACCGTGTTCGGCGGCGGCGCGCTGTGGTTCGCGCTGAAGGATTCGTGGTTCCGCGGCTCACGCGATCAGCTCGCCGGCGGCCTCATCGTCGGCCTCATGGTCGTCGCCGCCTGGTTCGTGGCGGGCCGCCTATTTGAGGCCGGCGGCGCGAACGCCTTCACCGCCGTCAATTTCGTCCCGCCCCTTGCCGACGCCGTTCTTGCCTTCGGCGGCCGGCGCCCGGCGCTGTTTCCGCTGATGGTCACCCTCGGCGTCCCGCTCGGCGCCTTCATCGCCGGGCTTCTCACCCGCAACCTCGCCTTCGACACCTTCATCGTCCGTGAGGATATTATGCGAAGCCTCGCCGGCGCGGTCCTGATGGGCGTGGGCGGCACGATTGCGGGTGGCTGCACCTTCGGCCAGGGCCTTTCGGGCGTCTCCACCCTCTCCGTGACCTCCTTTATCGCCACCTTTGGCCTCATCGCCGGCAGCATCTGGGGCATCCGCTACCATGAGGCGGGCTCGGTCTGGGGCGGTCTCAAGCTCGCCTTGAAGCGCGGCTGAAGCGGCTACTTCGGTGCCGACAAAGGTTTGACCGTCGCCATGGCCTTGATCGGCCCCGCGTCGCGGAAAACCAGGGTCACTTCCACCAGGTCGCCCGGCTTGAGCGGCGCGGTCACGCCCATCAGCATAAAATGATGTCCGGCGCCCGGCGCGAGGCTGACGGCGGCGCCCGCCGGGATTTCCAGATGGGCTATTTGGTCCATACGCATAACCCCTCCTTCATGCGACGCCTCGTGGATCTGCCCTGTCGCCGCGACGGGGGTATGGACCGCGACGAGGTCGTCGGCGTTCACGCCGGTATTGCGAATTGTGCCGAAGCCGCCCGTGACCTTGCCGGCGCCGGCGGTGGCGCGAATCCACAACCCCTCGATTTTGATCTCCGCCGCGGCGGGAAATGCGGCAAAAACACCGAGCATGAGGATCGCGCAAAAATCGCGAAGGCGCTTCATTGCTTGCTTCCCTTTCCAAGATTCATCGCGGCCTTGAGCTCTCGCGCGAAGTCGGCCGGGTCCATGTCGGGCTTGAAAGCGCGCTGAAATTCACCGGTGGGCGACACCAGATAGAAGGCCGTGCTGTGATCGACGGTATAGTCGCCGCCTTCCACCGCGCGTTTGCGATAGTAAACCCCGTAAAGCCGCGCCATTTCCGCAATGTCATCCGGCGAACCGGAAAGGCCCGCGATCCGCTCGTCGAAGTGCGAGATGTAATCCTTGATCACCTCGCGCGTGTCGCGCTCCGGATCCACGGAAACGAACGCCGGCTGCAACACGGCGGCGTCGTCTCCGAGTTCCTTCAATGTTTCGCTGACATTCGTCAGCGCCATGGGACAGGCTTCGGGACAGCTCGTGAAGCCAAAGAACATCAGCAGCCACTTGCCCCGATATGTGGCGAGCGAAACCGGTGCGCCCGAGCTGTCGGTGAGGTTGAAGTCCCGGCGGGCCGGCCGGTCGATGACTGTCGTCTGTTCGCGAGGGGCCATGGCGCGGCCGAGCCAAAGTCCGGCGGCGCCGACGCAGGCGATCGCCACCGCCGCCAAAATCAACGTCGGCAGGAGTGCGCCCGCCCGACTCTTTACACGAGACATAATGATCTCCTGGGATAGATGCATGCAGGCCATGGGCAAACATGCCCACGAGCCGCCGAGATGTGTGAAATTTGTGGGCTTTAAGCGCGCGGGGGCGCGCGTGAACCGAGAGGTGGACCGAGATCGGCAACCCGCTTGCTCCCGGGAGCGCCAACCGGGATCGCGATTAAAAATGCCACACGCGCGGGGAGCGCGCCGATCGCGTCAAACTCCGTCTTGGTCCACAGGCCGGCGCCGGCAAACGGACAAACGTAAGCAAGCCGATGCTCGGCGTTGCGCGACGCTTGATTGTCCGGGCCTTGCGCAAGATTGACCGGGCCGCTTGCAGCGCAGAGCTGCAGGAAGGAACCGGAGGTCGAGGGCATCCAGCCCAGGGGCATGAGCGATTGCACGAACAAACAAATCGCCAGCAGGCCCGCAAGCGCGCCGCGAATTCTGATGTCGGTTCTGAGGGCGTCAATCGTCACAGGCGCTCTGGTATCTCATTCGCCCCTGCCGGGCAAGGGCGCGACAAACCGGCGCAGCGCGGCCACATCCGCGGCGATCGCTTTGGCGGTCTTCTTTTCCATACTGCGGAAGCGCGTGAGGACTTCGCGGCCCAGCCCCGTGAGTTCCGCGCCGCCGCCGCCGCCCTTGCCGCCCTTGGTCTTGGTGACCAGGGGCGATTTGAACATCTTGTTCAGGGCGTCGACCAGCAGCCATGCGCGGCGGTAGCTCATGTCCATGCGCTTGCCCGCCGCGACGATGGAACCGGTCTCGTCGATTCCGGTCAAAAGATCGGCCTTGCCCGGCCCGAGGTGATCCAGGGTCCCGAGATACACGCGCAAGCGCGGTCCAATCCGGCGGTCTGTTTTGGCTTTCATCGCTTTTATCCTCGCCCGCCCGACTATACAGTCTTCCTCTCACGTTTTGGAGTTCAGGAATGTCAGACGCCCAGGTCGTTTTCGCCAGCCCCGCCGACGTCGCCGCATGGCGCGCGGAGAACAATGCCGTCATTGTCGACGTGCGTGAACAGAATGAATGGGATCAGGTCCATATCCCCGGCGCCATCCTGATGCCGCTGTCCACCTTCGACCCGGCGAAGATCCCCGACGCCGGAGGCAAGCACCTCGTCTTCCATTGCAGAAGCGGCGTGCGCTGCGGCACCGCGTCGCAGAAGGCCGTCGCCGGCGGCTTCAAGGGCCGGATCGCGCGCATGCAGGGCGGCATAAACGGTTGGATCCAGTCCGGCTACGGCGTCGAAGAAGGTTAGAGGGTGAATCGCCCCGCTGCGCGCAAACCCGAAGACCACCGCCTCTTCCTGGTGGTGGTCGATGATTCGCCGGAGCTGCCCGCCGCCATCGATTACGCCTGCAAACGCGCGCGCGACACCGGCGGTCGCGTCGCATTGCTGTACGTCTATCAAGTCGACCACGAGTTTCATCACTTCAAGTTCGTCTCCGAACTCGCCGATCAGGAAGCGCGCCGCGAAGCCGAAGACGTGGTGCGTCTTCACGCCCTGCGCATCGTTCAAGAGACCGGCCGCACGCCCGATACATACGTGCGTCAGGGCGCTCGCCGCGCTGAATTGTTCAAGCTCGTGAAAGAACATCCCGAGCTCTCGATCCTCATCCTCTCCGCCGCGCCCGGAAAAAAACCGGGGCCGCTCGTCGAAGCGGTGACGGGAAAATACGCGGGCAAGATCGGTATTCCCGTGACCGTCGTTCCCGGCTTGCCCAAAGCCGCGACCGCCTCAGCCCCCCCCCCCGCGACGCCACGCCGTGTCCGGACAAGCCGCGGCCGAGATAAATTCGGCTCGAATATTTTAAAGCGGAACCACGGATAGATTGAGGCTTCCGCTATCCGACGACGGGTAGAAGAAGCCGGCGGTTTTGTAAGGAATTGCCGCGGATCAAAGAAAGCGCCTCGCATTTTCGCGCTTCCGGTTTTAGAGCTTTTCAATTGGAAACGCGGGACTTCGCGAAAGCCTGGGGGTTAACTACGTGACGCAGGACAAGGTCGTTCCCATGCCGCGCGTGACAATCCACCCGCCGCAGGATTTGCGCGCGCTGGTCGAGGATATGTCCGAGTGGCGCCACAAGCCCACCTCCGGCACCCAGCTCTTCATCGTCGACGCCAACGGCGCCGTTCCCGTCGGCAAACAGACGCCCGAGATGACCGCCACGCTCGTCAGCGGTCTTTGCTACGTCGCCGCGCGTTACGGCGCGAAGGTCTATAAGGTCGCGCCGACCGAGTACGCGGTCCTCGTGCCGGCAGCGGGCGCACACAGCCTTGAAGTTCTCCGGGACATCAAGGTCGCCATGCTGCGCGCGGTCGAGAAGCACTGCCCCGAAAGTTTCGGCAACATCAATCAGGCGCGTTTCGCGCTGATTTATGACCTTGAAGGGAATTTCCGGGGCGCCGCCGAGCGCGTCGCGCGGTACACCGCCGACGCCCAGAAGGCCGCCGATCCGGACGCCAAGAAACAGGAACTGCGCCCGCTCTCGCCCGACGATCTCGAAAACATTCTTCACGCTTTCAAGCGTTTCGGCGCCGATAAATTCCTGAAGGCGTTTATGCGCGATCAGATGGTCGCCAGCGCGAAGCCGGGCTTCATGCCGGTGCCGACAATGCATGAATATTTCGTCAGCATGGACGCGCTGCGCAAACCGCTGTTCATCGACGTTGAAATGCGCGCCTCGGGCCCGCTGTTCAACGAGTTCACGCGCGTGCTCGATCAGATCGTGCTGCGCTCGTTCTCGCACATGAGCGACGTCACCCCGATGCCGTTCTCGCTCAATGTGAACGTGGTCACGACCTTCACGGCGGCCTTCGCCGACTTCATGGATCAGACGTCGAAAGAGGTCCTGTCACGCCTGGTCTTCGAGTTCCGCCAGGCCGACATCGTCGAGCATTTCGACGAATTCGAAGTCGCGCGCGGCATGATCAAGGCCATGGGCGCCAATATCGGCGTCGACAAGATTTTCCCGCAGACGCTTGGCCTGGTCGATCTCGACTACATCGGCGCGAAATACGCCAAGGTGCACTGGCGCACCGGCGCGGAAGACCTCCTGCGCGAGCGCGGCAAGACCTTCAATTACATGAAGAGCTGCGGCATCGAGCCGATCCTGATCCGCGTGGACAGCGCGAAGGCGATCGCCGTCGGCGCCGAACTCGGCGTCGAAACCTTCCAGGGTTTCGCCATCGATCACATGCTGCGCCGGAAGGCGGCTTAGTTTCCCTTTTTCCCTCCCCTGCAAGGCAGGGCGATCGCCTCTGCGGACGGGGGCGGATTCCAATTAAGTATACTGGAGTGGAGTGACCCCCTTTTCTGAGACAGGGTAATTAGGGACAGTTCTCAAAGGAGAGAACTGATGCCCAAGACGAAGGCTCGTCGTTTCAGTCAGGATTTCAAGGTCGCCG
>JADZAK010000069.1 GCA_020852595.1 Rhodospirillaceae bacterium
GCCAATATCGAGAACCAATGGCCGAAAGCGGATGTGAGCAACCTCGTCGACCACATGGACTACGCCATCAAGCGCATCGGCATCGATCACGTCGGCATTTCGTCGGACTTCAACGGCGGCGGCGGCATCCGGGGCTGGGGAAATGCGGCCGAGACCCTAAACGTGACACTGGAACTGGTGCGGCGCGGCTATACCGAGGAGCAGATCGCCAAGCTTTGGGGCGGCAATCTCCTGCGCGTGATGGAACAGGGCGAGGCTTATGCCAAGCGGTCCCGGAAACGGCGCTGACATTTCCGACTCCGGCGGCCTTCCGCCGCCGACCAGAGCGAAATCCGATCGGATTTCGCTCTAGATTCATAGAAGTTGTCGCGTTTTCTGCGACGAACCGGTTCCCACTTCGTCGGAAAACGCTCTAGCGTTCCGTCAGCGCGCCGTAGAGTTCCGGGCGGCGATCCCTAAAGAATCCAAAGGCCGCGCGGGCGCGTCGGACTTCGTCGAGATCGATGACCGCGGTGATGACGCCTTCTTCGGTGCGGTTCAGCTCGGCGACCTTGTCGCCGCGATGGTTGGCGATGAAGGACGAGCCGTAAAACACCTGGCCGTCTTCGGTACCGACGCGGTTGGCCGCCACCACCGGCACGACGTTGGACACGGCATGACCGATCATGGCGCGCTGCCAGAGGTCCTTGGTGTCGAGCTCGGCGTTGTCGGGCTCAGACCCAATAGCCGTCGGATAGAACAGGATCTCGGCGCCCTGCAGCATGAGCGCGCGGGCGGTTTCCGGGAACCATTGATCCCAGCAGATGCCGACGCCCATGGAGCCGAATCTCGTACGCCATGTCTTGAAGCCGGTGTTGCCGGGGCGGAAGTAGAACTTCTCCTCGTAGCCCGGACCGTCGGGGATGTGGCTCTTGCGGTAGATGCCCATCACCGCGCCGCCGGCGTCGATCATGGCGAGGCTATTATAGAAGTGATTGTGCTCGCGCTCGAAGATCGAGGTCGGGATGACCACGTTCAGCCGTTTCGCGAGGTCCGCCATGCGCAGCACGGCCGGGTGGCGGTCGGCCGGATAGGCGGCGTCGAAATGGGTTTCCTTCTCCTCGCGGCAGAAGTAGTGGCCCTGAAACAGTTCGGGCGGAAGGATGACTTGCGCGCCCTTCTTCGCCGCTTCGGTCACGAAGCCTTCGATCTTGGCGATGTTCTTCTCCATGTCGGTGGAGAAGGCGCACTGGATGGCCGCGACGGTGACTTTGGTCATCGGAAGTCCTTTTATTTGCGCGTGATCTTATCGGAAAACCGGTTTCCACTTTTCCGGACCACGCGCCAATCCTCAAGCCGGCTGCTGTTGCGTGATGCAGTGGAAAGAGCCGCCGCCAGTAATAACAGAGTTCGCCGGAAGGCCAACGGTGCGGCGGCCCGGGAACAGCTTGGCGATGGCCGCCACGGCCGCGTCGTCGGACTTCGCGCCGTAGAGCGGCACCACCACGGCGGTATTGCCGATATAGAAGTTCATCGAGCTGACGGGCATGACGTCGCCGTCCTCGTTCTCCATGCGGCCCGGCGAGGGCACGGTCATGACTTCGAGCTTCTTACCGTTGACGTCGCGCGCGGCCTTGAGGTCGGCGATGATGGCCAGGAGCGCGTCCTTGTTCGGATCGTCCGCACCGAAGGGCTCCATGCACACCACCACACCCGGCGCGACGAAACGCGCGATATTGTCGATGTGGCCGTCGGTGTGGTCGTTGGCGAGACCGTCGCCGAGCCAGATCAGATGTTCGATGCCCAGGCCGGTCTTGAGGCGCGCTTCGATATCAACTTGTGAAAGCGACGGATTGCGGTTCTCATTCAGGAGGCACTGGCGCGTGGTCAGCGCGGTGCCGAGACCGTCCACGTCGATGGAGCCGCCTTCGAGCACCCAGTCGTTGATGAGCGCGGGCGTGCCGGCCTGCTGCGCCACGAAGGCCGCGACCTGATCGTCGCCTTCGAGCACGTACTTGCCGCCCCAGCCGTTGAACTTGAAACACGAAGCTTGAAGTCCGGCCGGGCCCTTCACGAAGATGGGCGCGATGTCGCGGAACCAGATGTCGCCGAACATGCCGGGAATGATTTGCGCATTCACACCCTTGAGCGTGGCGCGCGCAGAGGCTACAGCCTCATCGCCGTTGGCGACGATCTTCAAGGCTTCGCCCTTGCCGCCGTCGGCGATGGCTTTGAACAGCGCGGCGACTTCGGCGCGCGCCGGTTCCAAGTCTTCGAGCCACAGGTCGGCGGCGCTGGGCCAAGCGGACCAGACGGCGCTGTGTTTGTCCCATTCGGCGGGCTGGCGGAGCGGTATGTTTGTATTCGATTTTGTGTCCATGGGACGCTCACATACTGGCTGGAAGTCCCCCATGCAATGCTTGAGAGTGTGAATTATGTCCTCGGGAAATCTCACCGCCGACCGCCGCTATGACTACGCCCAAAGCCTGCGCGCGGACGGGGACTTTTCGGCCGCGGCGGAGCTGATCGGGCAGGCCCTGGAACTGGCCCCGAACTGGGCCGAGGGGCGCTTCGCCTTTGCCGAAACCCTCGCGGGTGCGGGACGTTCCGAGGACGCGGCCGCGGCCTACCGCGCCTATCTCGTGGTCGATCCAGGCGACTCCATGGGCGCGGCGGCGCGCCTGACCTTGCTGGGCGCGGCGCCGACTCCGGCCAACCTGCCGGCGGCCTATGTCACCCGCCTGTTCGATGAATATGCCCCGCGCTTCGACGCGGCGCTGACCGAGCGGCTCAACTACCAGGGCCCGGCGCTTTTGAAGGAGGCCGTGACGCGTGTATGGCCCCGCCCCTTTTCGCGCGTGTTCGATCTGGGCTGCGGCACCGGCCTTTCGGGCGCGGCCTTCCGCGACGTGGCGGCGTGGCTGGGCGGCGTCGATCTGTCGCCCGTGATGGTGAAAAAAGCGGAAGCGAAAAAGATTTACGATCACCTGGAAGCGGACGACATGGGGACGGCACTGGCCATGCTCAATGAGCAGTGCGAACTGATCCTGGCCGCCGATGTGCTGGTGTATGTGGGCGACCTCGCGCCGCTGTTCGCGCTGGTGCGCGATGCGCTCATCCCCGGCGGTCTTTTTGCTTTCACCGTTCAGAGCACCAACGCCGGCGACTATGTGCTGGGGCGCGAGCAGCGTTACAGCCACAGCCGCGCCTATATCGAACGCTGCGCCGCAGCGGCGGATTTTGAGGTGGCGCTGATCGAGGACGTGGTGACGCGCCAGGAAGCCGGCAAGGACGTGCCGGGGCTCGCCGTCGTCCTAGTTTAGGTGAAACACCAGCGCCTTGAGATAGGCGCTTTCCGGCAGCAGCGGATGCACGGGGTGATCGGGCCCCGCGCCCGCGGTGCGGATGATCTTGCCCGAGCGCTTCGCATCCTCGAGCCCGCGCGCCACGGCCGCGGTGAATTCATCGAGCGGCGCGTTGTGGCTGCAGGACGCGACGAGCAGATAACCGCCGGGCGCGGTGATCTCGGCCGAGAGGCGCGCGAGTTTGCGATAGCCTTGTAAACCGGCCTTCAAGTCCTTCTTCGATTTCACGAAGGCCGGCGGGTCGGCGATGACGACGTCCCAGGTTTTTCCGGCGCGCACGGCGCTTTCCAGGAACGGGAAGACTTCGGCCTTTTCAAACGTGCAGGCGACCTTGTTGGCGGCGGCGGCCTTGGCGGCGAGTTCCAGCGAATGCGCCGAGCGGTCGACTGCTGTCACGCTTTTCGCGCCGCCGAGAGCACAAGCCATCGCGAAGCCGCCGGTGTGGGTATAGAGATCGATGGCGCTGGCGCCCTTGGCCAGCTTGCCCATGAAGGCGCGGTTGTCGCGCTGGTCGAAGAACCAGCCGGTCTTCTGGCCGGAGGTGAGATCGCAGAAGAAGGTCGCGCCGTTTTCCTCGACGGGCACATCACCCTCGAGACTCCCGTGCACGATGCGCACATCCTGCTCCAGGCCTTCGAGCCCGCGCGCGGGCGTATCGGCGCGCACGACGACGGCGCGCGGAGCCGTGAGACGCACCAGCGCATCGACGATCAGCGGAAGCAGCATGTCCATGCCGGCGGTGTTGGGCTGGAGCACGAACACATCGCCGAAACGGTCGATGATGAGGCCGGGCAGACCATCGGCTTCGGCATGCACGAGCCGGTAGAAGGGACGCGCGAACAGACGGTCACGCATCGCGAGCGCGGTCTTGAGCTTGCCTTCGATGAAAGCGGCGTCGATGGCGACATCCGGCGCATGGGCCAGCACCCGGGCGCTGATGAGGGTGTGCGGGTTGAACTGGGCGGTGGCCAGAAGCGTCCCGCCGGCGTCGGCGACCGTTACAAGGGAGCCCGGCGGCAGCGCCTTGGTCTCGGGGTCCATCTTCACTTCGTTGGAGAAGACCCAAGGATAACCCGATTGCAGACGCCGTTGGGCGCGGGGCTGGAGGATAAGACGCGGATGGCGGGTAACGGCTGTGTTCATGGCGGTCCTTTGCCACCGAATGGACCGAAAACATAGGAAAAAAGGCGGCCGGGAGGCTATACTTCCGCCCTCAGTCGGACCCTAAAGGGAGGCGTCCCCATGATCACCCTTACCATCAATGGCCAAAATCATGAGGTGGAGGTCGATCCGTCGACGCCGCTTCTGTGGGTATTGCGCGACAAGCTGGCGATGACCGGCACCAAGTTCGGTTGCGGCATCGCCCAGTGCGGGGCCTGTACCGTTCACATCAACGGCATGGCCGCCCGGGCTTGCGTGACGCCCGTGAGCATGGTGACCGACGCCAAGATCACCACAATCGAGGGACTTTCGACCGACGGCAGCCATCCGGTGCAAGCCGCGTGGGTCGCTCATGAAGTGCCGCAGTGCGGCTACTGCCAGCCGGGCATGATGATGGCCGCCGCCGCGCTTCTGACCCAGAAGCCGAACCCGACGGACGCGGACATCGACGCGGCGATCACAAATATCTGCCGCTGCGGGACTTACCCGCGCGTGCGCGCCGCCATCCATTCCATCGCCAAGACCTGAGGAGAAGCATCATGAACTTCGCCCTCAATCGCCGCCTGTTCCTGCAAGCCTCCACCGTCGCCGGCGGAGGCTTCATGCTGGGCTTTTCGCTGCCCGCCGATGACGCCGAAGCGGCGGCAGCCGCGCCGGAGATCAACGCCTGGATCGTGATCCAGCCGGACGACACCATTATCGTGCGTGTCGCGCACTCGGAAATGGGCCAGGGCGCTTTCACGGCCCTGCCCATGATGGTCGCCGAAGAACTGAACGCCGACTGGGCGAAGGTGAAACCGGAGTTCATCAACCCGACCGAACATGTGCAGAGAAACCGCGTGTGGGGTGGGACCGCGACCGTGGGCAGCCGCGCCGTGCGCACCAGCCACGAATACCTGCGCAAAGCCGGCGCCAGCGCGCGCGAGATGCTGATCGCCGCAGCGGCCCAGCAATGGAAAGCGCCCGCGAACGAAGTGCGCGCGGAGAAGAGCGTGCTCACGCACACCCCGTCGGGCCGCACTTTAAGCTACGGCAAGGTCGCGAGCGCCGCGTCGCGCATGCCCGCGCCGAAGGACGTGGTGCTGAAGCCGCACACGGAATGGACCATTCTCGGCACGCCGAAGAACCGTGTGGAAATCCCGGACAAGGTCATGGGCAAGCCGGTGTTCGCCATCGACGTGCGCCTGCCGGACATGCTGTTCGCGGCCATCGAACATAGCCCCGCCTTCGGGGGAAAACTGAAGCGCTATCACGAGAAGGCCGTCGCGAAGATGCCGGGCGTGCGCGCCGTTGTGCCCTTGTTCGACACCGCCGTGGCGGTGGTGGCCGACAGCTATTTCGAAGCCTCGCGCGCTTTGACCGTGCTGCCGATCGAATGGGATCGCGGACCCAATGGCAATGTGAACCACGCGGATGTACTCGCCTTCGTCAAAAGCGGACTGACGGCGACGGATCCATTGGAAGGCGCAAGCGAAGGCGACGTGGTCGCCGCCATTGCAAAAGGCGCGAAGGTGATCGAGGCGGAATATCACGCCCCGTTCCTCTCCCATGTGCCGATGGAGCCGCAGAACGCCACCGCGCGCGTGACGGCGGACCTGGTGGAAATCTGGGCGCCGACGCAAAACATCGAAGCGACGCTGAACCTCGCCGCCAAGGCCGCCGGCGTGGACATCGGCAAGGTGAAGGTGCATCCCGTGATGGCCGGCGGCGGGTTCGGCCGCCGCGGCGGTCAGCTCGAATATGTGCCGGAAGCCGTTGAGCTTTCGAAGCGCCTCGGCAAGCCGGTCCAAGTGATCTGGTCGCGCGAGGAAGACATCCGCCAGGATTACTACCGACCGATCTCGTCGGCGAAGTTCAAGGCGGCGTTCGACGCGCAGAACAACCCGGTCGCCTGGGATACGCGCATCGCCGGTCAATCGATCATGTCGACCGTGAACCCGGACGCCCTGAAGAAGGGCACCGATCTCGGGTTCCTGGTGTGCTTCACGGACAATCCCTACGACGTGCCGAACCGGCGCGTGGACTTCGGCATGCGCAACACGCATGTGCCTGTCGGCTACTGGCGCTCGGTGAACCATTCGCAGAACGGCTATTTCCGCGAATGTTTCGTGGACGAGATGGCCGAAGCCGCGGGCATGGACCCCTATCAGTTCCGCCGCAAGCTTCTGGCCAAGGCGCCGAAGCAGCTCGCATGCCTCGACGCCGCCGCGAAAGCGGCGGGGTGGGGCCGCACTCTTCCCGCCGGTGTGTTCCAGGGCATCGCGCAGGTGGACGGTTATGGAAGCTACGTGGCGTCGGTGGTCGAAGCCTCGGTGCGCCCCGATGGTCACCCGAAGGTGCACCGCGTGGTGACCGCCATCGACTGCGGCCATGTGGTGAACCCGGACACGGTGAAGGCGCAGACCGAGGGCGCCGTCGCCTGGGCGCTGTCAGCGGCGCTCTACGGCGAGATCACCATCAAGAACGGCGGCGTGGAGCAGGGCAACTACCACGACTATCCGATGGTGAAGATGGCCGAGATGCCGGCGGTGGAAGTGGTGCTGGTGCCGTCCTACGACTTCTGGGGCGGCGTCGGCGAACCCGGCGCGCCGCCGGTGACCCCGGCCCTGCTCAACGCCATGTACAAGGCGACGGGCCGGCGTATCCGCAATCTTCCGATCGTGAAGGAGGCGCAGCCCCGCTCGGCAGATTAGAAGGGCTTCAAGACGACCATGATCACGATGACGATCATGGCGACGGCGGGAAGTTCGTTGACCATGCGGTAGAACTTGGCCGTGCGGGTGTTGGCGTCGCGCGCGAACTCTTTTGTCCAACGCTCCATGTGGCCGTGCATGAAACCAAGGACCGCCACGAAGCCGAGCTTCACGTAGATCCAGCCCTGATGCCAATCGACCGGGCTTTCGGGGAGCAACAGCAGGACGATGCCAAACAGCATCGTGGCGGCGGCGGAAGGGCGCATGATGATGCGCAGGAGCCGGCCTTCCATGCCTTTCAGCATCTCGGAGGCTTCCGAGCCGGGCGTGAGGCCGACATGGTTCACGAACAGACGCGGCAAATAAAGCAGCCCCGCCATCCACGCGATGACGGCAATGATGTGCAGCGCCTTGATCCAGAAAAAGAGCATATGTAGCCCCTCAATTTTAAGCCCCTCCCCTTGATGGGGAGGGGTTGGGGTGGGGTGGACTCCGCACCGGTCTGCTCGTAGCCTTACCCCCACCCAAACCCTCCCCACAAGGGGAGGGCTTTTTGTTTTTAGGGCCACTTTGCCGTGGGCGGCATGCTCATGAGGTAGGCGTCGGGGTTGGCGTCGGTGGCGAAGCCGAATTTAGTGCCGCGGTCGTAGACCAGGTTGAATTCGACGTAGCGGCCGCGTTTGACGAGCTGCTTTTCCTTGTCGGCGTCGGTGAAGGCCGTGTCTTTGCGGCGGGCGACGATCTTTGGAATAACATCGAGGAACGCCTCGCCGACGTCCCGTTGGAAAGCGAAATCCTTGCGGATGTCGCCGCTGTTGAGATCGTCGAAGAAGATGCCGCCCACGCCGCGCGGCTCCTTCCGGTGCGGCAGATAGAAGTACTTGTCGCACCAGGCCTTGTATTCGTCATAAGCGCCGGGGCGGTAACGGTCACAGGCGTCCTTCATCGCCGCGTGAAAATCCTTGGTATCTTCGTCGAAGGGGATCGTCGGCGTGAGGTCGGCGCCGCCGCCCAGCCAAATTCTGCTGGTATGCATGAAACGCAAATTCATATGCACGGTCGGCACGAAGGGATTGAGCATATGGGTGACGAGCGAAATCCCGCTGGCCGTGAACTGGCCACCGGACTCCTTGGCGCCCGGCAACTGAGTCATGCCCTGGTCGGACAGCTGGCCCCAGACGTGGCTGACGTTGACCCCGGCTTTCTCGAACACCTGGCCGCGAAGAACGCGCATGCGCCCGCCGCCCTTGAGGCGGTGATCGGGGCCGCGTTCCCACTCCGTCTGCTCGAATTTCACGCCGTCTTCGAAGCTTTCGAAGGACGCACAGATGCGGTCCTGCAAATTCTTGTAGAACGCGACGGCGTCCGCGATGAATTCGTCCGAGACTTGAGAGCTCATTTTGAGGTCCGTTCGTGTACATAGTCGACGAGGCGCTTCACGGCATCGGGGTCGACTTCCGGCCAAATACCATGGCCGAGATTGAAGATGTGGCCCGGCGCAGGGCCGGCGTCGGCGAGGATCTCGTCGATGCGCTTTTCGAGCGCCGCCTTGGGCGCGAACAGCACGGCGGGATCGAGGTTGCCCTGGATCGCCTTGCCCGGCAGGAGCTTGCGGGCGCCGCTCAGGGGCACGCGCCAATCGAGACCGACCACATGCACCGGCAGTTCGGAGATAATATCCAGCATAGTTCCGCAATTGTTGGCGAAGTAGATGAGCGGCACATCGAGGTCTTTCAGGCCTTCGAAAATGCGCTTCACCGGCGGCAGCGCGACATTGCGGAAATCGTGGGGACCGAGCAGACCACCCCAGGATTCGAACAGCATCAGCGCCTGGGCGCCGGCGGCGGCCTGGGCGCGCAGGTAGACGATCATCGCGTCGGCGAGACGTTCCAGAAGCCGCGCGGTCACTTCGGGCTGCGCATGCACGAAGGAGCGCGGCACGGAGAATTCTTTCGAGGGCTTGCCGGCGACGAGATAGGCGAACAGCGTGAAAGGCGAGCCGGCGAAGCCGATGAGCGGCACATGGGCGGGAAGACCCGCGCGGGTGAGCTTGATGGCTTCCATCACGAAAGGCACGTCGCGCTCCGGCACGAGCGGGCGGATCGCTTCGACCTGCTTCAAGGTGCGGATCGGTTCGGCGATCACCGGGCCCGGCGCGTAGTCGAGATCGATGCCCATGCCTTCGAGCGGCACCATGATGTCGGAGAAGATGATGGAGGCGTCGAAGGCAAACCGGCGGATCGGCTGCAGCGTGACTTCGGCGGCGAGCTCCGGGGTGCGGGTGAGTTCGGCGAAACCCACCTTCGAACGCACGTCACGGTATTCCGGCAGGTAACGGCCGGCCTGGCGCATAACCCAGATCGGCATGTGCGGCGTCGGCTGGCGGCGGCAGGCGGCGAGGAACGGAGGCAGGGCGGTTTTGTCTGTCACGGGATGACTTTCCTAGGAGCCTGAAATAGCGGCGTGGCGGCGGGCGTTCGCCTGGGCCAGCACGGCGTCGCCGCCTTTGGAGATGAAGGCGGAGGCCGCGGCGAGGCCCAGATCCACAGCCTTGGAAACAGGACCGCTTTGCGTGACGGAGACGAAATCGCGTCCATCGAGATTGCAGGCGGCCGCATAGAGTGAAAGTTCGGCGCCGTTCACGGTGGCGAGCGCGCCGAGCGGGACCTGGCACCCGCCTTCAAGGCGGCCCAGCATGGCGCGTTCGGCGTCGACCGCGACGCGGGTCGGCATGTGATCGAGCGGACGCAGCCAGCGCAGAGTCTCCGGGTCGTCGGGGCGGGCGCAAATCGCGATGGCGCCCTGCGCGGCGGCGTTGGGAAAGATATCGGTCGGCAGGATCTGCGTGATCCGTTCGCCGAGACCAAGGCGCTTCAGGCCGGCGGCCGCGAGAATGATCGCGTCGTATTCACCGTCGTCGAGTTTGCGCAGGCGGGTCGGCACATTGCCGCGCAGCTCCACCTGCTTCAGATCGGGACGCGCCTTGGCGAGGAAGGCCTTGCGGCGCAGGCTGGACGTGCCGATGCGCGCGCCGGGCGGAAGGCTTTTGAAGTCGAGGCCGTCGCGCGAGACCAAGGCGTCGTGCGGGTCCTCGCGCTCAAGCACCGCGGCCAGGGTCGTGCCGGCGGTCATGGCGGTCGCGAGATCCTTCAGGCTGTGAACGAGAAGATCGACTTCGTTGTCCAGCAGCGCGCGGTCGAGTTCAGCGGTGAAGAAGCCCTTGCCCTCGGTCGACCAAAGCGGGATGTCGGTCTGCAGGTCGCCGCGTGTCTTGATGACGACAAGATCGACCGTGGGCGCGCCGGGGATCAAACCGATAAGGCGTTTGACCTCTTCCGACTGCCAGAGGGCCAGGGCCGAACCGCGGGTGCCAATTCGCAAACTCAAGGAACTTCTCCTTCCGGAAGGAAACGGTAGCCGACGCCGCGCACCGTCACGAAATGGCGTGGCTCGTGCGGCGCGCGCTCGAAAATCTTGCGCAGGCGCAGAATGAAATTATCGACGGTGCGCGTGGAGGGGAAAACTTCGTAACCCCAAACCTTCTCCAGGAGATCGTCGCGCGTGACGACTTCATCGGGCTGCTCGGACAGGACCTTCATGATCATCGCTTCCTTCTCGGTCAAGTCATGGAACGAACCGTCCCAGGACTTGGCGCGGAAGGTGCGGAAGTTCACTTCATTGCCGGCGAAGCGCAGCACGCCGCCGGAGGCGGGCTTGGCCATGGACTGTTTGTACCAGTCCCAGCGGCGCAGGATGGCTTTCACGCGCAGGAGGAACTCGTCGAGATGGAAGGGCTTGGTGAGATAGTCGTCACCGCCCGCTTCGAGGCCGCGCACGCGGTCCTGCGGGTCGCCGCGCGCGGTGAGGAACAGGACCGGCGTGTTCTTTCCCTTCTGGCGCAACTCGCGGCACAGCGCGAAGCCGTCCATCTTGGGCATCATGACATCGAGGATCAGAAGGTCGTAATCGGACGCGAGCGCCTGCGAGAGGCCGGCGGCGCCGTCGTGGGCGGTGTCGGCCGCATAGCCTTCGGCGCGCATGTTCTCGGCCATGCCTTCCGCGAGATGCAGGTCGTCCTCGACGACGAGGATACGGTGCATGGATTCGGTCATGAGTTGTCCTGGGTCACGGCGGCGGGCCAGGTGACGGTGAAGGTCGCGCCCTTGCCGGGGCCGCCGCTATGGGCGCGCACTTCGCCGTTCTCGAAATGCATGAACCGCCGCACGATATAAAGTCCAAGACCGGTCCCGGCGGCATCGCGGCCGCCGCTGGTATCCAGCCGCACGAATTTCGCGAAAAGACGGTCCGCGTCGGCGGGTTCAAAGCCGATGCCGCTATCCTTCACGGCGATCTCGACGGCGCCGCCGAGGCGCCGGCCGGTCACGGTAATCGATCCGCCCTTCATGGGGCCGAGCGCGGCGATGGCGTTGTCGATAAGGTTGCGCACGACACCGTCGGTTGCGACAGGATCGGCGTAGAGGTCGAGATCGGGGGGAATATCGACGCTGAAGGTGACGTTCTCACGCTTGGCGATATCCTCGACATTCGCGAGCACATGGCGCACCGCTTCAGCCACGCCGATGCGTTCCCGATTGAGTTGGACGCGTCCCCGGTCCAGGCGTGCGCTATCGAGAATCTTCGCGACCATGTTCTCCATGCGCCGCAAGTCGTCGAGCATGCGGTGTGACAGCTGCTGGAAGCGCTCCGGCGACAGCTGGCGGCGCAACATGGTCTCGAGAGAGAGCTGGAGGCTGGCCAGCGGCGTCTTGAACTGATGGGAAACCATGGCGAGGAAATTGTCCTGCTTGCGGCGCACCTCCGCCTCGCCGGACAGACCGCGCCACAACACGGCGATGCCGGCCGCGAGCACGAGGAGGAAGAAGCCGCTTTCCCAGGTGTATTGGTTCGCGCGGCTGCGCCGGGCTTCATCGAGGGCGGCAACGGACTCCGCTTTCACACTGACGGCATCGCCGGAAACCTGCAGGTGCGGGAAGATCGCCGTGATCTCGGACGCATCGACACCGGCGGCCTCCAGGCGCTGACCGGCGGCCACGTCATAGGTATATAGCGCGCGGACCTGGTGCATATGACCTTGGGCGACCATGCGCTGGTCGATCAGCCACCACAGCACCTGCGCCACCGCGAACACCTGCAGCCCGATCATGACGATGTGCAGGAAGCGGATGGGGTCGGAGCGGAGTATGGTGGCCATGGCGGATGGTCCGTTGTTGCTTGCCGCGGCAGCGCGGCTTTTCGTTAGCGCGGCAGCGCCGCGACTGTCTCGGCAAGGCCCGCGACGAGGGTATCGATATCCGCTTCCGTATGGGCGGCGGACAGGAACCCGACCTCGTAGGCCGACGGCGCAATGTAGATACCCCTGTCGAGAAGCGCTTGAAAGAGCGGTGCAAAGCGGGCGCCGGCGCCCCCGTCAATGGCCTCGGCCGAGCGCGGCGGCTCGCCGGGCTGGAAGGACAGCCAGAAGATCGAGCCGAGGCGCGCGAAACCGACCTCGCGGCCGGTCGCCTTCAGGGCCTGGGTGGCCTTGGCTTCGAGAATCGCGCCCATGTCGTCCAGCTTGGCGATGACGTTGTCGCGCTCGAGGATGCGCAAGGTGGCCAGACCCGCCGCCATGGCGACCGGATTTCCGGAGAGCGTGCCCGCCTGGTAGACCGGACCTTCCGGGGCGATGTTGGACATGAGCTGGCGCGAACCGCCGTAAGCGCCGACCGGCAAACCGCCGCCGATGACCTTGCCGAAGGTGACGAGGTCCGGGGTAATGCCGTAATGGGCCGCGGCGCTGCCCTTGGGCACGCGGAAACCGGAAATCACTTCGTCGAAAATCAAAAGCGCGCCGTGTTCCTTGGTGAGCGCGCGCAGCTTCTGGAGGAAGGCCGGGCGCTGCAGGAGGAGGCCGTTGTTGGCCGGCACCGGCTCGACGATGACGGCGGCGATCTTCTTGCCTTCGGCGGCGAACAGCGCGTCGAGCCTGGCGTCGTCGTCGAGCGGCACTACGCGCGTGAGCGCGGCGAAATCTTTCGGCACGCCCGCGGACGACGGTTGACCGGCGGTGACGAGCCCCGAGCCGGCGGCGACAAGCAGATGATCGGCATGGCCGTGGTAGCAGCCCGAGAACTTCACCACGAGATCGCGGCCCGTCGCGCCGCGCGCGAGACGGATCGCGCTCATGGTCGCTTCGGTGCCGGAGGAGACGAAGCGCACCTGCTCGAGACCGGGATAAGCGGCGACGACTTTCTCGGCGAGATCGACTTCCCCGCGGCAGGGCGCGCCGTAAGTGGTGCCGAGCGACGCGGCCTTCTGAACGGCGCTCACGACTTCCTGCGGCGCATGACCGAGGATGAGCGGGCCCCAAGAGCCGACGAAGTCGAGGTAGCGCTTGCCTTCCTCGTCGGTGACGTAAGCGCCTTCGGCCTTGGCGATAAAGCGCGGCGTGCCGCCGACGGACTTGAACGCGCGGACCGGAGAGTTCACCCCGCCCGGGATGAAACGGCGGGCGCGTTCGTAGAGGGCGGCATTGCTATCGGTCACTGACTCTTCTCCTTATTGAGCGGGTGGCGCGCGGTTTCGCCGTGGAGGGCGTCCTGCACGCCGCGCAAGTAAGCCTGCACGGCGGCGGGACCCGATTCGGTGGCGAGCGCGCGCAAACCCTTGAGCGGCGCATGCGCGAGACGGCGCGCGAAACCTTCGGCCCACTGTTTGAGGCCTTCTTCGGTGGTTTGCGACTTGGGCAGGCGGCGCAGGCTTTCAACGGCCGCGCGCTGATACTGCATGGTGAGATCTTGAATAAGCGACGAGGCTTCGCGGATCGCGTATTCGCCGCGCAGGCGCTCAAGGTGCTCATCGATGACGATACGGGCGGAGGCGAGTTCGCGCAGACGTTCCGTGCGGCCCAAGGCGGCATCGGCGATCACGGCATCCATGCCGAGGCGCGTGAGACCGTTCATGAGGCCGGCGGCGGGATCCACGTTCGGCGGCACGCCGAGATCGACAATGAGCGTGCCGCGCGCGGGCGCGGCGGCGGCGATCCGCGCGGCGACCGCGAGATCGATCAGCGGCTCGGCGCCGCCGACCGCGGTGACGATGACGTCGATGGGACCCGGATTGGCGAGAAACTGATCGAGCGGACAGGCCTCGCCGTTCAATTCCGTCGCGAGTTCCTCGGCCGTCTCATACGTGCGGTTGACGACGGTAATGGGCAAACCTCGCGCGGCGAGCGCGCGTCCGGCGTGACGTGTCATGGGCGAAATGCCGAGCAGGGCGACGCGCCCGCGCGCGCCGTCGACATGGGCGAGCGCGCGTTTCACCGCGTAGTCGGCCAGGGATTCCACATTCGCGGCGCCCGCGATTTCCTTGTGCACATCCTGGGCCGCGCGCAGGGCTTCGGCGAAGAGATAATCGAGTTGCGGGCCGCAGGTGCCGGCCGCCTTGGCCGCGCTCCAGGCCTGGCGTACCTGGTTGTAAATTTCGCGTTCGCCCGCCTTGGCGGAATCCAGACCCGAGGCCACGAGGAAGAGGTGCTCGGCTGCGCCTTCGCCCACCCAGGCCCGGAATACGTGGCGAACGTCATCGCCCGCGAGCACGTCGGAGAATACATCGCCGAGGGCGTCGCGGCAGTCCTGCGCCGTCAGGGATTCATCCCCGGCGACGATGAATTCGATGCGGTTGCAGGTGCCGATATACGCGAGTTCGGGCACGCCGAGACGGGCCGCAAGGACGCGCAGGCGATCCTCGATCTCCGTCTTCGGCCAGGCGAGCCGTCCGATCCGGTCGACCCCGGCCGATTTATAGGAAGCGCCGATAAGCGCGAACTGGTCCATGCGCGGGGAAATAGCATGGCTCGGCACGGCTTATGTCACGGTTCTGTCATTGGGGCCTAATTGATTGATATAGCGTATTTATTTAATTTTCCCCGACGGGCGCCGGCAAATAAAGAGGCCGGCGCGCAACGACGCCGGCCTTTTCAATTTGCACGCTTTTAGTGAACCGAACGCGGCACCTTGAAGTAATCGAAACTCATATCGCGCACCTTGCCGGCCTGACCGTCACCCTGGACGAGGTCTTTCAGGTCGTACGCGGGCGCTTTGGACAATTCTTCCTTCGTCATCGGCACGACGTAACCGTTTTTATCCTCGGAGTAGTCGAGCACCGACCACGGCACCGGCGCGTATTTTTCGCCCATGCCCATAAGCCCGCCGAACCCGACGGCGGCGAACATGATGCCGTTGGAGAGCTTATCGAGCACGACGTCCTCGACATGGCCGACCTTATCGCCCGTCGTATCGTAAACGGCGGTACCTTTAACCTTAGAGGCGAGAATCGCGGTGGTGTGTCCAGCTGTTGTGGGCATTCGGTCCTCCTTCAGAGAGCTTTGGAAATAAAGCCGGAAGGCTAACGGAACCCGCAAAACGTTTGTTCCGGCGGCGCTGTTACATTCGGCGCGCAAAACAGGCGCAGAAGAATGCTACAGCTCACGGCAATTTCATCTGTCAGATGTACCAGTTGTTCCCTCGGCGAAATTTCAGTTTTTTGAAGATGTACGGCCGCGAGGGTGGTGGACGTCGAATTGCTTCCCGTCTCTCGCGTGTGCTTTTCGCGCGGCGGCCGCAACTGATTTCAAGTGGGCCGTGGCATATTCAACACATGCCAAACGGCCGTATTTCGGGCCCGGAGGAGTTTCATGAGAAATGTCATCGCCGCAATCACGATTGCGGTTACATGCGCCTTATCGCAAGGCGCTTTCGCCGATCCCAACATTTACGGAAAATTGCCGGGCCTCGACAGCATTGATCTGTCGCCGCAAGGCACACGTTATGCGTTTGTCGCGGAGATCGGCGGACAACGCCGCCTGGTTATCATGGACGCCAAGGCGGACAAACCCGTGTTCACGTCCGTCGTCCCGCCCGCGAAAATCCGTGGCCTGCGCTGGGCCAGCGAGAATCATATGTTCCTGGAAATAAGCGACACGCAGAACATGCAGGCCATGTTTGGTGCGACGCTGGAAATCTGGAACGTGCTGTGGATCAACGTCAAAGACAAGAAAGCCGGCTTCGTTTTCAATGACGACCCCAGTGTCGCCGACGCGGTCTTCGGAACCTTCGGCACCTCGCAGGTGAAAGGTAAAACCTACGCCTATTTTGGCGGCATTCCGCTGCGCCGCTCGACCGCTAGCCGCGCGGGCTACGACTGGGATCCGTCGATGGACCGCGATCTGTTCCGCGTCGATCTCGACGACGGCGATGTGCGGAGCGAAGCACGCTCCATGGAAGACGGCAATCATGACTGGATCGTCGGGCCGGACGGCAAGGTTGCCGCGACCGCTGTCTTTTTTACCAAGGATGGCACCTGGCGCCTGCACGCGGGCGAAGGCAAGAACAAGCCACTGCGCGAGCTAAAGACACCAACCGGTGAAATAGGCCTTTCGGGGCTGGGCCGTACGTCTGGTACCGCGCTGGTCGTCGATCACACGGGAGAAGAAGACCAACTGCAGGAAGTGAATCTCACAACCGGCGAACAGACTTTGCTGCTTGAGAAGCATGGCGTCGAAGGCATGATCTTCGACCCGGTGACGCGCCTTCTGATCGGCGCGCAAATCGGCGAGAATCCGGGCGCAGTGTTCTTCGACCAGGCTCTGGACGCGCGTTGGCGCAGCATGCAGAAAACGTTCCCCGGACTAAATCTGCGCCTCATCTCGTGGGACACGGGCCTCAGGACCGCGATCGTACGGTCCGATGGACTCCGTGATTCGGGCACGTTCTGGAAGGTCGACATGAGCACCGGCGTCACCAAGGTGCTGGGCAAAGCCTACCCCGCCATCGGCCCGACGCGCGTCGGGCCGACGCAGATGGTGAAATACAAGGCGCAGGACGGCCTGGACATGGAAGGTGTGCTCACCCTGCCCGCCAACAGCCAGACCAAAAACCTCCCTGTCGTCATCATGCCGCACGGCGGTCCGATCGGCCCCTTCGACGGCATTGGTTTCAATTGGTGGGCGCAGGCCTATGCGGACGCGGGTTATGCCGTGTTTCAGCCGAACTATCGGGGTTCGGGCGGATACGGCGCGTCGTTCCGCGACGCCGGTTACGGCGAATGGGGCGGTAAGATGCTGTCGGATATCTCTGACGGTCTCAAAACCCTGGTTGACGCCGGTACCGTGGATCCAAAACGCGCGTGCATCGTAGGCGCCAGCTACGGCGGTTACGCCGCGCTCGCGGGCGTGACGGTCCAGCAGGGCCTTTATAAGTGCGCCGTGTCCGTGAGCGGAATCTCGGACGTCTCGAGTTTCTATTCATGGATCGTCAACAACGTCGGCCGCCAGACGGCAATCTCGCGCTTCTTCCGCACAGCGGTGGGAGCGGTGGGCCGCAATCAGAACGTCATGACCGAAATATCGCCGGTCACCTTTGCGAAACGGGCCGATGCACCGGTGCTGCTCATCCATGGTGAAGACGACACCGTCGTGCCGATCGCGCAGAGCGGCATCATGGAAGGCGCGCTGGAGAGCGCCGGCAAACCGGTGGAGTTCATCCGCATGAAGGGTGAAGACCATTGGCTGTCGACAGAAGCCACGCGCATCGAGATGCTGACGCACGCGCTGGCCTTCGTGAAGAAGCACAACCCGGTGTAACGTCACAGCTATGCGCGGACGACTTTCTCGATCGCCCGCCGGACACGCTCTGTGTCGGGCGGCGTGAAACAGAAGAACCAATCGGCGAGCCGGCCGTCGCGGCCGATGAGGTATTTGGTGAAATTCCACCAGGGCCGGCCGGGAAGGCCCGCCTCGCGGCCCAGCCACTTGAACAGAGGATCGGCGGCGCGACCGCGCACATGACGTTTTTCCGACAACGGGAACGTGATCCGGAAGGTCCCTTCACAGAAAGCCGCGATCTGCTCGGCCGTGCCGGGCTCCTGACGGCCGAAGTCGTTGGACGGCACGCCGAGGACCACGAGACCGCGCCGCCCGTATGTGTCCCACAGCGTTTGGAGCCCGGCATACTGCGGGGTGAAACCGCATTTCGAGGCGGTGTTGACGATCAGCAGGGGCCGCCCCGTAAACGAGGCAAGATCCATCACCTCGCCCCGCAGGGACGTGAGGCGAAAATCATAGGCGGTCGTCATCGGGCGGAGTGCAAAACGACATCGTCGCGAAAGCCCCCCGACTGGCGTTTCCAGAGACGCGCGTAGGTCCCCTTCGCCGCCAGGAGCGCCGTGTGCGTGCCGGTTTCAACGATGCGCCCCTTTTCCATGACGACGAGGCGGTCCATTTGGGCGATGGTCGACAAACGATGCGCAATGGCGATGACCGTGCGGCCTTCCATGAGCGAGGAAAGCTGTTCCTGAATCGCGGCCTCGACATCGGAATCGAGCGCCGAGGTGGCCTCGTCGAGCACGAGGATCGGCGCGTTCTTGAGGATGACACGCGCGAGCGCGATACGTTGCCGCTGTCCGCCCGAAAGTTTCACACCGCGCTCGCCGACCTGGGCATCGAACCCCTTTCGGCCCTGCCAGTCTTCGAGCGTTTCAATAAACTCGCGCGCATGGGCGCGTTCGACGGCTTCGCGGATTTCGGCGTCGGTGGCGTCGGGACGGCCATAGCGGATGTTCTCGCGGATCGAACGGTGGAGGAGCGAGGTATCCTGGGTCACCATCGCGATATTCCCGCGCAAGGTTTCCTGCGTCACATTCGCGATATCCTGGCCGTCGATGAGGATCCGTCCGGAATCGACGTCGAAGAACCGCAGGAGCAGGTTGACCATGGTCGACTTGCCCGCCCCGGAGGCGCCGACAAGACCGAGGCGTTCGCCGGGTTTTATGGCGAGATCGATGCCGTGCAGGACGCCGCGCGCGGTTCCGTATCCGAAGTGCACATTTTCAAAGGCGATCGCGCCCTTGCCGACGTGGAGCGGCTTGGCGCCCTCGCGGTCGCGCATCGTACGCGGGGTGGCGATGGACTTGATGCCGTCCTGCACGGTGCCCACCTGTTCGAAGATGGTCGTGATGCTGCCGGCGACCCAGCCGGACATGGACACGAGTTGCCACGAGAGCGGCAAAGCCATTGCAACCACCCCGACCTCGAACACGCCGCGCGCCCACAGCGCGATCGCGATGCCGGCCACGCCGATCACCATCATCGCGTTCAGGGCCGTCAAAAGCGTGCTGAAGGCGGTCATCAGCCTTAAAAGACGGTGATAGATGACGGTGTGTTCATCCATGCTCGCGCGCACGAAAGCGTCTTCATCGCGCGGTTTGGCAAAGAGCTTCACCGTCAGGATGTTGGTATAGCTGTCGACCACCTTGCCCGTGATCGTCGAGCGCAGTTCGGACACCGCGCGCGAACGGTCGCGCATGCGCGGAACGAAGTATTTGAGCAACACGACGTAAGCCGCGAACCACGCGACGATCGGCAACGTCAACCGCCAATCGGAGCGGGCGAGCACGACGATGGCGCTGGTCCCGTAAACGAGGATGTACCAAACGGCGTTGAAGGAGGCGACCACGCTTTCGCGCAAAGACGGTCCGGTTTGCATGATGCGATTGGCGATGCGTCCGGCGAAGTCGTTCTGGAAAAACGCCCATCCCTGACGCACCACATGCCAATGGCTTTGCCAGCGCACGAGATTTTGAAGGTTCGCGGCCAATCCTTGATTGGTGACGAGCCCCTGCAGGAACACCGCCGTGGGCCGGGCGAGCAACTGCACCGCCGCCATGCCGAGAAGGATCCTCCAATGGTCGCGGAAAATTTCCTCGGGCGTATGCCGTGAAACCAGGTCGACGATTTTGCCGATGAAGATTGGAATGAGCAGATCGAGAAACGCGACAATCGAACCCATCACGAACAGCGCGATCAAGAGTCCGCGGGTCTGACGCACGAAGTGCCAATAAAACGCCATCAACCCCGCCGGCGGCGGATCGCCCGCGGTGTCCTTTGTGGGATTCAGGAAACGTTCGAAAAGACGGAACACGGCGATAACAGGAGGTCATGCGGCCGGAAGCGGCTTGGACTTTGTGCGCCAGCGCCGGAACCCTGTCAAACGCGGTGACAGATCCCTTGGTTGCATCGCCTAAAGCGTGGGGGCTTAAAGCTTGAGGGCCCGGCGGAGCCCGTATTCGAACTCCTGCACGGTCAAGGGTTTCTGCAAGACTTCGCGCCCGGCCCACCGGCCGTGCACACCGTCGCGGCCATATCCGGTGATAAAGACAAAGGGAATTCCGCCGCTCTCCAATCTTTCGGCGATCGGGAAAACGGTTTCGCCGCCGATATTGACGTCGAGGATCGCGAGCGCCGGGAGCTTGGCCGCGACCAGGGCGAGGCCCGCGTCGAGCCGCGCCGCGTGGCGCACGCTGGCCGCGCCGAACTGCTCCAACATCTCCTCGATAAGAAAGGAGACCATCGTTTCATCCTCGATCAGCAGGATATCCAGTCCCGCCAGTAGATTCGAGCGCGGCATCTATAGTGGTCCCTCTCTAAAGAGCGATCTCAATAACGCATCTCAGCCCTTCCGGCGAGAAGGACGCGGTGTAGCTGCCGCGAAGCTCGTCAATCACGGCGCGTTCAATAAATTTCGTTCCATAGCCCGTCTGCGCCGGCGGCCACACGGGAGGCCCTCCCGTCTCGATCCACGTCAGACGCAACCGGTCCTGCGTGGACAACGACCAGGATATATTCACCATGCCTTTACCTACCGACAACGCGCCATACTTGACCGCGTTCGTGGCCAATTCGTTCACGACCATCGCCAGCGCAATCGCCACTTGAGGCCGAAGGGCCACATTTGGCCCGTCGATACCGGCGCGCACGGAGTTCGGCCCCGCGTAAGGCGCGATGATGGAGCGAACGATATCCTCAAGGTGCGCGCCCTCCCAACTCTTATTGCTGAGCACATTGTGAGCGCTCGAGAGCGCCTGAAGGCGCGCGTCGATCCCCTGACGCGCCTCCGGCGCCGCCCCCGAATTGCGCAGGCCCCGCCAAACGATCGCCTGGACCGAAGCGAGCGTGTTTTTAACGCGATGATTGAGTTCGTTGATGAGGAGTTCGCGGTGTCCCTCGGCGCTCACGAGCTGGCGGGCGATCCGCACCGCGAAGTATCCTCCAAATAAGATGAGCAGGACGCCGATGCTGAGCGTGCTCGCCAGCGAACGCAGCGTCGGCGCCTGATATTGGCCGACAGGCACGCCGACGGCGACAACCCATCCCGTTTCAGGAGACCGCGTAAAGGCGGTCAGGACCCGCGTCCCCTCGAGGGACGTGGTCTCCGCCAGGCGCTCGGCGCCCGTCGACAGCGCGGCGCGCAGCGAATCCGAGGCGGATGTAATGGCCTGTTCGGACAGGCTCGGCCTGCGGGAGACGTGATGCGCCATCCGATCGAAGACCGCGAGCACCCAGCCTTCCCTCAAATCATGACGGCGCAAGATATCCGCGAAACTCGCACGCGGCGGGTTGAAGGCGAGCGCATGCAAAACCTTACCGTCATGCATGACCGGCACGACAACGGTGAAGGTCACCTCGCCGCTGCGGCGGCTGAGATAGACGTTGGAGACCTGGGGGCCCTGGCCGGCGAAGACCGCCGCGACGGCATCGAGGACCTCGGGGCGCACGAGGGTGGGGAAAGCGCCGGATGTATTGAAGAGCTGCGCCCCTTTCCCGTCGGCAACCGAAATTCCCGTGCCTTCGGGAAAACGCGTGAGGAACCGCTCGGCGTCGGAACGGAAGTTCGACAGGTCGTCGGCCCGAAGATTGGGCTCCAGCGCGAGCACCTCGAGCGCCGCGATGTGATTGCGAAGTTCGCGATCGACCGCGATCATCGTGCCGCGCGTGACCTGCAATACCTGCTCGGCCGCGGCGTCCCTGGCGCGCTGATAACTTTGGAAAACCACCGCGGCCGTGAGCAGCAGCATCGGCACCAGCGTCCCCGCCACAAGCGCGAGCAACCGAATTTGCAAGGGGAGCGGCCTGGGCGAGAATAGCGCTTGAGCCGGCGCTTGCGCACCGCCCCGCGACTTTTCTTCCGGCGACGAATCCCGATAGGTATCCACGATCCCTCCGCGGCCACGGGCGGGTGAGCGATAGTTTTCGACGTTTAGGGGGCAGTGTCCAGAGGCACTCACTCAGCCGGCGGACGTCGTGGACTTGTCACGTTGCGCAATGTCCAACCGCCAGGCGCCGAGCGCCGCCAGCGCTTCCCCGGCCAGAGCCTCGATTTCGGCCAGCAGGTTTTCGACGCTTTCGCCCTTCTTGGCCCCCTGTTCGGCCCGCGCCGCGATCGCCGCGAGGCGCGGCGCGCCGAATTGCGAGGCGAGGCCTTTGAGGGCATGCGCGGTCCGCCGCACGGCCTCGGCTTCGCCGCGGATCGACGCTGCACGCAAGAGCTCGATATAGCGGTTCGTTTCGCGCGAGACGTCTTCCAGAAGGGGGAACAAGCCCTTCCCAAGCTCCTCGAGCATTTCCGCAAGAAGCGGAAGATCGAGCACCGCCCCGGAACTCTCGGACGCCGCCGCACGGGCCATCGGCGCCGCGGCGGCGTCGTTCCGCGTCAGGCGCTCCATTTCAGCCGCCAGAAGCGACCAATTGACCGGTTTCGTCATGATCACGTCGGCCCCGGCTTCGAGATATTCGCGGCGGTTTTCACGCATCGCGTCGGCTGTCAGCGCGATGATCGGCACATGAGCGGGCGGACGCTCTTCCGCCCGGATGACGCGCATGGCGTCCGGCCCGTCCATGACCGGCATCTGCATGTCCATCAGCACAATATCGAACGCGCCCTGGCCGAATTCCACGACCGCCGCCGCGCCGTTTTCCACCGCCGTTACGACATGCCCCGCTTTCGACAGCAACCGGATCGCAAGCATGCGGTTGGTCTCGTTGTCCTCCACCACAAGGATGCGCAAAGGGCGCACCGCGGTTTTCATCGCACCGGCGTCGCCGCGCGCGGCGTCCGCGATGCTGGCGGCTTTCGCGGGGTCTCCCGCGCGCAGCACCACGGTAAAACTGAACGCCGAGCCGACACCGGGTTCCGACTCCAGCCAGATGCGGCCGCCCATGAGCTCGGCGAGAGTCTTGCTGATCGCGAGGCCGAGGCCCGTCCCGCCATACCTGCGCGAGGTGGATGTGTCTTCCTGCTCAAAAGGCTTGAACAGACGGTCGCGATTGTCGGCCGCGATGCCGACCCCGGTGTCGGTGACGGCGGTCTCGACGAGAAGCCGCCCGCCCCCGAGCGGCGATGCCTTTACATCGATGGAAATTCGTCCCTTCGTCGTGAACTTATTGGCGTTGCCGACAAGATTCATAACAATCTGTCCGTAGCGCTTGGCATCGCCGCGCTGAGCCGGCGAGAGGGACTCGTGGACCCTTGTCTCGATGACATTGCCTTTTGCCGAAGCGAGCGGCGTCAAAGCCTCGCGCACATCGCCGATAACCTGCCGAACGGAGAAGTCGACGTCCTCCAGATCGGCGCGGCCCGCTTCGATCTTCGCGAAATCGAGAATGTCGTTGAGCAGATCCAGGAGCGTGCGCGCCGAGCCCATCAGCGTATTCATCAGGCGTTGCTGATCGGCCTTCAGGTCCGACCCCATCAACAACTCGCCCATTCCGAGCACGCCGGCCATCGGCGTGCGCAGCTCATGACTCATGATGGCGAGGAATCTGCCCTTCGCCGCGTTGGCGGCTTCCGCGGCGGCCTTGGCCTGCATCAGTTCATCGGTCCGCTCGATCACCTGACGTTCGAGTTGGGCGTTGAAATCCGCCATGCGCGCCGAGAAGACGGCCTTGCGCCGGCGGCTGACGCTTTCGGCGCCGACAAGCGCCGCGAGCAACAGGCTGGCGAGAATACCGATAATAGCCACCAACTCCGGCCGCGTGAGATTGAGACCTTGAATGAAGGCCGGATGCGCTTCGACCTCGATCGCCCACTGCCGGCCATAAACGGCACGCACGAGTTTTTGCGTGAACGCGCGCGGCTGATCGGCATCGTGCGCGGATTCATATATGACTTCCTCGGCGCCCGCGTTGGTGATGTCGCGCAACGTCAGATGAAGCTGCGTTTGATCCGCCCGCAGATGCCGCATCACCGCGTTTATGGTCAATGGAGCATACGACCACCCGAGGGCGTTTGCCGCCCTCTCTTCCGAGGTACGGGTCGGCGTCCCTGGACGGTAGATCGGCATCATTATGAGGAATGCCTTTTGCGTCTTGTCGGGATTTTGGACGAGCGCGATCGGCGCGGTAATGACGACCTCTCCGGTTCGCATGGATGTTTCAGCGGCCAAGCGCCGCTTGGGATCGGAGGCGACATCCAGTCCAACCGCCTCCTGGTTGCCGCTCACCGGCTCGATGTATTCAATCACCATGCGCTCACGCGCAACCGGCCCGAGTTGGGTGATATTGAAGTTCGGCCGCCCTTCCGCGCGCATACGCGCCAAGTAAGCCGCTTCGCCGGCGAGCGGCACGCGACGGATGAAGCCAAAACCGCGTGCGCCGGGAAATTCCCGGCCGATATCGTGCGAGTTGGCAAAGCGCTCAAACACGGCGTTGTTAATGCCGGTCTCGCCCGTCGTCAGAATGGTGCTGCGCGCGCCGCGCAGCCCATATTGATAGAGAAAGAGGCGTTCCGTGACGTCCGTCGCGACACGTTCGGCGGCGGCGCGCACGGCGGCATCGGCCGTCTTGCGGTTTTCCAGCACCTGCCGCCACGTTACGGCGGCGGTCAGCGTCAAGCCGACCCCAAGAGCTACGGCCACCCAGGCCGTAGTCTTCCACGCCGTATTTTGCATTCCCGTCGTCGGCACGCCGGCCCCCCATTATCAGGCCGCGAACCTAGCACATAAATAACGGGGCCGGCCCAAGGGCCGGCCCCGTCCGCGGGACTCTCTATATATAACTTAGGGTTATTTGGCTTTCGCCTTGGTCTTCGCCGCCGGTTCGGGCACGCCGATATCCCGGCGCAACTCCGCGAGGGTGACCCGGCGGCCGTGGATCGGCGCGACGGTGGCGACGTCCAGGCCAAGCCGCTCGATGTTTTCGTACAAATTGACGTTATACGGGTTCGGCGTGGCCGGAGGCGGCGCGTCCGGCGCCATCGGCGACCAGGCGTCCGCCTCGACGAGAATCTTCTCGTTGGGGAGATAGACCATCAGGAAACCGTCGGCGTGGCCGCTGCCCTGAAGGGCATGAAGCTCGATGGGGCGCTTGCCGTCGGTGAGCACGAGTTTGTCGGAGACGACTTCGAACGTCGCCGCCTTGCCGCTCTTGCTCATGGCGTCCGGGTTCAGCGTGCGGGGGTTGGCCCAGGCCGCTTCATAGAACGGACGCGCCGCCTCGGCCGTCACCACGGTCGCGCCTTCGGCCACGAACGGACGCAGACCGCCCGAGTGGTCGAAATGCACATGCGTGTTGATGACGTAACGGATCGGCTTGTTCGGAACGAGTTCCTTGGCCTTGTCGATGACGGCCTGGCCGCGCGCTTCGCTCTGCGGGCCTTCCACGACGACGAGGTGATCCGCCTGGTCGATGAGCAGGCTGTGATGGCTGCCGCCGCGCAGATAGTAGACGCCGTCGGCGAGGTTCTCGACTTCCACATTGACCGGCGGCGCGGTGTAGCTCTTCACCTCGTCGGGAACCGCGAAGGCCGCGGGCGCATTCTTGGCGACCGAGGCGACATCGATCTCGAGAACCGGGAAACCGGCCTGGCTGCGCACGATACGGCTCGGGAAGCGCACGCCGCCGAAGTCCTTGTAGCCGGAGTAGGTGAACTCGACCGGCGTGTCTCCGGTAACCGGGTTATCGAACACGGCGGCAACGCGCGTGACGTCGCTTTGCGCGTTGATGGAACCGGTGAATTTCAGATTGCCGACCGAAAAGGCGACTTCGGACCCGCCGTTGGCGGCGGTGACGGTGGCTTCATTGGCCGCCGCGGCGCGCAGGAAACCGTGCGGCGTCGCCCAGATTTCAACGGTGCGTTCTTCGACCGTGCCCGGCTGGGCCGCGACGGCGCCGCCCGGAGGCGCATTCCACGCCAGCGTGTCGACGACATACTGGTCGACCTTCTGCTCGACCGGCGCGGGCCGCGTGCGGTTCGGATCGACGACCTGCAGGCGCGTCATTTCGACGCGCGCCGCCGGCGGATCGGCGTAGGAGACGGTTTGCGTGTACGCGGACACGTCGAACGCCGGCCACGCCTGGTTCGGCACCGGAGCCTGGCCGAACTGATACCACTTGCCCGTGCCGGTGAAGCTGATGGACGTCGTGTTCGGCGCATCGAGCGCCTTGGACGCCGCGGGCAAGGTGCCGGCCGGCTCCGAACAGGCGGCCAGCGTCATCGCCAAGCCGACACTCAACAGTCCCAATTTCTTGATGTGCATGGAGGACTCCTCTCTAAGCAGAAAATACGGGGGGAGCGTGCAACAAAATCAGGGGGGTGAGCAACGACAACCGCGTGACATGGCGCCCCTGTTTTGTAACAGCCCTTTACGCCTGTGCGGCGACATCCTCGAACGCCGCGTCCTCGCGCGCCTGCGGGGAGTCAATCAATACAAGCGGATCGCCGATCGCGCCGGCCTGACGATCGAAAAGACGGCGATAGAGACCCGCTTCGTTGGCGAGCAACGCCCGATGATCGCCATCCTCGACGATACGGCCGCGATCGAACACGAGGATGCGGTCGAGCGCGCGCACGGTCGAGAGGCGGTGCGCGATGATGATGGCGGTCCGGCCCTTCATCAAACGCCCGATGGCTTCCTGGATCAACGCCTCGGACTCTGAATCGAGGCTCGATGTCGCTTCGTCCAGGATCAGGATCGGCGCGTCGGCGAGGAAGGCGCGCGCCAACGCAACCCGCTGGCGCTCACCGCCCGACAGCTTCACGCCGCGCTCCCCCACGAGGGTTTCGTAGCCCTTGGGAAGGCGCGCGATGAACGCGTGCGCGTTGGCCAAACGTGCGGCCTGTTCGATCTCGGCCCGCGACGCGCCGGGCCGCGCGTAGGAGATGTTCTCGGCCAGGCTGCGGTGGAACAGCACCGGTTCCTGCGGGACGATGGCGATCTGCGCGCGCAGCGACTGCTGCGTCGCCCCGCGCACGTCCTGTCCGTCGACCAGCACACGGCCGTCCGTCACGTCGTACAGACGCTGGATCAGCTTCACGAACGTGGTCTTGCCCGAGCCCGAGTGACCGACAAGGCCGACGCGTTCGCCGCCCCGGATCAGGACCGACAGGCCGTCGAACAACGCCGTGTCGTGACCGCCGTAGCGGAAAGTGACGCGGTCGAACTTCACCTCGCCGGCGGTGAGACGGGCCGGCTTCGCATCGGCGCGGTCCTCGATCCCCAGCGGCTGGTCGTACATGGCGACCATTTCCTCCATGTCGTTCACCGAACGCTGGAGATGCTGGACGTGCTGACCGATATCGCGCAGGTAGCCGTGCATGATGAAGTAGCTGGTGAGCACGTAAGCCACGTCACCGGGCGAAGCTTCGCCGCGCGCCCACAGGTAAAGCGCCGTGCCGATGAGGCCGAGACGCACCAGCCACAACAGCGCGATCTGCGTGGTGCCCGACCAGGTGCCGCGCCTCCAGGTGCGGCCGGTGCGGCTCTTCCACTTGCCGAGCACGCGCGCCAGCCCCGCGTCCTCGCGTGTTTCCGCGCCGAACGCTTTCACCACCGCATTGCTGCTGATGGTATCGGCGAGAAACCCGCTCATGCGGGTATCCCAGGCATTGGACAGCGACGAGGCCGGCGCGACGAAACGCGTGGCCATGATCACGGTCAGTGTCACATAGAACACCGCGCCGACGGCCATGACGATGCCCAGCAGCGGCGACTGCAGGCCCAAGAGGATCATCGTGCCGACGAGCACGACCAGGGACGGCGTCAGGGCCAAGAGGATCGTATCGTGCAGCATGTCGAGCGCCCACATGCCGCGCGTGATCTTACGCACCGTGGACCCGGCGAAGGTGTTGGCATGCCAGTCGGTGGAGAACCTTTGCACGCGGTGGAAGGTGTCCTGCGCCACATCGCGCATGATGCGTAAAGTGAAGGTGATGATCGACATCCAGGCCGTGTGACGCAGCACGACCATGCCCGCGCCCAGCGCGGCCATGACGAGGAACAACGGGAGGATGTTCTCGCGCGCATTCTGCACGAGCGCGTCGATCAGCCGGCCCGCGACCACCGGCACGAAAATCTCGGTCAGCGTCGCGCCGCACATGGCGAGCGCGATGAAGGCCGCGTAACGCGGCTGCTTCGCCCAGTGACGAAACGTGAAGGCGAGGACGGCGCGCATCGCGTCGGCGCGCGGTTTTCTTTTGACGGACATATGATGCGTCCGGCGCATGCGCGCCGGCTCCAATTCGGTATCTGTTCAGGAAGCCCGGCAAACGCCGGGATCGGCGGTTCGGTTCCAGACGCGCCGCGGGGCGGACCCCGCGCGCGGATTAAAGCGTGCTAGTGACGCTTTCGGACCTTGTCATGGATGCTGCTCTGCATGGTCAGCCACCCGCCGTTGTGAACGAAGGCGGGCAACATACTGCGCCCGCGCGCGGCTTTCAACCGAAGGTATCGCCGCGAAATTCGAGCCCTTGATGAGCCGCGCGGCAAAAGACAACAGAAAAACCTGCGTTTTTGGCTGGTTTTTCGCTCACCAATCGGCCTGTTGGCGCGCTACGAATTGGATCAGGGGATCTACAAACGGGGACTCACGCCGTGTTACCGCTACAGAGCGCCATTGGGCTGTTCGCCCTCATTGGCCTGGCTTGGCTTGTGCGCGACCGCTCGCGCACCGTGATCTGGCGTCCGGTCGTCGTCGGGATCGGCCTCACGTTCCTGCTCGCCGTGCTGCTGCTGAAAGTGCCGCTCCTGCGCAACAGCCTGTCGGTCTTGAACGACGCGATGAACGTGCTGACGGATGCGACGCATGCCGGCAGCTCCTTCGTGTTCGGTTATCTGGGCGGCGCCGCCCTGCCGTTCGATGTGAACCCGGCCGGCTCGGCCTTCATCTTCGCCTTCCAGGCGCTGCCGATCATCCTGGTGGTCGGCGCGCTGTCGGCGCTTCTGTTCCATTGGCACATCATCCAGCCGGTGGTGCGCGGCTTCGCGTGGGTGCTGCGCCGGACCATCGGTCTCGACGGCCCCGCCGGCGTTTCGAGCGCGATGAACATTTTCGTCGGCATGGTGGAATCGCCGCTGGTGGTGCGCCCCTATCTGCGCCGCGAGACGCGCGCGGGACTGTTCGTGATCATGACCGCCGGGATGGCCTCGAGTTCGGGCAGCGTGCTCGTGCTGTACGCCACCATCCTTTCCAACGCGATCCCCAACGCGCTTGGTCAGCTGATCGCCGCGTCCATCATCTCGGCGCCCTCGGCGGTGGCCGTCGCGTTCCTGATGATGCCGCCCGACGAAGCCGAGCTGAAGCAGAACACGGACCCCGGCGATGTCGCCATTGAAGGGCGCCGTGAAGGTGAAAACGCCATGGCCGCCATCGCGCGCGGCACCCTCGACGGCATTCAATTGTGGCTCAACGTGATGTGCATGATCCTGGTGCTCGTCGCCCTGGTGTACATGGTCAACACCACGATCAACGCCGTGACGCCGGATATCGGCGGCGCGCCTTTGACGCTGCAGCGCATTTTCGGCTGGGTCATGGCGCCGCTCGCCTGGCTCTTGGGGATTCCCTGGAGCGAGGCCGTGACCGCGGGCGGACTCCTCGGCACAAAAACGGTGCTGAATGAAGTGATCGCCTACGACGAAATGATCCGCCTGCCGGACGGCACGATCTCGCCGCGCACGGAGATGATCATGCTCTACGCGTTGTGCGGCTTCGCGAACTTCGCCTCGCTGGGCACGATGATCGGTGGCCTCGCGGCGATGGTGCCGGAGCGCCGCAACGACATCGCGGCGCTGGCGCCGAAGACCCTCATCTCGGGCACGCTGGCGACCTGCATCGCCGGCGCCATCGTCGGCGTCCTTACATGGAGCTAAGGGGCCGGACCGCGGACCGCGGCCGGGGCGATCCGGCTGTGTTTTTTCTTTAGCGCTGCGTTGCCGCAATCGGCGAGGCGGGCGCGGCCTGATCGGTCGCCACCGCTTTCGGCGGATGCTCGATGTAGACCTGGATCCAATCGCTCTCGAGCGCGGCGGAAAGCGCGGTGTTCTGGCCGGTTTGATCGGGATATCCATCGGCGAGACGGTACATCGCGCGGGTCAGGGACTGCGACGCGACTTGACCGTAAGCGGCGTGATGCGTGCCCCAGCTGGTCTTGAATTGCAGCATCCAGCTGTAGATGTCGGCATATCCGCCAATGATCCCCGACGCACGTTCCGGCGTCAGCTTGAGATGGAACTGCATGCCGCGCAACAATTGGTGGCCGCTGGTGTCGAAGGCGACCGAGTTCGGGATGAGGCCGTCGACGGCTTCGTTCGTGATCAGCACGCCGTCGACGATCTTACCCTTCAGGCGCGCCTGATAGATCTTGCCGAAGCGTTCATCGACGCGCTGCGTCCCGCCCGGAACGAAACCATTGCCCGTGGCGTCCGACAAAAGCGGATCGAGACCGCGGTAGGTGGTGACCGTGACGTCCGGATCGTTGACGAGATCGTCGACATCGCTGATTTCGAACATGTAGCGGTTCGAGATGTGGCGCCGCAGATAGTTCGTGTCCTGGAAATTGATGAACGGGATGCCGTCGCCGTTCCAGCCGGCCAAGCAGCCGAGCGCGCGGAAGAGTTGGTTGTCGACCCCTTTCACGCCATCGGTATCGGTGAAATCGTCGACGTCGGTTTTGCCGTCGAGGTTGAGGCCGGGCGCGATCTTGCCTTGGGCTTCCTTGAAGACGAAGCCGTCTTCGGCGCGCGCCGGAAAATAGATATCGGCTTCGCGGGCCAGTTGGCTCTGCGCGAGAGTCCACTTCTGGCCTTTGTCCTGCGGGAAGAGCTGGGCGAACTGTTCGCGCGGGCCGTCGTTGAGGCCGCTCGGGCATTCGATCTTGAAGCCGGGCGTGCGGTGCACGGCCCAGGCGCGGCGCGTCATGGCGTAGCCGATTCGCCGGTCCTTAATGCGCGGCTCGATACTATCGGCGCCGGCCGTCGGCGCGAAAACCGCGCCGGTGAAGGCCAATGTAACGGCGGCCAAGGCCGCCTTCGTAAAAATCTTCATACCCGTCTTTCCTTATAGGTCGCTCCCAACCTAGTAAGGGCCGACCGTGGGTCAATGCGGCCGCTCCCTCCAGCATTATATACGCCTCTTGGGGGTTAACCGCCTCCTACGAAAAGCGCCCTGAGGGGAAGAATTTTCCCTTTCCGGAGGATGCGGCGGGTATAGGGTCAAGCGCGGGACCGATACCGAGGCATAAGCCCTTTCAGTTTTCTGCCTTGAGGGAACGAGACGGGCCGGTATTCTCGGCGCCCAGTTTCGGGGAAAAAACCCATTATGAACGACCAACTCGCCATCGCCGCGCGCGGGCTCATCAAGCGCTTCGGCGAGGTCCATGCCGTGGACGGTATCGATCTCGACGTGCCGCGCGGCATGATTTTCGCCATCCTGGGGCCCAACGGCGCCGGAAAAACCACGCTCATGCGCATGCTCGCCACGCTGTCGCGCCCGGACGGAGGATGGGCAACCGTGATGGGCCACGACCTTATCGCCGCGCCCGCCGATGTGCGCGCGGCCATCGCCATGACGGGCCAGTTCGCCTCGCTCGATGAAGACCTGACGGGCCGCGACAACCTGGTGCTGCTGGCGCGCCTGTGGGGGTTCCGGGGTGCGGGCGCCAAGAAACGCGCCGACGATCTGCTGGCCGCCTTTGAACTCACCGATGCCGCGGCGCGCCAGGTGAAGGACTATTCGGGCGGCATGCGCCGGCGGCTCGATATCGCCGCCTCGCTGGTGGTGACACCGGGCGTCTTGTTCCTCGACGAGCCGACCACGGGCCTCGACCCGTCGGCGCGCCAGTCGGTGTGGAAAATGATCCGCCGCCTCGCGAACGCCGGCGTCACGATTCTCCTCACCACGCAGTATCTCGAGGAAGCCGATCAATTGGCCGAGCGCATCGCGGTGATCGACAAAGGCAAGAAGATCGC
>JADZAK010000070.1 GCA_020852595.1 Rhodospirillaceae bacterium
GGACCTGGATAGCCAGGGGCGGGCCCAAATGCTAATGACCCCGCCATCATGCACAGCTCCGCCGCATCCATTAAAGCCGTCTCCGCAAAGGCAAAACCGCTTACCGGCATCCTCACCGTGCCCGGCGATAAGTCCATTTCCCACCGCGCGCTCATGTTCGGGGCCCTGGCCGTCGGCGAGACCTCCATTTCCGGCCTTTTGACCGGGGAAGACGTGCTGCGCACCGCCGCCGCCATGCGGGCCCTCGGCGCCGAGGTCGAAGGCAAGGGCGCCGACTGGTTTGTGCGGGGCCGGGGGGTTGGAGGCTTGCGCGAGCCGGCCGATGTGCTCGATATGGGCAATTCCGGCACCTCCGCCCGGCTCATCGCCGGCCTTTTGTCGGCCTATCCCTTCACGAGCTTTCTGACCGGGGACGCCTCGCTGCGGAATCGCCCCATGGACCGGGTGATCAAACCCCTCAGCCAGACGGGCGCGCGCTTTATCTCCCGCGCCGGGGGCCGCTTGCCCATGGCCATTACGGGATCGAGCCTCGCCGCGCCGCTTTCTTACGTGTCGCCGATCGCCTCGGCCCAGGTGAAATCGGCCGTCATGCTGGCCGGCCTGCACGGCCCCGGGGTCACCACCGTCACCGAACCGGCCGCCAGCCGCGACCATAGCGAGCGCATGCTGCGCTATTTCGGGGCCAAGGTCGCCACCAGCCAGGCGGACGACGGGCTCTATACCGTCCAGCTCGCCGGCCGGCCCGAACTCACCGGGCGTTCCGTCATCGTGCCGGCGGACCCGTCCTCGGCGGCGTTTCCGCTGGTGGCTGCGATTCTGGTTCCGGGATCGGCCATAACCATCACCAATGTCGGCATGAATCCTCTGCGCACGGGGCTTTTTACGACTCTCCAGGAAATGGGCGCGAACATCCAAATCGTGAATCCGCGCGAGGAAGCGGGCGAGCCCGTCGCCGACCTCGTGGTGAAACATTCGTCGCTTCAAGGCATTACGGTGCCGGCGGCGCGCGCCCCGTCGATGATCGACGAGTACCCGATCCTGGCCGTCGCCGCCGCTTTTGCCTCCGGCGAAACGCGCATGGAAGGCCTCGCCGAGCTGAAAGTGAAGGAAAGCGACCGTCTCACGGCCACGGCCAACGGCTTGCAGTCCTGCGGCATTACGGCCCGGGTTGAAGGCGACACTTTAACTGTGACCGGCGGCAAGGCGCGGCCCAGCTCTGCCACCCCCATCGCGGTGAACCTCGACCACCGCATCGCCATGTCCTTCCTGGTGCTCGGCATGGTCTCGGACGGGGCCGTCACGGTCGACGACGCCACCGCCATCGCCACGAGTTTCCCGGGTTTTCTGCCCCTCATGAACGGCCTTGGGGCCGATATGCGGGAAATCCCCATAAAATAAGCGCGAAAATTATATCTGATATAATTTCTGGAGCTTTTGCATGATTATCGCCATCGACGGCCCGGCAGCCTCGGGCAAGGGCACCATGGCCCGCCGGATCGCCACGGACCTCGGCGTCCCCTACCTCGATACCGGCTCACTCTATAGAGCGGTGGGCGTCTTCACCTTGCGCCGGGGCGGTAATCCGGCCGATGCCACCGATGCGATCGCGGCGGCTAATTCACTGAATATAAACGATTTTACGCCTGCGGATTTGCGCAGCGAGGAGGCCGGGAACGCCGCCTCCAAGGTTGCGGCCATCGCCGGGGTCCGCACCGCGCTCCTGGCCTATCAGCGCGCCTTCGCCGCCCAGCCGGCCGGGGCGGTCATGGACGGCCGCGACGTCGGCACGGTGGTCTGCCCCGAGGCCCACGCGAAGGTTTTTGTCACCGCCAGTCTGGAGGTCCGGGTTCAGCGCCGGATCAAGGAGTTGCGGGACAAGGGCGAATCCGTTAATGAGCAGCGCGTCTGGGACGACATGGTGGCCCGTGATGCGCGCGATTCCGGTCGCAGCGTCGCACCCCTGAAGCCCGCGGACGACGCGTTCGTGCTTGATACCTCATCGATGAACGCCGATGAGGCCTTTGCACAAGCGAAGGCTTTTATTGTTTCAAAGAAGAAGACTTAAAGCGCGGTAGCTCGGGATTGTCCCGAAGCTGTGCATGACCACGAAGACCTCCGGAACCAACCGGTGGCCTGGATCAAAAGACGACGAAAGGACTTTTAATGGCTCAAGCCCAAGCGGCGATGAAGGAAGATTTTGCCGCCCTTCTCGATGAATCCTTCAAGAAAAGCGCAAGCATTGAAGGCAGCGTGCTCAAGGGTCACGTTGTGCGCATCGACGACGACTTCGTGCTCGTCGACGTCGGCCTGAAATCCGAAGGCCGTATCCCTCTGAAAGAATTTGCGCGTGGCGGCCGCGACATCGAACTGTCGGCCGGCGACCGCATCGACGTTTACGTCGAACGCTACGAAGACCGCGACGGTCTCATCATGCTCTCGCGCGACAAGGCGCGCCGCGAAGAAGCGTGGAACGTCCTCGAAGAGCAGTACACCAAGAACACCCGCGTCGAAGGCATCATCTTCGGCCGCGTGAAGGGCGGTTTCACCGTCGACCTCAACGGCGCCGTGGCGTTCCTGCCGGGCAGCCAGGTCGATATCCGTCCGGTGCGCGACATCACCCCGCTCATGGGTTCGCCCCAGGCGTTCCAGATTCTGAAGATGGACCGCGCTCGCGGCAACATCGTCGTCTCGCGCCGCGCGGTCATGGAAGAAACCCGTGCGCACGAACGTTCGAAGCTGATGGAAGACCTGAAAGAAGGCCAGGTCCTCGACGGCGTCGTGAAGAACATCACCGACTACGGCGCGTTCGTCGATCTCGGCGGCGTCGACGGCCTCTTGCACGTCACCGACATCTCCTGGAAGCGCGTCAATCATCCGTCCGAAGCGCTCTCGGTCGGCCAGCAGCTCAAGGTGCAGGTCATCCGCTTCAACCCGGAAACCCAGCGCATCTCGCTCGGCATGAAGCAGCTCGAAGCCGATCCGTGGGAAGGCGTCGCCTCCAAGTACCCGGTGGGTGCGAAGTTCACCGGCCGTGTCACCAACATCACGGACTACGGCGCGTTCGTTGAACTCGAGCCGGGCGTCGAAGGTCTCGTCCACGTCTCCGAAATGAGCTGGACGAAGAAGAACATCCATCCGGGCAAGATCGTCTCCACGTCGCAGGAAGTGGAAGTGATGGTGCTCGACGTGGATCAGGAAAAGCGCCGCATCTCGCTCGGCCTCAAGCAGTGCCTGAACAATCCTTGGATCGCGTTCAAGGACAAGTATCCGGTCGGCGCGTCGGTCGAAGGCGAAGTCAAGAACATCACCGAATTCGGTCTGTTCGTCGGCCTCGACGGCGAAATCGACGGCATGGTGCACCTCTCGGACATCTCCTACGCCACCGAAGGCGAAGCGGCCCTCAAGGAATTCACCAAGGGTCAAATCGTCAAGGCGAAGGTTCTCGATGTCGACGTCGAGAAGGAACGCATCTCGCTCGGCATCAAGCAGCTCGGTGAAGATCCGTACGCGGCCGCCGCGGGCGATCTCAAGAAGGGCCAGGTCGTGACCTGCGTCGTGAAGTCGATCACCGACAACGGTATCGAAGTCACCGTGAACGACAACCTTCAGGGCTTCATCAAGCGTAACGAACTCGCCAAGGAACGCTCTGAACAGCGTCCGGATCGCTTCGCGGTCGGTGAGAAGGTCGACGCGCGCATCATCCAGATCGATCCGAAGAGCCACAAGCTCACGCTGTCGATCAAGGCGCGTGAAGTCGAGGAAGAGAAGCAGGCCATGGCCGAATTCGGCTCGGCCGACTCGGGGGCGTCGCTCGGCGACATCCTGGGCGCTGCTCTGAAGAAAAAGCAGGAAAGCGCGAAGAAGGACGACGAGGCTTAAAACCAACTCCCTGCCGTCACAGGAAGCGTTTTAGGTACGCCGTTTTCGTTCGCGTCCCTTACCAAGAAAGCCCGCCGGCACGCCGGCGAAGGCCGGCATCTAAAAAATGCCCGCCTTCGCGGGCAGCTGGCGGGCTTTTTCTCTGCCTTCATGGGGCAGAAATTATCTCAGAGATAATTTTCCCCCTCGTTTTCGCCCGAAAATTATCTCTGATATAATTTCCGCATCTCGGGCCGGCCGCGCATACCTTCTAAAAACGCCTGTCTTTTGAGTGACTTATCCTTGACTTCGCGCCGGGCGGCCCTCATCCTCTCTCGACCTAAGATAGTCCTTTGGGGGCTGGAGAGGCGCATGACCAAATCGGAACTGATCGCTCAGATCGCGGCGCGCAACCCGCATCTGTATCAGCGCGACGTCGAGCGCATCGTGACCTCGATTTTCGATGAAATCTCAAAGGCCTTGGGCCGTGGGGATCGCGTCGAGCTGCGCGGTTTCGGCGCGTTCTCGGTCAAACACCGCGACTCTCGTGTTGGCCGCAACCCGCGCACCGGCGCCTCGGTATCGGTCGCCGAAAAAGCCGTACCGTACTTCAAGACGGGTAAGCAGCTGCGCGATCAGCTCAACGTCTGAGCCGGCGCTAAACCCGGCCCTACCTGACACTCCGGCCGATCCTTGCGCATCCTCAATACCTTCCTCGCTGTCGTCGTCGCCGTTCTGGTGGTGCTTTTTGCCGTCTCCAACCGGGCGCCCGTCGTGGTGGAAATTTGGCCGTTCCCCTACCGGCTTGAGCTCAGCCTCTACGCCCTCATTCTGCTCGCCGTCTTCCTCGGTTTCCTCGCGGGCATGATCACGTTCTGGCTCACGGGCGGCAAACGCAGGCGCGAGCTGAAAGCCCTGCGTAAGGAAACGCGCGATCTGCAGGCCAGCCTGGCCCGCGCCGCCGCCCTGTCCGGGCTGAAAGACCCCGGGAGCAAAGACCTTCCCCGCTAGTTCCCCGGCTGTGATACAACCGCGCCGTCCCGAAAAGCCCGCGAGCGACATGACCGCCAAACTCCGCAACCCGATCTTCTGCGCCATCGACACGACGGAAGTGTCCGTTGCCACAAGCCTGGCGGCCAAGGTCGGCGATTGCGTCGGCGGCCTGAAGCTCGGCCTGGAGTTCTTCACCGCCAACGGCATCAAGGGCGTGCAGCAGGTTCAGAAGGCCTCGGGCCTTCCGATCTTCCTCGACCAGAAATTCCACGACATTCCCAACACCGTCGCCGGCGCCGTGCGTGCCGCCTGTCAGCTCGGGATCTCCATGCTGACCATCCACACCTCGGGCGGGCGCGCGATGATGGAAGCCGCCGCCAAGGCCGCGACCGACGCGGCGCACGAGTTCCCGAAGCCCCGCCCGATGATCATCGGCGTCACGGTGCTCACCAGCATGGATGACGGCGATCTCGCCGCGACCGGCGTGAACAGCCCGGTCGGCGATCAGGTGCGCCGCTTGGCCGAACTCGCGAAAACGTCGGGTCTCGACGGCATTGTCTGCTCGCCGCTCGAAGCGGAGATGCTGCGCGCCGATCTCGGCCCCGGTTTCAAGTTGGTCACGCCCGGCGTGCGTCCCCTGTGGGCCGCCGCCAACGACCAGAAACGTTTCATGAGCCCGGCCGACGCGCTGAAAGCCGGCGCCGATTACCTCGTCATCGGCCGGCCCATCACGGCCGCCGCCGATCCCGCCGCCGCCGCCACGCGGATCGCCGCCGAAATCGCGCCGCTCGTGACTTGAACAGCGGCATGAAGTTCAGCGTCAAGATTTGCGGCCTCAAGGACGCGCGCAACGTCGCCGCCGCCGTCGAGGGGGGCGCCGCCTACACCGGTTTCGTGTTCTTCCGCCGTTCGCCGCGTTTCATCACCGCCGAAGCCGCCGGCACGCTCATCAATGAGATCCCGCGCAGCGTGACGTCGGTCGGCCTCTTCGTGAACCCGACCGACGCCGAGCTCGAGGCCGTGCTCGCCCATGCGCGCCTCGGCATGATCCAGCTCCACGGCACTGAGACGCCGGCGCGCGTGGACAAAGTCCGTCGTTTGTCGGGTTTGCCCGTCATCAAGGCCGTCGGGGTCGCCACCGCGCGCGATGTGCACGCCGTGAAGGTTTACGAAGACCATGCCGACTGGCTGCTGTTCGACGCCAAGCCTCCGAAGGACGCGGCGCGCCCGGGCGGCAATGCGCTGGCCTTCGATTGGCCGCTCCTCAAGACCTACGCCGGCAAGACCTCCTGGATGCTCGCCGGCGGGCTGACGCGCGGGAATGTCGCCGCGGCCATCAAGGCCGCCGGCGCGCGCGCGGTGGACGTGTCCTCCGGGGTCGAGACCGCTCCGGGGGTCAAAAGCCCAGCCAAAATCAGGGCTTTCCTCAAAACCGCTCTGGCCGCGGCGGGCCGGAAAGGGCTATAAAACGCCCGCCCCGCACTTGGTTTGGTTGCGGGGTCACTTTTTAGACGTTGAGTTGAGACACCCCTTGGCGGAAGCGCGTAATACCTACAGGACCGGCGCGGACGAGAACGGCCACTTTGGCCTGTTCGGCGGCCGCTATGTGGCCGAGACCCTGATGCCTCTGATCCTCGACGTGGAACGGGCCTACAACGCCTGCCGCGAAGACCCGAAATTTGCGGCGCAGCTCAAAGACCTCAACACCCACTACGCCGGCCGTCCGAGCCCGCTCTATTACGCCGCGCGCATGACCGCCCATCTCGGCGGCGCGAAAGTCTATTTCAAGCGCGAAGAGCTCAATCACACCGGCTCGCACAAGATCAACAACTGCCTCGGCCAGATCCTGGTCGCCATGCGCATGGGCAAGAAGCGCATCATCGCCGAGACCGGCGCCGGCCAGCATGGCGTGGCGACGGCCACCGTGTGCGCGCGCTTCGGCCTGCAGTGCGTCATCTACATGGGCGCGAAGGATATCGAGCGCCAGAAGCCCAACGTGTTCCGCATGCGCATGCTCGGCGCCGAAGTGCGCGCGGTCGAGAAGGGCGCGGCGACCTTGAAGGACGCCATGAACGAGGCCCTGCGCGACTGGGTCGCCAACGTGCGCGACACTTACTATCTGATCGGCACCGCCGCCGGTCCGCATCCGTACCCGACCATGGTCCGCGACTTTCAGTCGATCATCGGCGACGAAGTGCGTACGCAGCTTCACGAAGCCGAGGGCCGCTTGCCGGATTCGATCGTCGCCCCCGTCGGCGGCGGCTCGAACGCCATCGGCCTCTTCCATCCGTTCCTCGACGACGCCGACGTGAAGATCTACGGCGTCGAAGCCGCGGGCCGCGGGATCGCGACCGGCGAACACGCCGCGTCGATCACGGGTGGTTCTCCCGGCGTGCTGCACGGCAACCGCACCTATCTCCTTCAGGACGAAGGCGGCCAGATCCAGGATGCGCACTCGATTTCCGCCGGCCTCGATTATCCGGGGATCGGCCCCGAGCACGCCTGGCTGCATTTCCAGGGCCGCGTGAACTATGTGCTCGCCACCGACGACGAAGCGCTCGCAGCGTTCCAGCTCTGCTCGAAGCTCGAAGGTATTTTGCCCGCGCTCGAATCCGCGCACGCGCTCGCCTATGTGATGCGCGCCGCGCCGTCGCTGCCGGCGAAGCACCTCATGGTCATGAACATGTCCGGCCGCGGCGATAAAGATGTGTTTACCGTCGCGCATGCGCTCGGAGAAAGCCTGTGAGCGCCGCCGTGAAGTTCGACGCCCGAATGGATGACCGTATCGCCGCGCGCTTTGCTCTTCTCAAAAAGAAGAACCGCCCGGGCCTTGTCACCTTCGTCACCGCCAACGATCCGACGCCGGAGGTCTTCCGCGAAATCTTGGAAGGCATGCCGTCAGTCGGTGCGGATTTGATCGAGATCGGCATCCCGTTCTCCGATCCCATGGCCGACGGCCCCGCGATCCAGCTCTCGAGCCAGCGCGCCCTCAAGCACAAGACCAAGATCGCCGACGTTCTCGCGGCCGTGAAAGCGTTCCGCGAGACCGAGATCGACACGCCCATTATCCTCATGGGCTACTACAACCCGATCTATCACTACGGTGCGCAGGAATTCGCGCAGGATGCCGCCGTGGCCGGGGTCGATGGCGTGATCGTCGTCGATCTTCCGCCCGAGGAAGCCGGCGAGCTGACCGTGCATCTTCGCGCCAACAACATGCACATGATCTTCCTGACGGCGCCGACCTCTTCGGACCAGCGCCTGCCGGTGATCCTGAAAGAGGCCTCGGGCTTCGTCTATTATGTGTCCATCACCGGCGTCACCGGCACCGCGACCGCCGACGAAAACGCCGTGAAGGACGCCGTGGCGCGCCTGCGCCGCCATACCGGTCTTCCCGTCGCCGTCGGTTTCGGCATCCGTACGCCCGAACAGGCGCGGGCCATCGGCGCGCATTGCGACGCCGCGGTTGTGGGTTCGGCCATTGTCGATATCATCGCCCAGGGCGTGGGTAAGGACGGCGCGCTCGACCGCCGGCTTTCCGTTAAGGTCCTGGAATTCGTCAAAAGCCTGGCCACGGGCGTTCACGGCGCCTGGCCCTGAATAAGAATCCTCCTCCCCCTTGTGGGGAGGGATGGGGTGGGGGGTGTAGTTATGCTAAGCTCCATCCAGATTTTACCAAGGATATCTCCATGAACTGGTTGACGAATTTCGTCCGTCCGAAGATCCAGAAACTCCGCAACAAGAAGGGCGCGAGCGCGGCCGCCGCCATGAAGGAGGTTCCCGACAACCTCTGGCTCCAGTGCACCAAGTGCGGCGAGATGATGTTCCACCGCGAGCTGGAAAAGAATCTAAGAGTCTGCACCCACTGCGGCCATCACCTGCGCATGCCCGTGCGCGATCGCCTGCGCATGCTTTTCGACAACGGCGCCTGGACCGAGATCGAACTTCAGCCCGTCACCGTCGATCCGCTCAAGTTCAAGGACACCAAGCGCTACGCCGACCGTCTCAAGGCCGCGCAGGCCAAGACCGGCCTGAAAGACGCCGTGGTCGTCGGTCACGGCGCCATGGGCGGCCTCGGCGTCGTCATCGCCGCGTTTGAATTCGACTTCATGGGCGGTTCCATGGGCGCCGCCGTCGGTGAGGCTATCGTCGCCGCCGCCGAACTCGCCGTGCTTCAGGAAGCCCCGCTCATCGTGATTCCGTCCTCGGGCGGCGCGCGCATGCAGGAAGGCATCCTCTCGCTGATGCAAATGGCGCGTACGACCGTCGCCGTGAACAAGGTGCGCGAGAAGGGACTTCCCTATATCGTTATTCTCACCGACCCGACCACGGGCGGCGTGACCGCCTCCTTCGCCATGCTCGGCGATATCGCGGTCGCCGAACCGGGCGCCATCATCGGCTTCGCCGGCGCGCGCGTGATCGAACAGACCATCCGCGAGAAACTGCCCGAAGGTTTCCAGCGCTCCGAATATCTGATGGAGCACGGCATGGTGGACCTCGTGGTGCCGCGCCATGAATTGCGCGCACAGCTCGTCCAGTTGCTCGGCCTGCTTCTGCACACCAATCCGGCGGCGGACGTCGTCAACCTTCCGCCCAGCGCGCGCCGCAAGAAGCGCCACGGCGAGGAAGGCGGCCGTTTCGCGCCGCCCGATCCGACCGTGCCGGACGCCGATCACTATGATTCGGACACGCCCCCGGCGGAATAATTTTTCTATTTTGTCATTCCGGACGAGCGCCGCCGGCGCGAAGCGGCGGCGGAGCGCGATCCGGAATCCAGGGTGATGAAGCGCTTGCCATGCCGCACTCTCCGGGTTTGCCGCATCTCTCCAGTCTCGCAACCCTGGATCCTCGGCTTTCGCCGAGGATGACGGTCTGAGACCGAGGGGAGCCCCCGTGACCATCTCCCACATGGCGACCTCCAACGATGTCGACGCCGCGCTCGAACGGCTGACACATCTGTTCCCGAAGCTCATCGACCTGTCGCTCGACCGCATGCACCGGCTGCTCGGCGATCTCGGTCATCCCGAACGGCGCATGCCGCCGGTCATTCACGTCGCCGGCACCAACGGCAAGGGCTCGACCGTGGCGACCATGCGCGCGGTGCTCGAAGCCGCCGGCTACAAGGTCCACGTCTATACCTCACCGCACCTCGTGCGCTTCGCCGAGCGTATTCGGCTCGTGGGCGATCTCATCGATGAAACGCTGCTGCTCGCCCTCCTCGAGAAGGTCGAGCAGGTGAATGCGGGCCGCCCCATCACTTTCTTTGAAGTCACCACCGCCGTGGCCTTCATGGCCTTCGCGCGGATCCCGGCCGACGTGACGCTGCTGGAAGTCGGTCTCGGCGGGCGCTTCGATGCGACCAACGTGCTCGCCAATCCGCTGGTTACGGTGCTCGCCTCCATCTCGATGGATCACATGCAGTACCTGGGCGATACCCTTGGCGCCATCGCCGGCGAGAAGGCGGCCATCATGAAGCCCGGCGTGCCCTGCGTGAGTGTTGCGCAGCAGCCCGAGGCGCTTGCGGTGATCGAGCGGTACGGCCGCGCGATCGGCGCGCCCTTGAAACTCCAGGACCGCGATTGGCGTATTTCGAACCCGCGCGAGGGCTCGCTCTTTTTTGAAGGCGAGGGCGTGCAATGGTCCGCACCGACGCCCGCGCTCCCCGGGCGCCATCAGTACGGCAATGCCGGCCTTGCGCTGGCCGCCCTTGAACAGACGCGCTTGCCCATCCCGGCGTTCGCGGTCAAAAGCGGCCTTCGCAATATCGAATGGCCCGCCCGCGCCCAGCGTCTGAAAGAAGGCCCGCTCGCGCGCCTTCTTCCCGTGGGCTGGGAAATCTGGCTCGACGGCGGTCACAATGCCGGCGCCGGCGAGGTGGTTGCCGCGCTCGCCGATGAACACTGGCCGGACGCGCCACTGCATCTCATCTGCGGCATGCTCTCCACCAAGGCCGCAATCGATTACTTGCGCCCTTTGAGCCGCCGCGCCGCCAGTTTCACGGCCGTTCCCATCGCCAACGATATGGCCTACGCGCCCAACGATCTCGCCGCCGCGGCCCTCGCGGCGGGCTTCGATGCGCCGGGCACGGCCGAGACGCCCGAGCAGGCGCTGCAAGCCATTATCGCGAACGGCAAGACGCGCGCGCGCGTGCTCATCTGCGGCTCGCTTTATCTCGCGGGCGAAATTCTAAGAGAAAACGGCTAGAGCCGGACGAAGAAGGCGATCGTCACGACGGTGCTGATGAAGATGATCAGCGCCCGCAGGTATTTCGGGTTCAGCTTGCGCCCATAGTGCGCGCCGAAATAGCCGCCGATGATGGCGAAGACCATCATGAACAGGGTCTGCTTCCACACCACATTGCCGGTGAACACGAACACGAAAACCGACACGCCGTTGATGAAACCGGCCATCATCGCCTTCATCGCGTTCATGGCGTTGAGGTTGGTGAGGCCGAACAGGCTGTAGACCGCCAGCATGACGATGCCCATCGCCCCGCCGAAATAGCCGCCGTAAATCCCCACGCAGAACTGCAGAAAGAGAAGGGTATTGGGACCGATGTGGAAGCGTTCGCGCAACTTCGGGATGAACTTCGGACCGAACGCGAAAACCAGCGTCGCCGCCAGCAGCAGCCACGGCACCAGGGCGTCGAAGGTGGTCTCAGGCGTGGACACCAGAAGGACCGCGCCAATGACGCCGCCGACCAGGCTCACGGCCACCATCGACTTGAAAGACAGGTTCTCGACGTTCTGGAAGTCGCGCCGGTAGGCCCAGGCGCTTGCGAAGGAGGCCGGCACGAGGGCGACGGCGTTCGACGCATTGGCGATCACCGAGGGAACACCCGTGAACACCAGCGCCGGAAAGGTGATGAAGGTGCCCCCGCCCGCCAGCGCGTTCATCACGCCCGCCAGAAAAGCCGCGCCCGCGAGCAGCAGATATTCCATTCCCATGAACCCTGCCTACGTCATATTCCGCGCCCCCGCAAATTCTTTGACTGGCCTCGCGATTTATTGACAATGACGGCATCGGGCCGCCGGGGAGAGGGCGACTCCCGATGGCTATTCGAGCGTTTGTTTGGGGGGTCCGATGACCGACGTTGCGGCTCAGCCGATGTCCGACGATGCGCACCAGAAGCATCTGCGCCGCGCCGTGATCGCGAGCACGGTGGGCACCGCCATCGAATGGTATGATTTCTTCCTCTACGGCATCGCCGCGGGATTGGTCCTGCCAAAATTGTTTTTCCCGCAGGCCGATCCGTTCTCCGCCACCATCGGCGCGTTGATCACTTTTGCGGTGGGGTTTGTCGCCCGGCCCGTGGGCGCGGCCATCTTCGGCCACTATGGCGACCGTATCGGGCGCAAAGCCAGCCTTGTTGCGACTCTGATGCTCATGGGCATCGCCACATTTGCCGTCGCCCTCGTCCCCACCTACGACAGCATCGGCGTTTGGGGGGCGGTGATCCTCGCGCTCCTGCGCATCATTCAGGGCATCGGCGTCGGCGGCGAATGGGGCGGCGCGGTGCTCATGTCCATGGAATGGACGCGCACCAATAAACATCGCGGCTTCGCGGCCTCCTGGCCGCAGTTCGGCGTGCCGCTCGGCCTCGCGCTCGCCAACCTCGTCGTGCTCGGCGTCAGTCTCGCGACCGGCGACGACTTCTTCACCTACGGCTGGCGCATTCCCTTCTTCCTGTCTCTGTTCCTCGTCGGCGTGGGTATGTACATCCGGTTAGGGGTGGTCGAGACGCCGACCTTCCGCAAGCTCCAGGAAAAGAACGAGATCGCCGAGGCGCCGATGCTGGAAGTCATCAAGCGCCATCCGCGCGAAATCCTGCTCTCGGCCCTGGCCCGCGTGGGCGAGAACGCCTCCTTTTATATCTTCACAACCTTCGTGCTCACCTATGGCACCCAGACCCTGAAGTACGAACGCGAAGTGCTTCTCGAAGCGCTGCTCGCCGCCGCGCTGCTCGGTTTCATCTGGATTCCGCTGGCGGGCTATCTCTCCGACCGCATCGGCCGCCGTAAGGTTTATCTGGCGGGCGTGGTCAGTACCGCGATTGTCGGCTTCATCTATTTCGCCGTCATGGGGACGTCGCCGGTGGCCACTTATCTCGCCATCGCGCTGTCGTTGCTGGTTTGGGGCATGATGTACGGCCCGCAAGCCGCGCTCATCGCCGAAAGCTTCACCGGCAAGCTGCGCTATTCGGGCTCATCCATCGGCTACCAGTTGACCGCCATCGTCGCCGGCGGTCCGGCGCCGATCGTTGCGGCTTATTTGTTGCGTGAGACGGGCAGCGGTTATTCGATCGCTGTTTACCTCGCGGTTTGCTGCGCCATCAGCGTCATCGCCACGCTGATGCTGAAAGATCGGACGGGCCAGGATATCGATTAGAGCCTGTCCCGGAAAAGTGTGTGCGGCTTTGAAGGAGTATCGCCGATGACCGATGCCGCGCTTTCCCGGCTGTCCGAGGCGGATCACCGAAAACAGCTCAACCGCGCGGTCATCGCCAGCGCCATCGGCAGCACCATCGAATGGTACGATTTCTTCCTCTACTCGACGGTGACCGGCCTGGTTTTCGGCAAACTCTTTTTCCCGCAGTCCGAGCCGGTGACGGCGACCCTGCAAGCCTTCTCCGTCTATTTCGTCGGCTTCCTCTCGCGTCCTCTCGGCGCCGCGATCTTCGGCCACTACGGCGATCGCATCGGCCGCAAGGGCACGCTGGTCGCGACTCTCCTTCTCATGGGGCTTGCGACCTTCGCGGTGGGCCTCGTCCCGAGCTATGAAAGCATCGGCATCTGGGGCGCCGTCATTCTCACGCTGCTGCGTTTCATCCAGGGGATCGGCGTCGGCGGTGAATGGGGCGGCGCCGTTCTCTTGGCCATGGAGTGGGCCAAGAGCGACAAGCATCGCGGTTTCATCACGTCATGGCCTCAGTGGGGCGTGCCCATGGGCGTGTTTACCGCGAACCTCGCGGTGCTCGGGTTCAGCGCCTACTCGGCGGACGCCTTCTTCGACTGGGGCTGGCGCATCCCGTTCCTGATCAGCATCCTTCTCGTGGGTGTCGGGCTCTATATCCGCCTCGGGATCCTGGAGACGCCAACCTTCCGCAAGCTCGCCGCCGAGAACAAGATCGAGCGTCAACCCTTTATCCAGGCCCTGAAAGAGCACCCGCGCGAAATTCTGTTGTCGGCGTTCGCGCGGACCGGGCAGCAGGCGCCATTCTATATCTTCACGGCTTTCGTCTTCTCTTACGGCACCGCGCAGCTCGGGATGCAGCGCGACTTCCTTCTGCAGGCCGTCATGGTCTGCGCGGCGCTTTCGTGTTTCACCATTCCGCTGTTCGGCTGGCTGTCCGACCGGTGGGGCCGCAAGCGGACCTATCTGATCGGCTGTGTCGTGAACGGCGCCTTCGGCTTCCTCTACTTCGCCGCGCTCGATACGCAAATTCCATCTTGGGTGTTCCTCGCGATCGCGGTCTCGCTCATCCCGCACGACATCATGTTCGGTCCGCAAGCCGCGCTCATCGCCGAAAGCTTCAAGGGCCGGTTGCGGTATTCGGGGTCGTCCATGGGCTATCAACTCGCCTCGGTCTTCGCCGGCGGCCCCGCGCCGCTTATTGCCACCGCCCTCCTGGCTCAGTACAAAACCGGCTACGCCATCGCTTTCTATATGGCGGCGTGCTGCGCCATCAGCTTCGTCGCGACCCTGCTGATGACCGACCGCACGAACAAAGCCCTGATGGACGACTGAGCTCGCACCCGCCCCTCTATGACCGGTCTCGATTTCAAAGATCTTTGCGCGCAGCTCGCACGTTCGCCGCACGATCCCGATTTACTCTACACCTGCTGCGCGGCGGCGGGCGAGGCGTTCGAGAGCGAGATGCTCGCCCTGATCGAGGAGCGTCTGCGCACACTTCCGGCTGACGCGGCGATACGCCTGCACGATAGGCACATGCTCGTGCGTTATCAGGACAAGCGGCGCCGGATCGCGGCGGGGCTTTCTATCACCAATGCCGATAGTCTCGCCGATCTCGATGTGCGGTTCGCGAAGGACGAAGTCATTGCGCTGATCCGTGAAGCGACGGCGATTTTGCAGCGGGACCCGCAGTCCTTCCCCGCCGCCGTGCTGCTCGCCGACGCCTATACGGCGCTGGGGGCTGCGCGGGAGGCCGAAAAAGTCTTCGCGCAATTGCGGCGGGCGAGCGGGGAGCATCCGTCCTGCGTCGCCAATCTGGATCCGGCGTTTCACGCCGCCATTCCCGGAAAAGTCCATGACGCGGCCATGAGGCTTCCGCCTGTGCTTGTGACGCGCGATGTTCCTATCGGCATCGAAGGTGTCGTCCTCACCTGCGCGGATTACTTCTACTTCCAGAAATTCGGTTGGGGCCTCGTCGACTCGTTCGTCGCGCACAATGGGCCCGGCGTCTGCCTTGCGCTGCATATCTTCGACATGATGCCGGAGGAGCGCGCCGAGGTGGTCCGGCGCCTCGCGGCTTATCCCAATCTTACCTGGAGTCTCTCCGGTGAGTGGACGGGCCTGCGCGGCGGCGAATCATCGAAGGCCAGGGGTTACTACCACGCGGTCCGTTTCATTCGGTACTGGCAGCTGCTCCTGAACGCGCCGGCGTCGGTATGGATGGTCGACGCCGATACGATCTTCAAGGCGGACGTCGCCTTCATGTTCGAGGCCCTCAAAGGATATGACGTCGCCCTCTACTTGCTGCCGGGACGCCTCGATGTCCGCAACAAGGTGGTGGCGTCCTGTATCGGCGCGGCGAATACACCGGCGGCGCGCGATTACTTGCGCGGCGTCGCGGGCTATATCGCGCACTATCACGCGGAGGGCCGGCTGTCCTGGGGGATCGATCAGATCGCCCTGTATGCGGTGACCCTGATGTACGATCAGGCGCTGCGCATCGTGGGCGTGCCGGAGAAGATCATCAACGGCAGCCGCGGGCCGGATCAGATTATTTGGATCGCCAAATAGGGTTCACATCTGCGCGGCGGGGCCGTTTGCCGCATCATCGCGAGGCCCCCCGCGTTTAGCTTTCCACGCCGATGACGCCGATCTCGGCAAGCTTGTCGAGCATCGTCGTCTCGAGGGCGGCGAAACGTTGCTTCAGCAAGTCCTCGGTCTCGCGCGGCGTCAGCGTCTTATGGCCGATCACGATGTCGCCCACGTCGCCGCCGAGCACCTTGGCGGCGTGTTTGACGGCCCCGTCGCGGCCCTTTTCACAGCGCGCCAGCAATAGGATCGCGTCGATATTGCCGATTTCCACGCCCGTTCCCGCGTAAGGAGCGGCAAGGGCGACTTTCGGCAGGGACAGGCCCAGTTCCTTGATCATGCCCCTGTTGATCGCGGGCATGGACAGGCGTGCGTCCTTGGCCACTTTCACCGGCTTCGTGGACGCCGGGAACGAGTGCACCTGGCCGCCGGCGGCCAGCAGCCGCGCGGCTTCGAAACGCGTCCACGGCGAAAGGCCGGCCATCTCGCGGTGATTTTCCATCTCGCGGATGGAAAGCCCGCGTTCGGCCACCAGCTTCAGAAGCGCCGCGAACGGCTCGTTCTCGTAGCTGAGTTGAATGTCCCCGAACGCCACGGTGCGGTCGATCTTCGCCAGCGGGTCGACGGTGCCGAACACCTGATCCTGGTTGACCGCCAGCCACTCCTCTTCGCTCTTCAGGGGCTCGCCCTTGATCCAGACATCGCGGCGGAACGTCTCGTTGCGGATGAAGTCGCGTTTGGCTTCCAGTTCGCCGCGCGTCTTCACCGAGCGGAATTCGTCTTGCAGCGCCTGTGGGACCGACAGGTCCACCATGTTCAGGAACAGGCGCGCGCAGCCCGCGAACCGCAGCCCCTTGGCTTCCATCATCGCCTTCAGTTCGGCGAAGTAGAAAGCGCGCAGATGTTCGTTGAAATACTCATGCGCCATGTAGCGCAGGTCGAGGCGCTCAAGCTCTTCGACCGCTTCGGCGAGGGCGGGGTTGTCGCGGAAATATTTGACCTTGGCGTCTTTCAGCTTCTTCAGCCAGTCGAGACCGGTCTGCGCGCGTTCCAGCGAGTTCTGTCCGTCGCGCGACAGGGAGTAGACCATGTTGCGCATCGGCAGCTTCGCGGCCCAACCGGGCATCGCGTTGGTGCCGGTGAGCAGAAGGCCGCCCGGCTTCAGGCGCCGCGCGGCGTCGTCGAGCACCGCGTTGCGCGTCGGATCGTCGATCCACGACAGAACGCCGTGCATCACCGCGAAGTCGAGCGGCGGAATTTCATCGGGGCCGAGGTCGGTGAAACTTTTCTGGATGAAGGTCGTGTTCTGAAGGCCGCCGCGCAACGACAGGAGTTCGGCCGTGCGCGTGTGCGCCGGCAGGAAATCGACGCCGTAGAATTTCGCGTCCGGGAAACAGCCCGCGAGCACGTTCGCTGTAACGCCGTTGCCGCAGCCGTAATCGCACCAGGTGAAGCCGCCGTCCAAGGGGCGCGGGCGATAGCCGTTCGAGGCCGCGATCAGGTTCATATGGGCGGGCGCGTGATCCCCGTAGAACTCGGCCACATAGGCCGTGTCGGTCACATAGCCGCCGGTCGTCGATGTCATGAGGCCTCTCTTCGCGGTCTTTTGTACGGGCCGGTCCCTAAAAAGGCAAAGGCCCCAGCCGGTTGTCGGCTGAGGCCCTTAATTTTTCGCGAAAATACAGGCCTGTTCCGGAAAAGTATGAGCGGTTTTCCGATAAGAACAGCCCCAAAATAAGGCGTATTAGAGGGACTGCTGGATCCACTCTTTCAGCTTGCTCTCCGGCAGGGCGCCCACTTTGGTCGCCGCAACCTGGCCGTTCTTGAAGATCATCAGGGTCGGGATACCGCGCACGCCGAACTGGGTCGGGGTGTTCGGATTGTTGTCGATGTTGATCTTGGTGAACGTCAGCTTGTCCGATAGTTCCTTGTCCAGCTTCTCCAGGGACGGGGCGATCTGCTTGCACGGGCCGCACCATTCCGCCCAGAAGTCCACCAGCACCGGGCCTTCGGCCTTCAGCACGTCGGTCTCAAAAGAGGTATCGGAAACGTCTTTCATTAACGGGAAATCCTTGGATTGGAGCCTGAGCCCGAAAGGGAGATGGCTGAATCTAGGCAGGGGTCCGCAAAGCGTCAAGGACGCGAATCCGTTAGCTCCGCCAGCGCAGCATCACGGGCATGAGAGGGTTGCGCGCCGCGCGGCCCTCGGCCTGCGCGGTCAGAAATTCGCGTTTCAAGCGAAGATACCAGCGGGTCTGCGTATCGGCGTCCTGGATCAGCATGGTCGATGGATTGAAGGCCAAACCTTCCTGCATCGCCATGACCGCGCGGCGGTCCTGCTCCAGGAATCGCTTCGCCAGCGCGCGCACCACGGGGCGCAGCAGAAATCCGCCCGGCACGTCCCAGTACATCACATGATGCACTTCCGTGCGGTCCGCCGTGATCGGCGTGCAGGCCGTCAGGCCGCAGTAATTGTATTTCTGTGTTTGGGCGTGTTCGATGCGTGTCGCGGGGATTCTGTAACTGATGTCCGTCTCCGGCGTGCCGCCGAGGAAAATGCGGTAGGCGCGTGAATTGCGCGACGCGGTGTGACGGTCCATGCGCCAGCCGAGGCCGTCCTCTTCCGCCAGCGGCGAGAAGGCCTTTTGCTTTTCATGGATGCTGTGTTCGCCGCGCCAGAACGCCGAGCGGTGCACGAAGGGCCCGTGCGCGGGGTCCATCAAACCCGAAACCGCCACGTCGATATTGCAGGCGAAGATCGAGGACTCATGCAGTTGGAACTTTGCCCCCACCGCCGGCACCGCGGGCACGGGCGGAAGGTTGTCTTTCTGCGTGCCGATATAGATCCAGATATTCCCGTCGCGCTCGGCCACACGGAACGCCGGCGTGCGGATGTCCTTGGCTTGGGGTTTCTGATCGGCGAGCTGTGAAGGGATCGCCGTGCACTGTCCATCGGTGCGGAAGCGCCAGCCGTGATAGGGGCACTGCACTTCACGTCCGTCGAACGCACCTTTCGACAACAAGGTCCCCCGGTGCGGGCAGGTGTCCCGGAAGGCAAAAACCTTCCCGTCGGCGTCGCGGCCCAGCAGCACCGGTTCGCCGACGATGGTCCGGTGCACAGTCGCGCGCGCCTTCAAGGCATGCGAGGGCAGGGCGTAGTACCAGCACTCGCGCAAGAGCACGCCGTCGACGTTATGGATCTGGTTGGTGTCATCCATGGCGTTAGATTAGGCCGGAAGCCCCAAGCAGGTCATCCATTTGCTGCGAGGGCAGTTCCAGGATGAAGGGGCCATCCGTCCACAAAAGCAGGCAATGGACGGTATGTTTCGGGTAGATCGCCTGCAAAGCGCGCCGGTAGGCCGCCATCTGGTAGACATAGGCCTTATCGACATTCACCGCTTCATGCGGCGGCGGGCGGTTGGTCTTGTAATCGACGATCCAGACCTCGTCCTCGGTCACCGCCAGCCGGTCCACCTGGCCCGACAGCGCGAAGCGGCCCAAAAGGCCCGTTACCGGCACTTCGGCGCGCGAGGTCTCGGCTGCAAATAGCGGCACGAAGTCCGGGGTCTCCAGCACCACCATGGTTTCGTTCACCAGGGCCGCGCGCTCGGCTTCCGCGAGCTGCCACGCGGGCCGCGCGACAAAGGCTTCGGCCGCCTTGCGCCGCGTCGCCGGCGGCAGGTCGGGCAGGCTTTGCAGCAGACGGTGAATGATGATCCCGCGCTGGAATCTCTGCCGCGTATCGCCCAGCGGCGAGTTCACCGGCGGATCGTCCATGACCGCGCGCGAGGGCGCCAAAGGCCGCGGCGGGATCGCTTCCGGCGGCGCATCTTCGCGCGTCCAGTCCGGCAAGGCGGTTGACGAGGCCGTCGCGACGGTCTTCTTGTCTTCCTTCGGCGGTTTGTCCTGACGCGAGCTTAAGCGCAGGACGTCGGCGCTGCTCAGCGTTCCATCGCTCTCAAGGAACGCATCGGTGACGGTCTCCGACATCGAGGCCGCAAGGCCGGCCCGGATCAGGTCGTACCAGCTCGAAGCCCCGTCGCCCGCGCGCTTGTTTTGCCAGCCGCAGACATACAGGCGGTCTTCGGCGCGTGTCATCGCCACATAAAGAAGACGGCGATATTCGCGGGCCTGCGCGTCGGCGAGGGATTGACGCAAGGCCTTCGTCGCCGGATCGATCTCCTTTGCCGCCGCGCACCACAGCATCAAGGGTTTCGCGCCGTCGGTCCATAACAAGCGGTCTTGGAATGTCGGTGTCTGCATCGTATCGGGCAGGAACACGATCGGGGCCTGCAAACCTTTCGCGCCGTGCACCGTGATCACGCGCACCGCGTCGCTACCCGTGCTGTCGAGGTCGCGCTTGATCTCGGCGTCGCCCGCCGACAGCCAATGCAGGAAGCCTTGCAGCGACGGCGCGTGATCGTCCTGGTAGGACAGCGCCAGGGTCATGAATTCGTCGATGGGATCTTCAGCGTCGAGGCCGAGACGCGCCAGCAGCTTTTTGCGTCCCTCGCAGGCCACCAGCACATGGCCGTACAATTCCACCGGCGTCAGATAATCCGTCTTCGCCAGAAGATCGGCGAGCGCCGCGTGCGCCGCGCCAAACCGCGACGTGCTTCCCGCGTGCGCGGTCAGCACATCCCACAGGCGTTTGTCGCCGCGCCCATGCGCCAGGATGAACAACTCTTCTTCCGTCAGACCCACCAGCGGGCCCTTCAGCACCGTGGCCAGCGTCAGGTCGTCTTCCGGCAGCAAGAGGAATTCGCCCAGCGCCATCAGGTCCATCACCGCCATCTGGTCGGTGAGCACCATGCGGTCCACGCCGGCCACCGGCACCTTCAGCGTTTTCAGATGACGCACCAGGTCTTCGACAAAGCCCGTCCGCCGGCGCACCAGCACCATGATGTCCCCGGCGCGGATAGCGCGGCCTTTGGACTCCAGCGCTTCACCGGAGCGCAGCATCTTGTCGATGCGCCTGGCCACGAGGGCCGCCAGCCGTGCGGGCGGGGAATCCCCGCGCTTGCGCTCCACCGGCGGCATCCAGGGCTGAACCTCGTCGGTCGCCTCGGGTTCGACGGGCGCCCACAGTTCCACCAGTCCCGCGTTGCCTTCGCGCGCGGCGCGGTGGGTGATGTCCTCATCGCCGACCGCGACCCCGTCGCGCGCGCCGGGTTGGCGAAACACATGATCCACCGCGTCGAGCACCGCCGTCACCGAGCGGAACGACACGAACAGGTCTTCGCTGCCCCAGGCCTGGTTCGCGGCGGTCACGCGGCTTTCCAGCACCTTTTGCATCCGGTCGAACTCGTCCGGCGCCGCGCCCTGGAAACCGTAGATCGACTGCTTGCGGTCGCCCACGGCGAACACCGTGCGCGGGTTCAGCGAAATCTGTTCATGCACGCCTTCGCCCGCGAAGAACTCGCGCGTGAGAGCGTCGACAATGGCCCACTGGTCCGGGTTCGTATCCTGCGCTTCGTCGATCAGGATGTGATCGAGCCCGCCGTCCAGCTTGTACAACACCCAGGCGGCGGCGCCGTCGCGCTCCACCAGGCGGCGCGCGGTCTGGATCAGATCGTCATAATCCAGAAGGCCGCGCCGCGACTTCTCGGCGGAATAGATCTCCAGCATGCGCGCGCCAAGACGCAGGAGAGCCTCCGTATTCGCGGCCACCCGCGCGGCCTTGCACAGCAAGCGGATTTCTCTGACCCGCCGCGCCTCGGTTTCCAAAATCGTGATCGCGTCGGGCAGGGCGGTGACGACGGCTTTCGTCGCCAGCCGCGCGCGCGGTTCGTCTTCCAGGGTCAGGAACGCGCCCGCATAGGTCTCGAACCCGGCGATCCGTGTGTCTTCCACCGACAGCCAGGCGCGCAACAACGCCGCGCGGTCCTTGTCCGTCGCCGAGCCGCTGTCGAGCGCGCCGCACACACGCCGCAAGGATGCGCCGTCGAAGGCGACCTCCTTGCAGGCGTCCGTCAGCAGCGAGAGTTCGGTCGCGTCTTCCGGCAGGCTCAACTTGCGCCGCAGCGCCTTCGCCACGTTCGTGAATCCGCCATGGGCCTTGAACATACGCGCGAGCTTGGTCCGACAGGCGGCCAGCGAGTCCATCAGGTCGGCGAAATGCGTCTCATGCACCCGCGCGGTGATCAGCTTCAAGGCGTCGGCGAGGTCCGTGTCATCGCCCCCGTGCGCATGCGCGATACACTGCTCCTGTGCGGCGGCCAGAGCCTCGCGCGCGTCGCGTTCGTCCATCACCGTGAAATGCGGCGTCACGCCCGCTTCCAACGGGAAGCGCTTTAATAACGATTGGCAAAAGCCGTGAATGGTCGAGATCGACAGCCCGCCCGGCGCATCCAGAACTTGGGCGAACAGGCGCCGCGCGCGGTCCAGCAGCAGGCGATCCGGTGTCTCCGGATGCAGCGCCGCCAGTTGGTTCCACAGCGTGTCCTCGTCCATGGTCACCCAGGACGCCAGCCGCGCGTTGATGCGGTTGCTCATCTCGGCGGCGGCCGCCTTGGTGAAGGTCAGGCATAGGATTTTGTGGGGGGCGGTGCCGGTCAGCAGCAGCGCCAGCACGCGGTCCGTCAGCACCTTCGTTTTGCCCGAGCCCGCCGAGGCGCTCACCCAAACACTTTTCGCGGGGTGCGCGGCGCGCTTCTGGGTGCGCTCGGCGATCTGGATGGGCGAGGCGACGCTCATGCCTCTTCCTCCCCGGCCGAGATCCATTCCTTCACGCGGGCGAGGTGCAGATAATCGCTATAGGCCGGGGCGATGTCCGGGTTGGGCCGCGCTTCGTAGGGCGTGTTCGGATCGTCGAAGGCCGCGACCAGGCGCGCGAGGCCTTCCTGCGCCGCCTTGGCCAGTTCCGCCGCGTCGCCCTTCACCGCGTTCGCGCTGCCGCCCTCTTTGCGTCCGTGCAACGCCCAGAACGCGATCTCGTCCACCGCCGCGCGCGGCACGCCCTCGAACGCGCCCGCCAGCGCCATGGCCGCTTCCAGCGGCAATTGCGGCGAATAACCCGCGTTCACCATCTTGTCGGTGGGCACCGCTCCCGTCTTGTAGTCGATCACCACAAGGCCATTGGAGGTCTCGTCGATGCGGTCGGCTTTGGCGGTGAGGGTGAAGGGCCCCGCCGGGCCGTCGAGCACCATCTTCCCGCCGCGCTCCACATGGGCGTGTTTCAGCACATCGCGCCGGGTGCTCTCGTGTTTGACGAACCAGGCCGCGATGCGCTCGAAGCGCGGCCACCAGAAGGCCATCACGGCGGGCCGCACCGTCCCCGTATCGAACAGCCGTCTGCCGATGTCGCACAGCTTTTCCTGCGCGTCCTCGGGCAGCGGGCCCGCCGGATAAGCGGTGATGAAATCCTGCAGGGCCTTATGGGTCAGCGAGCCGTAGTCCGCGAGACTTGCGTCCTGATCGAGGTCCGGCAATGCTTCGAGCCCCAGCACGCAGCGCGCATAGATCCCGTACGGGTCGCGCATCCAGGTCTCGATCTGTGTGACGGAGAGTTTGCGCGGCCGCGCGGCCACTGGTGGGCGCGGCGCGGGCGGCTTCGCCGCCGTGAACTGCGCCGGATGCGACAGCGCGTTCGCCCACGCCAGCCACGGCGCGTTCGCCGCGCGCCACGTATCGATAAGGCCGGCCGCCTTGATCACCTGCTCCAGGCGCATGAGCCATCTGGAGGGCACCGTCGGCGTGCCGTCTGCTTTTACGGCGCGCGTCATGATCACACGCGGCGCGCACAGGGCCTGCGCCACGTCGTGCGCCGCGAGGCCCACACGCCGTTCGGGCGAGGGCAAACCAAAGGCCGCGCGCATCGGCCGGCTCATCCACGGATCCGCCGGGGCGTCCCCGGGCCATGTGCCCTCATTGAGCCCCGACAGGATCAACACATCGAAGCGCTGCAAGCGCGCTTCCAGAGGTCCGAGCACCGCAAGCCTTGGATGTTTGCCGAATTTCGGACGCACGACTTGACCGGTGAGGAGCGCGTTCAGCACCGCCGGATAAAGGCGCGGTGCGAAACGCGGTACATAACCGCCGTACTGCGCCAGCTCCGCCGCGAAAGCCGCCAGCGCCTCACCGTCTTCGCCTGCCCATAAACGTAGTGGCCCTGGCTTGTCCGGCGTCTCGGCGAAGGCTTCGGCGGCTTCCATATGCGCGTTCAGCACTTCATCGAGCGCCACGTCCTCTTTCGCCATGACGTTGGCGAAGGCCTTGAAACAAGCCTCCAGCCGTTCCGTCCAGCGCATGACGTCGCGTCGATGATGGGTCAGCGTCGCCGCCAGGTCCTTGAGACCCTCAAGCCCCGCCGCCGGGCGCGGCCCGCGCAGCA
>JADZAK010000071.1 GCA_020852595.1 Rhodospirillaceae bacterium
GTCGGCGTTCAGGTCGTGAACGGCACGCTCACAAATGCGGGCCGCATTCAAGGCGTGTTATCGGGTCCGGCGCGCGCGCTGACGCCCACCATCGGCGTCTCCGTCGTCGGCAAAGACGCCCATTTCATAAATGCGGCGAACGGCGTCGTTGAAGCGACGCATATCGGCGTGCGGCTGGACGGCGCGCAAAGCGCGGCCGTGAACAATGCCGGACGGATCGAGGTGTCGCCGGCGCGGCAAATCGACGGAACCCTGGTGCCGGACGGCGCGGCCATTCTTGCGACGGCAGCTCCGGCCACCGAAGTCATCAATACAGGCCTTATCGTCGCGAGCGGCGGCCTTCCGGCGCTGCGCAGCCTTGGCGCGCAAGTCACCCTCTTCAACAGCGGGACAATTGCGGGTGATGTGCGGCTTGCGGGCGGCAACGACCTTGTCATTTACCGCGCCGGCTCGTCCATCGATGGAATCGTGGACTTCGGGCCCGGCGAGGATAGCCTCATTTTTCAAGGGAGCGGCGCTCTGAGCGCCCCCGTGCTGAACGCGGAGTTTCTGTCAAAAAACGGGGCGGGAAATCTAACCCTGACGCGTGACCTCACGATCGGGCAGCAGGTCAATATCTTCGACGGCGGCGGCATCGTGGTGAATCCGGGCGTGCGCCTGACCTCGGCCGCGACCGGCAACCTCGGCCTCCTGCGCGGAGGGGGCACGATCGACGGCCTGGTGACCAACAGCGGCATCCTCGCGCCGGGGACACAAGCCGCCAAAGGCACGCTGACCGTCACGGGCGCCTTTCAGCAGTTTGCGAACGGCACGCTCGCCATCAGGCTTTCCCCCGGCGGGTCATCGGACAGACTCGTCGTCGGCGGTCCCGCGACGTTGGCCGGCACCCTCGCCCTGAGCTACGAAGGAACGGCGTTTCGCAATGGGCAGCGTTTCGACGTCGTAACGCCGCTCTCAGGCTCGCTCACGCAGACAGGCCAATTCACCCTCGCCGCGCCGGACCTCGCCTTTGTGAAGGCGGGGTTGGTCACAAGCGCTTCCGGCGGCGTGACGGTGGAGATCGACCGGCTGTCTTACAGCACAGCGGGTGTGAGCGCGGGCCAAAAATCCGTGGGACGGTTGTTCGATCGGCTGCAGACCTCGCCGCCTCAAGCCCTCTCGACGACACTTCAGCAGCTTGAGTTTTCCGCGCCGGGCGCCGCCACGGCGATCCTCGAGGATTTCACCGCCGAAGGTCCGGGCGGCGTCCAGAACCTCGGCCTTCTCACCCTCGAGCGCTTCGCGCAGGGCCTGCGGCGGCATGGGCCCACGGAAACGCTCCCCGGGCATCTTGCCTGGGCCCGCGGTTTTTCATCGACCGGCCGCTCGCGCGGCGCGGCGTCCGTCGCCGATTTCGATCTTCACGGCATGATCGCCGGCTTGGACATGACGGCCGGCGACGCGTGGCTCGGTATTGCCGCCGCGCGAACCGACGGTGATTTCGCGCGCGGCACGAACGCGGCTTCGCTGAACGCGTCATTGATCGCGTTCCGCGCCGGCACGACGTGGAGCGGTTTCGGCGTCGAAGCCGCTCTCGCTTATGGGCATGGGACGCCGCAAACACGGCGCGCGCGCCCATCGGGCGAAATCCTTTCCGCCGACGCCGACAGCGACTTGTGGTCGGCCCGCGTCGACGCGACCTATGAAATGGCCTTCGGGCCGATGTCCTTCTCGCCGCATGCCGGCGCGGCCTATCATCGCGTCGGTGTCGGCGCGATTGACGAAGGGCGTGCGCTTTCCGTGCGGACCATGGACGACGCGTTGCGTTCGCTTCGCGCCCGTTTCGGCGCCGGCGTCGGCGCCGCCGCCGGATCCGTCCGCCCCTATGGCGACCTGTCCATATCGGTGGAACTGCTCCAGCGCATGCCCCGCATTTCGGCCGGCCTTGTCGGGGTCCCGGACAGCGGCTTTGAACTCCATGGCGATGCCCGCCGGCGCCTCGCGGTCGAGGCCGAAGCCGGACTTGCGGTGACGATGACGCCGGAATTGGAAGGTTATGTCGCGGGGACCATGACCGCCAACGACCTTTTGGCGGGGCGTACGCTGACGGCGGGACTGACGTACCGCTGGTAGCGGCGCCCCGGCGGATCGGCCGCAGCCTTGGCCAAAACGCGACTATCTAAATTCAGCCATCGAAAAAACCCATATATCCAACGGTCTTCCTGCATTTGTGAACGAGATTTCGCACCGCCGCGACGGTTTTTGGGGCGTATAATTCTCACGCTCAGATCGACGTCATTTTCCTCTGCTTTTTTCCAACCGGAGGGTCCATGGCACTGTCTTCTTTGCACACCACGCATGTCGCGGCGGCTCCGCCTGCGGTCCGGAAAATCGGACTGCGGGACATCACCGAGGCCATTCACGCCGGCATCGAGGATTTCTCGGCCAAACCGACACACCTTTATTTCCTCGGGGTGATCTACCCGCTGATGACCCTTGGGGCCTTCCTGATGGTCTTCAACTATGACCTGCTTCCGCTGGCCTTCCCGGTGATCTCGGGCTCCCTGCTGATCGGGCCGTTCCTGACCATTGCGATGTGCGAGATCAGCCGCAAACGGGAACATGGCGAGGATATTTCCCACTCGAACGCGGGGAACTTCCTGCGCAATCCGGCGGCGCGCGAAATCCTCATCCTGGGCGGCGTGCTGCTTGCGTTGTTCTTCTTCTGGCTGACCACGGCCGCGACCATCTACGACATGACTTTCGGCGATTTTTGGCGCATCGTTGTCCCCAGCTCGGCACAGGATCTCATGACGCAGCTGTTCTCGACACCGCGCGGCTGGGCCCTGATCGCGATCGGAAATGCGGTGGGGCTCTTCTTTGCGGTGACCGCGCTGTGCATCAGCGTCGTGTCCTTCCCGCTGCTTCTGGACCGTCATGTCGGGATCGGAACCGCGATCATGACATCGGTGCGGGCCGTGCAGGCCAACCCGATCATCCTGGCCCTCTGGGGATTTTTGGTCGCCCTCGTCCTTCTGATCGGGGCGATCCCCTTCCTGGTCGGACTGGCCGTGTGCGTCCCGGTGCTCGGTCACGCGACCTGGCACCTTTATCGCCGGCTGGTTGTATAGGGGAGTTGGTGAGTCCGGATGGATTCGAACCATCGACCACCGCATTAAAAGTGCGATGCTCTACCGCTGAGCTACGGACCCGACCGCGAGAGGGCCGCAACATACGGGCGGCCCCTCCCCCGGTCAAGAAGTCCGGGAGCGATTGCGGGACCGCCATGCAGGACGTAAAGATGCCGGTCTCGGCCGGCATCTTTACGGGCGCGCTCGCGGTCCATGCAATCCATTGAAGAACAGCGCAATAACGCCGCAAATCTGCTCATGGCGGGCGATCTGCCGGGCGCGCTTCAATGCGCCGCTGCGGCCCTTTCGGGCGCCCCCAACGACGTCTTCCTTCTGCAAATTCTCGCCGACATTCACGACCAGGCCGGTCAAAAGGCCCAGGTCCTTAAAATTTGCCGGCGCCTGGCGGAGCTGACTCCGGAAGACTCCGGGCCCCGTCTCAAGGCCGCGCAGACCTTGCTGCACCTCATGGATTATCCCGGCGCCGAGACGGAATTTTTGGCGGCCCTGAAAATCGAGCCCACCAATCTCGCGGCGCGCGAGGGACTGACGAACCTGTGGCGCTTGAGCGGCAAAGTGGAGGACGCGCGCACGCTGCTGCGCGAGTCGGCAAGCCGTGAGCGGGATCCAGCCCGCGCCGCGGTCTTGCGCTTCAAGGCCGCGTTCACGCAGCCGGTGATCCCGGCGAACGCAAAGGACATCGAGGAAAGCCGCGCCCGTTATGCCGCCATGCTGGCGGACGGCCCGGCGGCGCCGATCCCCGATCCCCTCGGCGCAGGCCTCGGCCCCAATTTCTTTCTGGGATATCAGGCGAAGAACGACCGCCCCCTTCAGGAAGCGCTCGCGACCTATTATCGCGCGGCCTGTCCGGCACTCACGTTCACGGCCCGGCCTGTCGGCCGCCGCCCGCAAGGAAAACTGCGGGTCGGAATCGTCTCCAACTATTTCTCTCATCACACCGTCGGCTACCTGACCTATGGGCTGATCGCCGGGCTCGACCGCTCCCGCTTCGATCTCACGCTGTTTCGCACACCGCATGCACAGCAGGATTCCGGAACCTCCAAGTTCCTCGCGGCGGCGGCCTGCGTCGATCTGCCGAACGACCTCGCCGCCGCCCGCCACCTCCTCGCCGCTGCCGAGCTCGACGTGCTGCACTATCCGGAAGTGGGCATGGAGCACATGGCCTACTTCCTGGCCTTCGCCCGCCTTGCGACAGTCCAGACCGTGGCCTGGGGGCATCCCATCACGACGGGGCTTTCCACCATCGACCACTTCCTCTCCGTCGGCGATATGGAACCGGACGGCGCCCAGGCGCACTACACGGAAAACCTTGTCCGGTTGCGCGGCCTGTCTTTCGCCGCCGAACCGCCGACCGCCATGGACGCGGACCGCAAGGGCGCGGGCCTCGGCGCGGCGCCCGCCTACGTCTGCGGCCAAAGCCTTTATAAAGTGCATCCCGACTTCGACGCCGCGATCGCCAAACTGCTGGAGGACGACCGCGAAGGCCACGTCTACTTCGTCAGCCTCGGCGCGCACGCGGACGCGCTTTTCCGCAGGCGTATGGAACCGATCGTCGGCACGAACAAGCAGCGGCTTCACATCCTCCCGCGCACGACAAAAGCCGGCTTTCTAAAGCTCGTGAAGTCGGCCGACGTGGTGCTCGACGTTCCACAATGGTCGGGCGGCAAGACCTCGCTTGAGACCCTCGCCCTCGGAACGCCCGTCGTACATTTGCCGGGCGCCTTCATGCGGGGGCGGCATACGCTTGCGTTCTACCGCCGCATGGGTGTTGCGGCGCCGGTCGTGAATTCCGCCGACGATTATGTGCGGACCGCGATAGACCTCGTCCACGACAAGGCGCTGCGCGGCGACGTGCGGGGCCAAATCGAAGAAGCCCAATCCACGCTGTTCGCGGACTGGGCTTCCATTCGTGAGATCGAAGACGTGTGGGCGGCCGCGGTCAAGGACCGCGGCTAGAGCCGGTTACTTCTTCTTCGCTTTGTCGGCGTCGATGGCGACCTGCATGCGGATGATGCGGTCCGGATACGGCACGCGGCCGTTCGCGCTCGGATCGCCCTTGCGGATCTTGTCGACGAATTCCATGCCGGAGGTCACCTGGCCCCACAGCGTGTAGTTGCCGTCGAGGTGGGCGCTGTCGTCCAGCACGATGAAGAACTGGCTGTCGGCGCTGTTGATGTTCGCCGCGCGCGCCATGGAGACGGCGCCGCGCACATGGCTTTCCTTGTTGAACTCGGCCTGGATGTTCTTGCCCGAACCGCCGGTGCCGTCGCCCTTCGGATCGCCGGTCTGCGCCATGAAGCCGTCGATCACGCGATGGAAAACGACGCCGTCATAGAAACCCTGACGCACCAGTTCCTTGACACGCGCGACGTGCACGGGCGCGAGATCGGGGCGCATCTTGATGACGACGCGGCCGTATTCGAGATCCATATACAGCGTGAATTCGGGGTCCAATTTAACAGGCTCCTTCGGTGTGACGGGGGCGGCGGGCGCCGGCGCCGGTTTGGCGGCGGGCGCTTGTGAAGCGGGTTGACCGGTCGGGCTCGGCTTGGCCTTGGGCGGCGCGAGCGGAACGACCGCGGGCGGCTTCGCCTTGGCGGGCGGCGGGGACTGGGCGAACGAGGCTGCGCCGAATGCGACGCCAAGGAACAGCGCGACGGCAAACGCGGCAAGGGCGGAAAAACGGAACTTGAACACGGGGCGAGGTCTCCTCGAGAGGACGGCAAGTCATAGCCGCCCCCTTGGCCCGCCGCAAGGGATCAGGGCGTGAAAAACGAACCCGTGAAAGCCGCTAAAGGCCTAGGAAAGCTTATATTTCCGGCGGACGCGACTGTGCACGCCCTTCGGGACGAAGGTCGAGATATCGCCGCCCAGGCGGGCGACTTCCTTGACCAGGCGCGAGGCGATGAACTGGTGGTTTTCCGACGCCATCAAGAACACGGTTTCCACGTTCGGGTTGATGCGTGTGTTCATGCCCGCCATCTGGAACTCGTACTCGAAGTCCGAGACCGCGCGCAGGCCGCGCACGATGAGATCGGCGCCCATATGGATCACGAAATCCATGAGGAGCGTATCGAAGGGCACCACGTCGACCTGCATGCCCTTGAGCTTCAGACCCTCGACCTCGGTGCGGCACATCTCGACCCGCTCTTTCAGCGAGAACAAGGGGCCCTTCCCGGCGTTCACCGCCACCGCGACGATCAGCCGGTCGACCAGACGCGAGGCGCGGCTGATGATATCGAGATGCCCATTGGTCACCGGATCGAAGGTGCCCGGATAGACGCCGATCCGTTGGCGACCGCTTTTCTCCGCACGCGCAGATGCGCGCGACTGCTTCTTCGCCATGCTGTATCCCCCTCGCACCGCGAACCAGGTCCGGACCCGATTATACGCTTTCCGCGGCCGGTTCTTCACCACCGTTTTCCACGGCGTTTTCCACGGCGTTTTCGCCGCCATTCTCTCCGCCATTCTCTCCAGCGCCCTCTTCGAGCGGCAGGTGCGCCACCGAGGTCACATGCTCTTCTTCGCCGGTGGCGAACAGAGTGACACCCTGGGTGGAACGGCCCGCCACGCGAATATCGGCGACCGGGATACGGATCAGGCGGCCGGCGTCGGTGATCATCATCACTTGATCGGTGTCGGCGACGGGGAATGAGGCGCTGACATCGCCGTTACGCTTGGTCGTGGCGATGGAGACGATGCCCTGCCCGCCGCGGCCGGTGATGCGGTATTCATACGCCGACGTGCGCTTGCCGAAGCCGTTACGCGTTGCGGTAAGGATGAACTCCTCGGCCGACGCGAAGCGCTTGAACTCTTCCTCGTTGAGGACCTTCGTCGACGCCCCGGCCTCGGCGGCGTCGTCGGCGCCGTTGTCCTCGGCGTCGTCGGCGCCGCGCAGCTTCTTGGCCATGCGCAGGTAAGCGTCACGGCTCTCGGTGTCGAAGTCCACATGCCTGAGGATCGACATCGAGATGACTTCGTCACCCTCGGCGAGCTTGATCCCGCGCACGCCCACGGACGAGCGGCTCTGGAATACGCGCACGTCGGAGACTTCGAAGCGGATACACTTGCCCTGCTTGGTCGAGAGCAGCACGTCGTTCCGGTCGTTACAGGTGCTGACGCCGATCAGGCGGTCGCCGCTCTCCTCGAGCTTCATCGCGATCTTGCCCGAACGGTTGATGTTCACGAAATCCGACAGGTCGTTACGGCGCACCGTGCCGCCCGAGGTCGCGAACATGACGTTGAGCCGATCCCACGTCGTTTCGTCTTCCGGCATCGGCATGACGGTCGAGATCGTTTCGCCTTCTTTCAGCGGCAGAAGGTTGATCATCGCCTTGCCGCGGCTTTGCGGCGTGCCGACGGGCAGCTTGTAGACTTTCAGCTTGTAGACCATGCCGAGGGTCGAGAAGAACAGAACCGGCGTGTGCGTATTGACGATGTACAGCGCCTGGACGAAATCCTCTTCCTTCGTGGCCATGCCGGCGCGGCCCTTGCCGCCGCGGCGCTGGGCGCGATAGGTCGACAGCGGCACGCGCTTGATCCAACCGGTGTTGGTGACGGTCACCACCATGTCTTCGCGCTGGATCAGGTCTTCGATATCGGTCTCGAATTCCAGTTCTTCGATGGTCGTACGGCGCGGCGTGCCGTACTCGGTCTTCATCTGCTGCAGCTCCTCGCGCATGATCTTGTAGAGGCGCTCGCGGCTGCGCAGGATGTCGAGATAATCGGCGATGGCGGCGCCGATTTCCTTCAGTTCGGCGTGGATCTTGTCGCGCTCGAGGCCGGTCAGGCGGTGCAGACGCAGGTCCAGGATCGCCTTGGCCTGCTCTTCCGACAGCTTGTACTTGCCGTCCACGACCTTGCGGCCCGGCTCGTCGATCAGGATGACGAGCGGTTCCACGTCGGCGGCGTCCCAATCGCGCGCCATCAGCTGCTCGCGCGCGACGTTCGGATCCGGCGCGGCGCGGATGAGCCTGATCACCTCGTCGAGGTTGGCGACGGCAATCGCGAGGCCGACCAAGGTATGCGCGCGGTTGCGCGCCTGGTTCAGCTCGAACACCGTGCGGCGGCGGATGACTTCTTCACGGAACGCGACGAAGGCCAGAAGGATCTGGCGCAGATTCATCAGTTCCGGGCGGCCGTTGCTGATGGCCAGCATGTTGACGCCGAAGCTGGTCTGCAACGGCGTGAATTTGTAGAGTTGATTGAGCACGACGTCCGCGACCGCGTCACGCTTCACTTCCACGACCACGCGCACGCCGCGGCGGTCGGATTCATCGCGCAGATCGCCGATGCCCTCGATGCGCTTGTCGCGCACCAGTTCGGCCATCTTCTCGATCATCGCCGACTTGTTCACCTGATACGGGATCTCGGTGATGACGATGGCCTGCTTGTCCTTGCCGATGTCCTCGATCTCGCAGCGGCCGCGCATCACGACGGACCCGCGTCCGGTCATCATCGCCGCGCGGCTGCCCGCATGGCCGAGGATGATGCCGCCGGTGGGAAAATCGGGACCCGGGACGATTTCCATCAGGCGTTCGTCGGTGGTGGCGGGATCGTCGATCAGCGCGCAGGTGGCGTCGACGATTTCACTCAAGTTGTGCGGCGGAATGTTGGTGGCCATGCCGACGGCGATGCCGCCGGCGCCGTTGACGAGAAGATTGGGGAAGCGCGCCGGGATAACCACCGGCTCGCGTTCGCTTTCGTCGTAGTTCGGCTGGAAATCGACGGTGTCCTTGTCGATATCGTCGAGCAGCGAGTGCGCGGGTTTCGCGAGGCGGGATTCCGTGTAACGCATGGCCGCCGGAGCGTCGCCGTCCATGGAACCGAAATTCCCCTGTCCGTCGATGAGCGGCACGCGCATGGAGAAATCCTGCGCCATGCGGACCATCGCGTCGTAGATCGATTGGTCGCCATGGGGGTGGTATTTACCCATGACGTCCCCGACGATGCGCGCGGACTTACGGAAGGGCTTGTTGTACTCGTAGCCCGCTTCCTTCATGCCGTAGAGGATGCGGCGGTGAACGGGCTTCAGGCCGTCACGCACATCGGGCAGCGCGCGGCTGACGATCACGCTCATGGCGTAATCGAGATAACTGCGGCGCATCTCGTCTTCGATGGTGACGGGCGTAATATCCAAGGGCGTCGGTTTCGTGGTTTCGCTCACCGGCTCACTCGCTAAAATTCACACAAAATAGGTCTCGGCTCCGGCCTGTTTGTTGCATCGCACAAGCCAAACACGGGATGTTCTGACGGCCTATGATTTGGGTCATTGTTCCCGCCCGGAGCCGGACGGATTGGACCCACAAAATCTAGCAGATCGGCAAGGCCCGGCACAACGCCGGCGTACCGCGCGCGGCCCCTTCCCGGGGCCTCGAAACGAGGTGCGATTTGTCTCTATTTTCAGGGCATTTTCGCGAAGCATCGCGCCCGCTGGAGGACACCCGCGGGGGGCGAGCTTTGACCCGCGGACGCGCCGCCGCGCCCGATCCACGCGACTCCGAGCCCTGGTATGCCGTCCCCGCCGGGGCTGGGGATAAAAACGCGGCTTTTCGCGGCCCGTCCCGCAGGCCTTGTCCGCACCCGGCCGGGCCAAAAATTGCTGCGCCGCACCATCCCCTATGAGCCAGCGCGTTTTTGCCATTCCAGCGCGCTGTGATACCAACGCTGACCGCTGAGGGGGTTTTCAATGGCGCTGCCTGAGTTGTTTCGTAATCGTTTGCGCGTGCCCGTCGTCGGCGCGCCGATGTTCCTGGTGTCGCGGCCCGCGCTGGTCATCGCACAGTGCAAAGCGGGCGTGCCGGGCTCCTTCCCCACCCTCAATGCGCGGCCCATCGAACAGCTCGACGCCTGGCTGACCGAGATCGCCGAAGCGCTCAAGAACGATCCGAAAGCCGCACCCTACGGCGCGAACCTCATCGTTCACCGCACCAATACCCGCCTCGCGCAGGACATCGAGCTGGTGGTCAAACACAAGGTGCCGTTCGTGATCACCTCCGTGGGCGACCCTTCCGAAATCGTCAAACACATCCACGGTTACGGCGGGATCGTGTTCCACGACGTCACCACCGTGCGTCACGCCCAGAAGGCCATCCAGGCCGGTGTGGACGGGCTTATCCTCGTCAGCGCGGGCGCCGGCGGCCATGCGGGAACCATGTCTCCGTTTGCGCTCGTGTCGGAAGTGCGCCGGATCTTCGCCGGCACGATTTTGCTTTCCGGCGCCTTGTCCAACGGCGCTCAGCTCAAGGCCGCGCAACTGATGGGCGCCGATCTCGGCTACATGGGCACCCGCTTCATCGCGACCAAGGAAGCTTCGGCGGACGATCGGTACAAGGAGATGATCGTTCAAAGCACGATGGCCGATATCATGTACACGCCGTACTTCAGCGGCGTGCCGGCCAACTACCTCAAACATTCGATCACGATGCGCGGCCTCGATCCCGCCGACGTGGCCGGGGTGCGTCCCGGCGCCAATCTCGGCATCGACGAGCGTCCGGACGAGTTCAAGGCCTGGCGCGACATCTGGTCGGCGGGCCACGGCGTGGGGACCATCGACGACATTCCCTCGGTCGAGGATCTCGTGGCCCGGCTGAAGCGCGAATACGACGCCGCGGCTGTTTAGAAAAACAGCGCTAAACTACAGTTTAGCTCGATTTCATGGGCGTTTGCGTGAGGGGATGCTTCACTCTACGCCCGTTTCGGCGCAGCGCAATCCCGTAATTGCTGCGACGCAAAAAGTTCATTGGTGGATCCGGGAGGCGTCTGAGAACCTGAGCGGGCTTCGGGAGGCTACATCGTCACCCACATAAGGATCGTAGCCATGAAATTCGCTCTCGTACTCACCTCCTCGCTGCTCGCTTCGCTTTCGGTGGTTTCGGCCGCGAAAGCCGATACCTACGCGGACCTGCTCGACAAAAGCGCCCGCGCGATCGTCGCGGAAAAATGGCGTGCGGGCCTCAAAGCCACCCGTGAACTCCTCGACATGCCGAACCTCTCGGCCGCACAGCGCGCCGAAGGCCTCACGCATCTTTGCATCCATCTCACGCAGATCGGCCGCACCGAACATGCCTTGCGCGCGTGCAACGAAAGCATCGCGCTCAACCCCGGCGGCTGGGGCGCCTACGTAAACCGCGGCAACGCGCAATCGGCCATGGGCAACCGCATCGCGGCAAAGGCGGATTACCGCAAAGCCCGGGAACTGAACCCCACGGCGGAAACCGTCGAGATCGCCGAAAGCATGATGAGCGAAACGCCGTACATCTTTGCCCGCCCGCCCGCGGGCGCCGGCACGCAACAAGCGTTGGACGAACAACGCCTCGCTGAATAACGCCTCGCTGAATAACGGGTGCCTGAAAGGGGCGCGCTTAACCGCGCGCCCCTTTTTTCAGTGGCTAAGCGGGAAAATACTTCGCGTAGACCTTCATCGCCGTGATGAGCAGCGACGAGGCCACCGAGGTCGAGCCGAGGAACAGCATCACCGCGCCGAAGATCTTGCGGCCGCGAAGGCCGGCGTCGAACGACCCCGCGATCGCGAGCCCGGTGAAGCCCACGAGATAGAAGCTCGCGCCGACCATGAGGCCGGCCGCGAGCGGCGCATCGTCCATGGCCCCAATCGACGCAAGCAGGCTTGCGACAAAAGCGGCCAGCGATATCCAAAGAAGCTGCATGGGTGAGAACGCGGCCTAGAACGGGATATCGTCGTCCATATCGTCACGGGGCGCGCTTTTCTTGGAGCCGCCGCCAAATCCACCGCCCTGGCCCCCACGCGGGGCATCCATCGACGGCGCGGAATCCCAGCCGCCGCCGTCGTCGCTCATGCTCCCGCCGCCGCCACCGCCGCCGCCCTTGCCGTCGAGCATGGTGAGCTCGGAGTTGAAGCCCTGGAGCACGACTTCGGTGGAGTATTTTTCCTGGCCCTGCTGGTCGGTCCACTTGCGGGTCTGGAGCGCGCCGCAGACGTAAACCTTCGAGCCCTTCTTGAGATAACGCTCGGCGATGTCGGCGAGCTGGCCGAAGATCACCACGCGGTGCCATTCGGTCTTTTCCTTGCGCTCGCCGGTCGACTTGTCTTTCCAGCTTTCAGAGGTGGCCAGCGAAAGGTTCGCGACCTTCCCACCGTTCTGCATGGTGCGGACTTCGGGGTCCTTGCCAAGATTGCCGATGAGGATGACTTTGTTGACGCTGCCGGCCATTGCTTACTCCGCGTGTGGAACGTGTAGAAAAAGTCTTACAGGGTAACTCAGGTCTTTACCATCACGACAAACGAGCCGAAGAACCGCCGGGCGGCGAAGTCGGGAAAGACGTCGGCCGGGCCCGAAACGAGCAGCCCGTAGACCATGCGCGGGCCGAACACCAAGCGTTGCCGGACATCTTCCCGTCCAGATAAACGTGCCGCTGGCAGGCCGGCCGTTTGCCGCCGATCCGGTCCCATTCGTCGGGATCGAACCCGTTCTGTTTGGCGATCTCGAAAACGCCGCGTCCGTCGTTTTTACGGCGTCGAACCGCGACCACCGAGAACCGCAGAGTCCCGCGCAGAGGCGGTGTGACCGACGCCCTTGGGAAGGGTGGAGCAGCCGGGCAGCGCCAGAATCGCGGGCAAAAAGACGAGAGTCCGGGTCATTGGGTTTACCTTTCGGGCCGGCGACCTATATGGGGGATCGAACGCCGAACAGTCCGCGCAACGCGCGCGATAACGATAACAAAACCAATAGCTTATGAGAAAAATGAGCGCCCCGCGCAGACCCGGCCGACGCCAGCCCCACAAGGGAAACATAACGAGAACATCTAAGCCTTTTCCCGCGCCTCCGGCAAGAGCGGAAAATGCCCGGAATGACGCCGGTTCAGGTTCAAGGCGCGGTCAGCTTGAAGGACGCGAAGAAGCGCCGGGCCTGCTGTTCCGGGAAGGTCTTCTGCGGGCCGACGGCCATGAGCTGATACAGCACGCGGTCCTTGAAGATGAGGCGCACGACGTTGCGCTGACCTTCGAGAACGAACTCGGTATCCACGGCCGTGGCGCCGTCGGAGCGCGGTACGGCTTTGGTCGCACCGCCGCCGAGACCTTTGGCGATGGCCTCGATGCTGCGCGTGTCGCTGTCGGGGCGCGTGGCGACGGTGACGCTGAAATCGTTGCCCATGTCGGAGCCGACATAACTTTGCGCGGTGACCTGTTCCCCGTCGAAGTTCATGTTGGTGTACATCGACATGAGCAGGCCCGGGGTCGTGATCTGGAAGTCGTGTTCGGCGATCACATGCGAACGCCACGGCGCGGTGGTGTATTTGCGGCCCTCGGTGCGCCAGCCGTACATGAAGGCAAGCATGGCCACGGCGAGCAGCACGACGGGAATGATCGCGATGAGGCGCACGCGCGGGTTCATCCTGCGGATGTTATTCAGGCCGTCGTCGTTGTCCTCGAAGCTCACATAGACCTCGCCAGAAGTGTCACTTGCCGCTGAACCGCTTTGCGCATAATAACAAAAGCCGCGAAAGAACAGAACGAGAACTTTCGATCCCTTAGCCGCTTATCCACAGCCGCGAATGGGGTCTCGCTCCAAACCTTGTATTCGGACACCATGCCCAAAGATACACATCGTTCCCCGAAGAAGAAGAACATCGTTCACGAGATGCTTACCGACATCAAGGTCCGCGGCGCGCGCGAACATAATCTGCGCGGCGTCAATGTCGATATCCCGCGCAACAAGCTGGTGGTTGTCACGGGCCTGTCGGGCTCGGGCAAAAGCTCGCTGGCGTTCGACACCATCTACGCCGAAGGGCAGCGCCGTTACGTCGAATCCCTGTCGGCCTACGCGCGCCAGTTCCTCGAGCTGATGCAAAAACCGGATGTGGATTCCATCGAAGGCCTCTCGCCGGCGATCTCCATCGAACAGAAGACCACGAGCCGCAATCCGCGCTCGACCGTCGGCACGGTGACCGAGATCCACGACTACATGCGCCTGTTGTGGGCGCGTGTGGGGATCCCTTATTCGCCGGCGACCGGTCTTCCCATCGAAGCCCAGACCGTTTCGCAAATGGTCGACCGCATCATGGCCATGGGCGAAGGCACGCGGCTGTACCTGCTGGCCCCGATCGTGCGCGGCCGTAAGGGCGAATACAAAAAGGAACTGCAGGAGCTGCAGAAGAAGGGCTTCCAGCGCGTCAAAGTCGACGGCGCGCTGTACGAGATCGGCGAAGTCCCGGCCCTCAACAAGAAGCTGAAACACGACATCGAAGTGGTCGTGGACCGCGTGGTCGTGAAAGACGGCGTGCAGTCGCGCCTGGCCGACTCGCTCGAAGCCGCGCTTGGCCTGGCGGAAGGGATCGCGTTCGCCGAGAACGCCGACAAACCCGGCGAGGACGGCCGCACGGTCTTCTCGTCCAAGTTCGCCTGCCCGGTGTCCGGTTTCACGATTGAAGAAATCGAACCGCGCCTGTTCTCGTTCAACAATCCCTTCGGCGCCTGCCCGGCCTGCGACGGGCTTGGCGTGAAGATGTTGTTCGACCCGGCGCTGATCGTGCCGGATGAGGACCTTTCGGTCGAAGACGGCGCCGTGGCGCCCTGGTCGTCGTCGTCGGTCCCCTCGCCCTACTATTTCATGGCGCTGAAAGGCGTGCTGGCTCACTACGGCGCCAAGGTCGACGTGCCGTGGAAGAAGCTGCCCGCCAAGGTGAAGACCGCCGTGCTGTACGGCACGGGCGACGACGAAATCGCGATCAAATACTCCGACGAGGTGCGCAAATACGAAACGCGCAAGCCGTTCGAAGGCGTGGTGAACAATCTGCAGCGCCGCTGGCGCGAAACCGATTCTTCGTGGATGCGCGAGGAGCTGGAGCGCTATCAGACCAGCCAGCCGTGCGAAGCGTGCGGCGGCAAGCGCCTGAAGCCGGAAGCGCTGTCGGTGAAGATCAACGCCCGGAACATCGCCGAAGTCTCGGAAATGTCGATCTCCGACGCCGGCGCATGGTTCGGCGGCTTGCAGACGAAATTGACCAACAAGCAGATGGAAATCGCCCGCCGCATCCTGCGCGAGATCGACGACCGTCTGCACTTCCTCAATAACGTCGGCCTCGACTATCTGACCCTGTCCCGAAATTCCGGGACATTGTCGGGCGGCGAAAGCCAGCGTATCCGCCTGGCCTCCCAGATCGGTTCCGGACTGACCGGGGTCTTGTACGTGCTCGATGAACCGTCCATCGGCCTTCATCAGCGCGACAACAACCGCCTGCTCGAAACCCTGCGCCGCCTGCGCGATATCGGCAACTCGGTGCTGGTGGTCGAGCACGACGAAGACGCGATCCGCACCGCGGACCATGTGATCGACATGGGCCCGGGGGCCGGTGTGCACGGCGGCCAGGTCGTCGCCGAAGGCACGCCCGACGACATCATGAAGAACAAGGAGAGCCTGACCGGCGCTTACCTCACCGGCACGAAGTACATTCCGGTGCCGCAGGAACGCCGCAAGGGCAACGGCAAGAAGCTCACCATCAAGAACGCCCGCGCCAACAATCTGAAGAACGTCACGGTGGATATCCCGCTGGGCATTCTGACCTGCATCACCGGCGTGTCGGGCGGCGGCAAGAGCTCGCTCACGTTGGAGACGCTGTACAAAGGTTTGGCGAAGGAACTCTACGGCGCGCGCGACCTGCCGGGCCCTCACGACAAGATCGAAGGCATCAACCAGCTCGACAAGGTGATCGACATCGATCAGTCGCCGATCGGCCGCACGCCGCGCTCGAACCCGGCGACCTATACCGGCGCTTTCACGCCGATCCGCGACTGGTTCGCCGAGCTGCCGGAAGCCAAGGCGCGCGGTTATGCGCCGGGCCGTTTCAGCTTCAACGTCAAGGGCGGGCGCTGCGAAGCGTGCCAGGGCGACGGGGTCATCAAGATCGAGATGCACTTCCTGCCCGACGTGTACGTGACCTGCGATGTCTGTAAGGGCAAGCGCTATAACCGCGAAACCCTCGAGGTCCACTTCAAGGGCAAGAGCATCGCCGACGTGCTCGACATGACCATCGAAGAGGCTGTCGAGTTCTTCAAGGCCGTGCCCGTCATCCGCGAAAAGATGGAACTGCTGAAAAAAGTGGGCCTTGGTTATATCCACCTGGGTCAGCAGGCCACCACCCTCTCGGGCGGCGAAGCGCAGCGCGTGAAGCTGGCGAAGGAACTGTCGAAGCGCGCCACGGGGCGCACGCTCTATATTCTCGATGAGCCGACGACCGGTCTGCACTTCGAGGATGTCCGCAAGTTGCTGGAAGTCGTCCACACCTTGGTGGATCAAGGCAACAGCGTGGTGGTGATCGAGCACAATCTCGAGGTCATCAAGACCGCGGACTGGATCATCGATCTCGGGCCCGAGGGCGGTTCCGGCGGAGGCCGGATCGTCGCCACAGGGACACCCGAGGATGTGGTGAAGGTGAAAGAGAGCTATACCGGCCAGTTCCTCAAACAGAGCCTGGA
>JADZAK010000072.1 GCA_020852595.1 Rhodospirillaceae bacterium
CATTTGGCGGGCGCTTTGGGGATTAAATTTGCGGATTCGGCAAATTTAATCTCACACGGAAAATCGGAAATGTGCATGGGTCGAGTCGCGGGAGAATGCGCCCTTTGCCTCCGGTATATGTCGAGGAGTGGATCCCCCGGACGCTGCGCGCCGGAGGATGACAACGAGGAGGCAATGTCATTGCCCGGTTTTATCCGGGCAATCCATCGTTCGACCGGCACAGGCGCCGGAGGATGACAGCTACGGCTCATATTCGTCGCGAAAATTATATCAGATATAATTTCGCGAACCGACTCTGTGCCAGCCGCGCCGCCGGAACACGCGAATTTATATCTGATATAAATTTCGCTTGCGCCGGAGAGGGTTGAGAGATGGATCCCGGGGGATGACAGCTTGAGACCTACTCCGCCGCCTGCGCCGGCTTGGGCGCCGGGGGTTGCAGGTACTGGTTGATGTCGACTTTGTCGATTTGTTCGGGGCGCAGGAATTGTTCGGCGTATTCGAGGTAGGCGCCCGAGCGCAGGAAGAGGTCGAACAGGTCCGGATCGACGTGTTTGTCCTTTTTCATGAAGGACAAGATCTTCAAGCTTTCCGAGAGGGTCTTGGCCTTCTTGTACGGACGGTCGGCGGCCGTGAGCGCTTCGAAGATGTCGGCGATGCCCATCATCTTCGCGGGCCATGACATCTGGTCGCCCGTGAGCTTGTTGGGATAGCCGGTACCGTCGATCTTCTCGTGATGGCCGCCCGCGTATTCCGGCACCTTCTTGAGGTGCTTCGGGAAGGGCATCTCGTTCAGCATTTCGATGGTCAGGACGATGTGATCGTTGATCTTGCGGCGTTCGTCGTCGTTGAGCGTGCCGCGCTGGATGCACATGTTGAGGACTTCGCCGAGATTGTATTCGGCTTCCGCGTGCTCCGGCAGGTCGGCCATGAGCTGTTCCCAGCCTTCCGGCGGCGGCGGCGCTTTCTCGAGCAATTTAGCCTCGGTCCAGGACAGGCCGAGCTTGCGGTCGAAGTAGCGGTACCACTTCTGCTTCGCGATCTCCTTCACCTTGTCCTGCTTTTCCTGGGACATGAATTCGCCGCCGATATTGCTTTCGGCGATGAACTCCCACTGCTTCTTCAATTCCTCGCAGCGGTCCTTGTACTTCTTGCGTTCGATGCGCGCGTTTTTGCCTTTGGCGATGGATTTCAGCATCTTGATCTCGGCGTCGCGATGCAGGATCTCGAAGCGATGACGGATCTCGTGGACGCGGTCGTAAATCGTCTGCAGCTTGGTGGCCTTGTCGACGACGTATTCGGGCGTCGTGACCTTGCCGATATCGTGCAACCAGGCCGCGACGTGCAATTCGTACCACTGGGTTTCGTCGAGCTTGAAATCCTTGAACACGCCTTCGGTGGCCGCTTGGGCCTTGCTGGCCAGCATCTTGGTGAGTTCAGGCACGCGCTGGCAGTGACCGCCGGTGTAGGGCGACTTGGCGTCAATCGCGTGCGCCATGACCTTGATGAGGCTGTCCATCAGGGCCTTCTGCGCTTCGATCAGGTTCTGGTTATCGATAGCGACCGCGGCTTGCGAGGCCAGCGCTTCGACGGTGCGCTGCACGTCCTTGGAGAAGGCGATGACGGCGCCGCTTTCGTCCTGCGCATTGATGAGCTGCAGCACGCCGGTGACTTCGTCGGAATAATTCTTGAGCGGGATGCAAAGGAACGACTTGGAGCGATACCCCGTGCCCTGGTCGAACTTCTTGGTGCCGGAGAAGTCGAAACCCTCGGCCGTATAGGCGTCCTCGATGTTGATGGCTTCTTTCTTGAGGGCGCAGGCGGCCGAGACGTTGGAGAAGTTCGGCTCGTTGGAATCGGCCTTGTACATGCGCACAGGGGGGAACGGGATGGGAATCCCGGTGGTGCCGCCCATGGCGATCTTGAGCGAGCCCGTGCGCACGATGACGAACTTCAGGGTGTTGTCTTCGGTGCGCAGATAAAGGGTTCCACCATCCGCATTGGTGATGTCGATCGCTTCCAAAAGGATGCGTTCGGTCAAACGGTCGTGGTTACGCTCGGCGGACAGGGCGAGGCCGATCTCGATCAGCCGCTCCAGCCCGCTCGCTCCGCCGCGCACGCTATCGCCGTCCATGACCGTCTCCGAACTCTCTGTCCGCGCTGTCTATGACCTTGGCTGGCCAGGCTCAGCCGTGTCAATTTTTGATCGCCTTTTGTGCGACCCTTCAGCGGGTTAAAGGAAAAATACGAACGCTGGATTAACGCCGCGCATTCTAGGCCTACAGCCGTCGAACGACAAGACGAAGGGCCTAATTCCCTTTGCAGTTGCGTCTCCCCGCCCCTGGCACGCTTGCTTGACGGGCCCGAGGCGAGGCCGTTAAGTGGTTGGACAACCACCCCTTTCCAGCCGTCCCGGCCGAGCGGACCCGCATGCCCTATCAATCCCTTCGGGAGTTCATGTCTCGCCTCGAGCGAGAAGGCCGGCTTGTACGGGTGAAGGCGCCCGTTTCGCCCCACCTGGAAATCACCGAAATCCAGACTCGAGTCCTGGCCGAAGGCGGCCCCGCGCTCTTGTTCGAGAACGTCGTGGGACCGCAAGGCCCCTACGCCATGCCGCTCCTGGCCAACCTGTTCGGCACGGTCGAGCGCGTGGCCTGGGGCATGGACCGCGAGCCGCACCGGCTGCGCGAAGTCGGCGAGACGCTGGCCTTCCTGAAACAGCCCGAACCGCCCGGCGGCCTGCGCGAGGCGTGGGAGATGTTTCCGCTGCTCAAAACGGTCATGGCGATGAAGCCCAAGACCGTGAGCGACGCGCCCTGCCAGGAGATCGTGCTGACGGGAGAGCAAATCGATCTCGCGCAGTTTCCGATCCAGACCTGCTGGCCCGGCGACGTGAGCCCGCTCATCACCTGGCCGCTCGTGGTCACCAAGGGACCGGGGGACGATAAGCGCGACGTCTTCAACCTCGGCATCTACCGCATGCAGGTCACCGGGCGCGATACGACCCTCATGCGCTGGCTGAAACAACGCGGCGGCGCGGGGCATTACGACCGCTGGAAGGCCAGGAAGCGCGAGCCGCTGCCGGCCGCGGCGGTGATCGGCGCCGATCCCGGCACCATCCTCGCGGCGGTGACGCCGGTGCCCGACACGCTCTCCGAATATCAGTTCGCGGGGCTCCTGCGCGGCAAGAAGGTCGAGCTGGTCGACTGCAAGACGGTGCCCTTGAAAGTGCCGGCGGACGCGGAGATCGTGCTGGAAGGCCATGTGATGCTGGACGAGCACGGCGACGAAGGCCCGTTCGGCGATCACACCGGCTATTACAATTCCGTCGAGAAATTCCCGGTGTTCAAGATCTCGGCGATCACCATGCGCCGCGATCCGATTTACCTGTCGACCTACACGGGCCGCCCGCCCGATGAACCGGCGATCCTGGGTGAAGCGCTGAACGAGGTTTTCATTCCGCTGCTCACCCAGCAGTTCCCCGAGATCGTGGACTTCTGGCTGCCGCCGGAAGGGTGCAGCTATCGCATCGCCGTGGTCAGCATGAAGAAAGCCTACGCCGGTCACGCCAAGCGCGTGATGATGGGCGTGTGGAGCTTCCTGCGCCAGTTCGTGTACACGAAATTCGTGATCGTGGTGGACGACGACATCGACGCGCGCGACTGGAAGGATGTGATGTGGGCCATGTCCACGCGCATGGATCCCGCGCGGGACATCACCGTCATCGAGAACACGCCGATCGATTACCTGGACTTCGCTTCGCCCGCGCCGGGCCTTGGCGGCAAGATCGGCCTGGACGCCACCAACAAGTTTCCCGGCGAGACGAGCCGCGAGTGGGGCGAGAAGATCGCCATGGCGGACGACGTGGTGAAGCTCGTGACGGAAAAGTGGGCGAGTTACGAAGTGCCGGGATCGGGCAAACCGATCTGGAAATGAACCGAGTTGCGGGCGGCATAAGTCAATAATCCCGCAGGGCCGGAGATAGCGCGAGAGATGTCCAATACCGCCAACCGCGGCGCGCAGCCGCCGGCGCCGCTTCTTCCGGCCGCCACCGATACGCAGCGCGTCCTCGATCACCTGCCCTTCGCGGTCGGCATCTTCACGCTGGACGGCCGCGTCATGTTCATCAATTTCGCGCCGCTGGCGCAAAGCGGACAGATCTCCACGGATGTCGTGGGCAAATACCTGTGGGACACCGCCTGGTTCGATCATTCCGAACATCTGCAAAAGGACGTCCGGGATATCCTCGCCCGCGCGGCGGCGGGAGAAAAAGTACAATGCGAACTCAACGCCCGTTTTGGGGTGGATACGTTCCGCGCGTTCGGCTGCACCTTCGGTCCGCTCCTGGATGCGAACGGCGCCGCCGTGGGGATCGTCGCCTCGGGGGTCGATGTCACGGGACAAAAAGGCCGCGACCGGGAACTTCATACGTCACAGCTGCTGCTCGAGGGGATCATCGAGCACCTTCCGGTGATGATTTTCGTCAAGCAGGCCGTCGACCTGCGCTTCTCTCTCGTCAACCGCACCGCGGAAAAAATCCTCGGTTATTCCCGGCAGCACCTGCTCGGCAAGACCGATCACGACTTCTGGACCGCCGCGCAAGCCGACTTTTTCACGGCGGCGGACCGCCAGGTGCTTGCCTCCACGGCGGTCAAGAAAATCGACCTGGAGCCGATCCGCAACGCGCGGGGCGAAACCCGGTTCCTGAGGACCTGGAAGGTCGCGCTGCGCGACGCCTCCGGCACACCGGAGTACCTGCTTGGCATTTCCATCGACATTACGGATGAGATCTCCACCCTCGAAGAGCTGCGCGTCAGCGAGGAAAAACTTCGCGGCCTGTATGAGTTGGCGCCTGTCGGCATCGCGCTCACCGACACGTCGGGACGGTACATCGAATACAATGAAGCCTTTCGCGAGATCTGCGGCTACCCCGATGCGGAACTCAAGGCGCTGGACTTCTGGAAACTGACTCCGCCGGAATATTACGAACAGGAGGAGGTCCAGACCGACTCCCTCGCGCGGTCCGGCCGCTATGGGCCCTACGAAAAGGAATACGTGCAGAAAAGCGGCAAACGCATTCCGATCCGCCTGCGCGGGATAACCGTTCAAGGCGCTCAGGGTGAAAAATTCACCTGGTCCATCGTCGAGGACATCACGGAACAGAAAGCGACCGAGGAAGCCCTCCAGCAGGCGCAAAAGATGAAGGCCGTCGGGCAGCTGACCGCCGGCGTCGCCCACGATTTCAACAATCTGCTCGCGGTCGTATCCGGCAGCCTCGGATTGTTGCTGGAGGAGGGCGGCGTCACGCCGCGCATTCAAAAACTGGCGAACATGGCGCTGGCGGCGACAAAACGCGGCGGCGAACTGACGCAGCACCTGCTCGCCTACGGGCGCAAGCAGCATCTGAACGTCGGCGTGCACGATCTCGGCCGCTGCATCGAAAACTCGATCCGGTGGCTGAAGCGGACCCTGCCGGCGAACATCAAGATTGTATCCGAGGGAACGGACGCGGGCCTGGAAACGCTGATCGACGAAGCGCAGCTCGAAAACAGTCTTTTGAATCTCGCCTTGAACGCGCGCGATGCGATGCCGGGCGGCGGCACGCTGACGTTCGGCCTTGCGGCCGTGACGATCGACAAGGAAACGCCCGTGTACGGGGAAACGCTCACGCCGGGCGAATATGCGAAAATCTCGGTCCGCGATACGGGCTGCGGCATGCCGCCCGAGGTGCTGCGCGAAGCCTTCGATCCCTTTTTCACCACCAAGGGGATGGGCCAGGGCAACGGCATGGGCCTCAGCATGGTCTATGGCTTCGTGCGCCAGTCCGGAGGACGCATCGCGGTCACGTCGGACGTGGGCAAGGGCACGGCGTTCGACATTTATTTTCCGAAGACCGCGGACGGCGCCGCGGGGACCGCGCAGGCCGCCGCCGCGGACCCGAGGCCGCCGATGAGTGCGCGCCGCCTGCGCGTGCTCGTGGTCGAGGACATTCCCGAAGTGCGTGACACCATTTGCCTTCAGATCGAAGCGTTCGGCCACACGGTGGACGCGGCGCCGGACGGCGAGGCCGCCATGGAAGCCCTCGGCCGCGGAACCTATGACGTGCTCATCACCGATTTAGGGTTGCCGGGAAAGATCACCGGCCAGGACGTCGCCCTCGCCGGCGTGGCGAAGCCGCACCTTAAGGTGATTACAATGAGCGGCTACAATGAGGATCTGGCCGCCGTGCAGCAGCCGCCGCTCGCCAACAGCACCGTTCATCTGCGCAAGCCTTTCGAAACGGCGGAACTCCGCAAGCATATCGACGCGGCGGCAGGGGCGGCGTAGTGCGCGTTTAATACTGAATCGCATGCGCGGCGCTTTTTTCGTGCGCGACGACTCGCATCATGGTGCGAATAAGCCCCTAACAGGCCGCGTGACGCATAAATTTTAGAAGTTACGCCATCGCGCCGCGCGGCGCGTTGATAGTGGTCAACGATCTCGCTCGCCTCCTGCGAAAAAATGAACGCGCGTCCGATTCAGGGCGCATCTTTCTCAGGAGCTTTCCCATGTCGTTCCGTAAGACCGCTCTATTTGCGGCGCTGTTTTGCGCCGCGTCCATGAGCGCCGCGTCCATGTACGCCGCGGTCTCCGCGGCCGAGCCTCAAGGCAACGCCGGTCGTTTTCTCGTGCGCCTGCGCGCGATCGGCGTCGTGCCGGATGAAAGGAGCACCGTTTCGGCGATCGGCGGCGCAATAAAAGCGTCCAGCACCGTCGTGCCGGAACTCGACTTCAGTTATTTCTTCACCGACACCGTCGCGGTGGAACTGATCGCCGCGGTGACGAAGCACACCCTCGACGACGTCGGCTCGGCCGTTGGGACCGCGCCGCTCGGCAGCACATGGCTTCTGCCGCCCACCGTCACCGTTCAATACCATTTTCTCAGCGACGACAAATTCGATCCCTACATCGGCGCCGGCTTGAACTACACGACGACGTTCAGCGTCAGGAAACCATCGACCGGGCCGGTGACGGCGGTGCGCTACGGCGACAGTTTCGGGCCGGCGCTTCAAGCGGGCGTCGATTACCGCCTCGACGACCGGTGGTCGCTCAATCTCGATCTCCAGAAGGTTTGGCTCAAAAGCGACGTATCGATCAACAACGGAGCGATCGCGGCGAAGGTGCATCTGGACCCGTGGATCATAGGCACAGGGGTGGGCTATCGTTTCTAAGGCGCCCGGAGGGGGATGACGCACATCCCCCTCCGCCCCCCCTCCTCCCACGCCGAAGCGCCTCGGCGGCCGTTCAATTAAGTATACTGTCCCCGCAACTAGTTGCGGAACTAGTTGCGGGGACAGTATACTTAATTGGCGGGGCGCGGGGGCGGAGTCCTCCCCACGCCGGGTGCGATGGTTTGTAACAGCGGATCCTTCGACCGGCGCCAAGGCACGGGAACTCCGGCGATTTTGGCCCTCCGCCGAAGCGGCCGCCGCGGTCGTCCCGCGAGGGGAAAATTGATGAAGATCAATGCCCCGGACCGCCAGGTCGGCTCCAGTACGGGGGCTGGGTGAACGTGGGAGGGTACGCATGAAGAAGGCGCGATTGCTCCAAAGTGGAGCCGTATTGTCTGTACTGTTGTGCCTGGCTCTGAGCGGCGCAAGAGCGCAGCAGCCGGGCTCGCCTTTCCGGGATTGCCCGGATTGTCCCGAGATGATCGTGCTCCCGGCGGGAAAATTCCTCATGGGCAGTCCGGACGCGGCCCAGAATGCGGCGCGCACAAGCGAAGGGCCGCAACACGAAGTCTCCGTGAAGTCCTTTGCCATCGGGAAATTCGAAGTGACCCAGGCGGAATGGCGCGCGGTGATGGGGACCGACCCCAGTTCGAACATCGGCGACACCCTGCCGGTCGAAGGCGTCTCGTGGAACGCCGCGAAGGCTTTCATCGTGAAATTGAGCGAAAAAACCGGGAAGCGGTATCGGCTGCCGAGCGAGGCCGAGTGGGAGTACGCCGCGCGCGCGGGCACGACGACGACTTTCTCTTTCGGGGACGAAGACGCGGCCCTCGGCGATCACGGCTGGTTCGACGGCAATTCCGGCATGGCAACCCATATCGTCGGCGAACTTCCCGCCAACAAATTTGGCCTGCATGACGTGCACGGCAACGTTTGGGAATGGGTGGAAGACTGCTTTCGCGAAAACTATGCGGACACCCCCCGCGACGGCGCCGCCGCGCCGGACCAGGCCTCGTGCGACCGCGTCAGCCGCGGCGGCTCCTGGTACGACATCCCTGAAGTCGCCCGCTCGGCCTACCGGTTCAAGGACGGGCCGAACAACAGCGTGAGCGGCATGGGGCTTCGCGTCGTGCGCGAAATGCCCTAGCATTTGGCATCGGCAATCCCCACCTCTAACAACCCGTACCCCGCGCGATCATATAACGTTAGGTAAACTGGAGTCGTCATGTCGAATACACCACATACTCTTGCGGAAGAATTTCCGGGCCAAACCGAAGCCATTCACAATTTAAAAGTCTCCGACATGCACTTCGCCAAGCTTCTGTTGGCCTACGATGAGGTGAACGACGAGATCCATCGCGCGGAAACCAGGATCGCGCCCGTCAGCGCGTCGGCGGAGAGCGATTTACGAAAGAAGCGTCTTCATATTAAGGACCTGATTTCGCAGGCCTTGCACCGCTAATAGAACAACGGCCCCGCACGCCCCTCTCCTTTCAAGGAGAAGGGCGTGTGAACGATACCGCCGGCCTCTCGGTCAGGGCTGCAGCGGCTTGAACCCGTCGATGTCTTTCGCGGCCGGGTCCATCGGCATGTCGTGGTAACGCTGATAGACGGGCTGGCCTTTGTAGGCCCACTGCTGTTTGCCGTCCGCGCGGCGGATGACGCTCCACAAACCGATCTTGTCGCCCGTGTTGGTGTTCTCGGTCGTGAACAGCGGCGGCCACGCCTGCGCGCATTCATCGTCGCAGGTCGAGACGCCGCGGCGGTCCTTTTCGGACGTGTAGAGGCGTGTCAGGTGTGGGAAGGAGCGGTATTGCCAGGCCCCGTCGGCTTGCTGCGACAGAGCGACGTCGCCGGGATGTTCCTTGGTCGCCGGCTCCGCACCCTGCGCGAGCCGAGCCGGCTGCGCGATGAGAGCACTCGAAAGGAGAAGCGAGAGCGCTAGGACTTTCATTTGACCTCCTTGTCGTCTTTACGTACCTGTCTTTACGTGTCTGTCGTGACTGTCAGATGCACCTCCATATCCAGCCAGGGCGAAAATCATACGCCTCTGCGCAGGCAGGAGTCCAAAAAAAATAGAAGCCGTGCACGGCGCTCATAAAACTCTTCGAGATATGCGCGTTGGGAAAGTGTGCGGCGCGGAAGCGTTTGTGCGCTGCCATGCGCGCCGACACTTCAATCGCACGCACATGAACAGCATTGACCGGTCCCGTCAAAGGGCGCAGCCTTTCATTTGCCCACGCGACGGAACGAAGCTGTAACGCTTCAGAGAACGGTTCGATGGCGATCCTTCCGCGCCTTGCCGTCCTTCGGAAATTCCGGCGCGGGACCGGAGGTCATCCCGCGGGTGACCGCAGGGAGAAGGCCCGCGGGTGACCGCAGTGAGAAGGAGGATGTCCAAACAACATGATTGAACCGCAGCATCCGCAGTCTTTCCGACACGCATACGCATGACGAAAGATATGCGAACCGGGCGGCCTCACGGCCGCATATTTGCACCGAGTGCACAGGACGTATCGTCCAATGAAACCTCGCCGCAGCCCGGCGAGGTTTCTGTTTGAGGACGGAGCGGTCAGGAGGCTCTGCGCATTTGACAGGGGACCTCATGAAATCCGCGATCCTTTTGCCGGGCGCGTCAATCGACCAGTCCCACCTGCCCGCTAACGCCGGACCAGCTATGCGCGGCGCAAAATTGACATCTCGCGCGGGCTTTTCCAAGCTGCCCCCATAGGAGAGGGGTTCTCGTTCAATGAAGATCGTTGTGGTTGGCGCCGGCGGTGTCGGCGGCGCTTTTGGCTTGGCCTTGGCTAAAGCGGGCGCGGATGTCACCTTCATCGCGCGCGGCAAACATCTCGCGGCCATGAGAGAGAGCGGCCTGCGCATCCAGGGCGGCCGCGGCGCGGCCCATCTGTTTCCGGCGCAAGCGACGGACGACCCCTCCAGCGTCGGCGTGGCCGACGTGATGCTTTACTGCGTGAAACTCTGGGACCTGGAAGAGAGCGCCCGTGAAGTGAAATCCATCGTCGGTCCGAACACGGCGGTCATTCCCTTACAGAACGGCGTCGATGCCGCCGAGCGCCTGGCGCCGATCTTCGGCAAGGACAATGTGATGGGCGGCGTGGCGCAGATCAGCGCTTCGATCACCAGCCCCGGCGTTCTCACCCAAGTCGGCGCCGCCATGCGCATGGTGTTCGGCGAATTCGACAAGCCGGCGAGCCCGCGCGCCGAACGTTTCCTGGCCCTGTGCCACAAGGCGGGTTTCGATGCGAAGCTGAGCGAAGACATCCGCAAAGAACTTTGGATAAAGTTCATCATGCTGGCCTCGAACGCCTCGGTGATGTCGGCGGCGCGCCAGGCCCTCGGCCCTTTGCGCGCCGATGCGGACATGGTGGCGGTGTTCACGGCGGCTTACGAGGAAGTGATCGCCGTGGGCCGCGCGAGCGGCGTCAATCTGGGACCGGACGCCATCGAGCCGGTGCTGGCCTTCCTGCGCACGGCTCCGCCGGATATCAAACCGTCGATGCTGCTCGACCTGGAACGCGGCAACCGGATGGAACTGCCGTGGCTGGGCGGCAAGGTGGTCGAACTCGGCAAGAAATTCGGCATCCCGACACCGACGCATGGGATGCTGTATGCCCTGCTCAAGGGGCACGCGATGGGACGGCATTAGGACGCCAAAAGCGTCATCGCCCGGTTTATCCGGGCGATCCATTTCAAGGCGTTCTCATTTGCGGAGAGATGGATTGCCCGCATGAAGCGGGCAATGACAACAAAAGGGGAAATTACTTCCTCAAATACCCATCGCTCCCGTCGATCCAGTCGGCGCGGGACGGCATTAGGAC
>JADZAK010000073.1 GCA_020852595.1 Rhodospirillaceae bacterium
GCGAAGGCCTTGAAACAAGCCTCCAGCCGTTCCGTCCAGCGCATGACGTCGCGTCGATGATGGGTCAGCGTCGCCGCCAGGTCCTTGAGACCCTCAAGCCCCGCCGCCGGGCGCGGCCCGCGCAGCATGAAGCGTTCCGCCGCGCGTGTGCCGGTGCGGAAGATCGCCTCGTCCAGCCCGGCCGCCGCCAGCGGATGTTTGCAGGCCGCCAAGGTCGCGACCGGCGCGAACTCTTCCGCGACCATCGTCGCCGTCAGCCTCAGGAACGTACCCACCGGCGTGCGGTCCAGGCTTCGCCCCGCGGAATCGTCGATGTCGATCTTCCAGCGCTTCAGCTCGGCGTTCACCCGTTCCGCCAGCCGCCGGTCCGGCGTCACCAGCGCGCAGGTGCGCTCGGGCGTTTCCAGCGCCTCGCGCATGATGAAGGAGATCATCTCGGCTTCTTCGCGTGCGCCCGGGCAGTCCACACGCGCCAGCGCCGCGATGGCGTCCTCGCCGATGCCCGCCAGCGCGCGCCAGCTTTCCGTGGTCTCGGCGGGGCGCATCGTCTCGGTGATCAGCGTTTCACGCGCCGTTTCGGCGCCCTTGGTCTCCGGCCACAACCGCACCTGTTCCCGCGCGAGGCCCAGGCGCCCGAGCAGTTCCTTCATCCCATACTGCGGATGTGTCTCGTCCAGCGCGTCCCAGCCCGCGGCGTCCAGCGCTTGATCCAGCCCCGGAAGCACAACGCAGCCCTCGGGCATATTCGCGATCGCCAGCAGCAGGTCCGCCGTCGCCGGCACGCTGCCCGTGGACCCCGCCGCGATTACCGGCCCCGGCGCGTGCGCAGCCCATGCGGTCGCCTGCGCAGCCCATGCGGTCGCCTGCGCGGCAAAGACGCGGTTGCGGTGTTCAACGGGATCGAGCGTGCCGTCTTCCTTCAATACCTTCGGCCATAGCCTGGTCACGATCTCCAGGAACGCCAGCGTCTCTTTCCAGTGCTCGGCGTAAGAGTCCGGCACCAGGTTCTTGAGACCCTCGAAATCGAGCTGTTCCGTCTGCACCTGATCGATCAGCCGCGCGAGTTCGGCGGCCAGGTGCAAGGCCTCCTCCAGATGCGGCGTGCGTCCCGCCACGGCGCGCGACTGGATCAGGCGCGCCAGGACCAGTTGGCGCTTCAAGGGCGCGATGGCCGGCGGGATCGACGCCAGGGTCTCCGCCGACGCAAAGCCGCTGAACAGCGCATCTTCTTCGTCGAGATCGTTCAGCGGCATCATGCGCGGCAGCAGCACCGGCGTGCCGCCGCTTAAACGCAGGAAGGCTTCGCGCAAGGACCGGCACGCGCGGCGTGTGGGCAGCAGAACCGTGATGCGCGTCAGGGCGAGGGGATCGCCACCGGCGTCCGCCAGGATCCCGCGCGCCAGCACGTCGACAAAAGACAGGCGCGCCGGGATCGTGAAAACCGCCGGTTTGGCGGCGGCCATCGCCCGCCAGCTTTCCCCGCGACTATTCATGCTCTTGTGCGAGAAGGGTTTCGGTTTCGCCGATCGCTTCCGGCGTACCCACATGATACCAGCGGCCATTGTGCACCACCGCGCGCATGCGGTCCGCCGCGATCGCCGCGTTCCAGATTTTATTCAGCGAGAAGGGTTCCACCTTCGCGCTCGCAAAAGCGCGTGGGTGGATGATGAACAGTCCCGCGTACACATAGGGCGCTTCCGCGGCCGTGCCGCGCCGGGTCATGCGGCCCTCGGCATCGACAAAAAAGTCGCCCGCACCATCGAAGCCGTAGGCGCTCGCGCGCGGATGCACCAGCATCAGCACGTCGAGATCGTCGCGCCAGGCCTGTGCCAGGCGTTCCACCGCCGGCGTGCCGCCCACGATCACCGCGTCGCAATTGCATACAAAAAACGGGTCCCCGCCCAGCAAAGGCAACGCCTTGGTCACGCCGCCGCCCGTATCCAAAAGCTGCGCGGTTTCATCCGAGATCACGACTCTCGGCCGTGTACGCCCCGCCAGATGTTTCACCAGGAGCGGCGCCAGGTAATGCACGTTGACCACGGCTTCGGGCACGCCCGCGTCGTCCAGCGCGTCCAGGGTCCAGTCGATCAGGCTCTTCCCGCCCACTTTCACCAGGGGCTTGGGCATCACGTCGGTCACCGGGCGCATGCGCTGCCCCAGGCCCGCCGCCAGCAGCATGGCGCGCTTCGGCATCATGCGGAAACGGTCCGCAGCGCCGGCGGATAATGCGTGTCGAACCAGGCCTTCAGATCGGCGAGCGCGGGATGCGCCAGGCACATATCCATGTAGCGCCACAGGCGCGGCATATGGGCCAGGTAGTGCGGCTTGTTGTCGCGCAGCTTCAGGCGCGCGAAGGTGCCGATGACGCGCGTATGGCGCTGCGCCGCCATCACCGCCCACGACAGATCGAAATCCTCGCGCCGGATGTGCGGGAAGGCTTCGAGATAACGCGCCTTCATATCCGCGACCAACGCCGGATCGAGATCGCGCCGCGCGTCTTCCAGCAGCGACATCAGATCGTAGGTCACCGGTCCCGCCACCGCGTCCTGGAAATCGAGGATACCGCAGGACCCCAAACCGCTCCGCCCCTTGATCAGCATCAGGTTGTCGATATGGAAGTCGAACAGCACCAAGGCCGTCGGCGCCTTCCACGCCCGCGGCAGGATCTTCGCCCAGATCTCCCCGAACGCGCGCTCCACATGCGGCGACAAGGGTGGCGCGCCCACCAGCGGACGGTACCAGCTGTTGACGCGGCTTACTTCTTCCACCAGGCGCGGCATGCCGTAGGGGCTCACGCCGTCCGGAATGGCCTCGACGGGCGGCAGCTTATGCAGCGCGATCAGCGCGTCGATGGCCAGGGCGTAGAGTTCATGTTCGTTATGCCCCTTCGCCAGCAGGCGCGTGTAGGTGTCGTCGCCCAGGTCCTCGAGCAGCAACAACCCCGCGTCGTGATCCTCGGCGAAAATCTCCGGCACGCCGAAGCCGTGTTTGAACAGGTGCTTGGCGATGCGCACGAAGGGGCGCACGTCCTCCTGCGGCGGCGGCGCGTCCATCAGCACCGCCGGGCCCTTGGGTCCGTTCAACCGGTCGTATTTGCGGAACGAAGCGTCGCCCGCCAGCCGGCCACGCGCGGCCTCGTGCCATTCGTGTTTGCGCAGGAAGTCCGCGATCACGCCTTCACGGGTGTCAGTCATGCGTCATATCCGCGATCCGGTCCTTCCACTGCGCGCCGCCGTGCAGCGCCGCGCGCCGTTCGTTGCTTCCAGGATGTGAGCTCAGCATCACGTCGAGGCGGTTCTTCGGCAGCAGCGCGCCCAGGCGCTCCGGCCACTCCACCACGCTGATCCCCCCGCTCAAGGCCTCGTCCCAGCCCAGTTCCAAGACGTCCTGAACCTGGCTCAGCCGGTACAGGTCGAAATGCCATATCGGCGCGGCGTCCGCATCATAGACCTGGACCAGGGTGAACGTTGGGCTCACCACGTCTTCATCCACCTGCGTCAGCGCCGTGATGAAGCCGCGCGCAAGGGTGGTTTTCCCCGCGCCCAAGGGGCCGTTCAAGGCGATGACATCTCCCGCCCGCGCGATGCCGGCCAGCGCTGTCCCAAGGGCGACGGTGTCGTCCTCGGTCGGTAATGCGATGTCGGTCAGAAGCGGCAGGTCGCTCATGGCTTACGACGTCGCCGCCCACTTTGATTTTCCGTCGGCCGGTTTGCCGCCCGACGGCAGCAGCACCGTGACGACCGTATCGCCGCCGTCGGCCCTGGTGGTCAGGCTGCCGCCGTGCAGATCGGTAATGCGCTGTGCGAGATGAATACTGAGCGCGGGCGGGCGGCCGTCATGTTGGGCCGCGTAGCGGATGGCGAAGACGACGCCCGAACCTTCCCGCGTCACCACCACCGCCACCACGTCGCCGTGGGTGGTCTTCAGGGCGGCGATGACGAGATGATACAGCGTCTGTTTGATGCGCGCGCCGTCGCCGACCATCCAGCCCGTATCGGCGGCGCAGTCCACGATCAGTTTCTTGCCGCGCTGCTTGAAGCTCTCGTGGGTCGCGATGGCGATCCGGTCGGTCAACGCGCGTACGTCGAAAGAATCCAGATGCAGCGTCTGCTGCCCGGCCTCGATCCCGGACAGATCGCGCATGTCCTCCACCAGGATCTTGAACACCCGCGCGCGCGACGGGTCCTTGTCCGCCGCCTGCGCCGAGGCTTCCAACTCGACCAGGAAATTACTCATGAAGTCCGAGCGCAGCTTGTCGGTGGCCGCCAGGGCTTCGGCGCGGCTGCGCAGCTGCTGCGCCACGCGCTCCGGCGCCGAGACGTCGTTGTAGCAGAACAAGGCGCCGCCGTCCGGCAGCGGCACCGAGATGAATTCCAGCACCGATCCGTCGCGCCGCACCACGCGTCCTTGCTGCGTCAGGCGCTGGCGCTCGGCGTCGAGCGCCGCCAGCATCACGGCGCGGTGGCGGCTCCAGATCGTGTCGTCGTCGAAGAAGTCGCGGAACGCGTCGATCACCGCACCCATCACCGGGCCTTCGCGCAGGGCTTCGACGCTGATGTTCCACAGCTCGGCGAAGGCGGGGTTGGCCAATCGGAGTTGGCCTTCCGCGCCGAACACGGCCACGGCTTCCTGCAGGTTGTCGATGGTCTCGCGCTGCACGGCGATGAGGGTGTTGTAGGACCGTTCCAAGGCCAGGCGGTCGGTGATGTCTTCGTAAGTGGTCAGCAGGCCGCCCATGGGATGCGGCGCGATCACGCGGCGCAAGGTCCCGCCGTCCGGCAGATGCAGCACATCTTCCGTGGGCTCGATGAGGGAGTTGAAGCGCGCCAGTTCCTTTTCCTTGTACGCCGGGAAGTCCGCGACTTCCGGCAGGCGGCGCTCGCCGCGCAAGGCGTCGAGCACCGTCGCATAGGACGGTCCGTCCAGCAGCCACCCCGGGCTCAAATCCCATAACGCCGCGTACGCGGTGTTGAAGAAGATCAGCCGCGTATCCGGCCCGAAGATGGCGATGGCCGTTCCCAACCGCTCCAGCACGTCCGCATGCGCGGCGGCTTCGCGCTTCAGGCGCACTTCCAGTTCTTCCTGGCGGGTGATGTCGTAGGCCAATCCAGCGGTCATGCGTCCGCTGCCGTCCGAGAAGAGCGGCGCGCGCGCATGTTCATTCTCGTCGCGCGGCTTCGGGCTCTCGCCGTCGACGGGCGCTTCCGTCACTTCCATCAGGCGGCGGCTGCCTTCGATCACCATGTGGAACGGCGTGCGGCGCGTTTCGCCCGACGCGCGCGCGGCCGCCGCACGGGCGCGCGCCTCGCGCACCGCCACGCGCGGGGCCAGCTCGCGGCCACGCGCGACGACATCATGCGCGTCCTTGCCGTCCACGGCTTTCACATAGGCGGTATTGCAATAGATCAGCGACAGGTCGTCGTCGCGCAGCCACACCGGCTCGGCGATCCCGTTCAGCGCGGCCTTCAAGAGCGCCACCTCGCGCTTCAGGCCTTCGCTTTCCGTGGTCAGTGTATCGACCGCGGCGGCGCCTTCGGTCACGTCGCTCATCCACACCACATCGGCCATGGTCCGGTTGTCGGCGTCGATGGCGCGCACGCCGCGCGCCTGGATGCGCCGGCCCGTGGCGTTGTGGGCCAGGTCGATCTGGAAGCCGTCGCCGCCGTTGCGCAGTTGGTGGATGGCCTGGCGCAGGCGGTCCTGCGAGACCTTGTCGAAGCCGTCCGTCACGTCGTCGAAGGTCGCTTCCATGCCCCGGAACAGGTCGAGCAGCACCGCGAGGCGGCGCGAGCAGTAGCCCGTCTCCTTGAAACGCGGCAGCGCGCGCGCGTCTTGTTCTTCAGTTGCTATGGGTTGGTGGAACCACGCGAAATAGCCCTCGGGGGCGGTCTCGAGGGCGGCCTGGATGGCCGTCCGGCCATAGCGCGCGCGGCTGGCGCTATGTTCCGCCTCGCGCCAGTATTTATGCTGACGCCAGAGCGCGAAGGCCGCCGGCGGCACCAGGACGATGACCGCGATCAGTCCGACAAGAACCGGCGGCGTTAAGAACTCGAGCGTCCCGGTCGGCACCGAAACTCCTCACCCTACTAATCTGAGGAAGATACCGCCGGAATTGGCGGCTGTCGCCCCTGGGCGACAGCCGGCCGGATATTAATAGCGGTACGTCTCAGGCTTGAACGGACCCTGCTGGGCCACGCCGATGTACTGCGCCTGCTTGGTGGACAGCTTGGTCAGCTTCGCGCCCACCTTGGCCAGGTGAAGTTCGGCGACCTTCTCGTCCAGGTGCTTCGGCAGCACGTAGACCTTCTTTTCGTACTTGGCGTTGTTGCTCCACAGCTCGATCTGCGCGAGGACCTGGTTGGAGAACGAGGCGCTCATGACGAAGCTGGGGTGACCGGTCGCGCAGCCCAGGTTCACCAGGCGGCCTTCGGCCAGAAGGATGATGCGCTTGCCGTCGGCGAATTCGATTTCATCCACCTGCGGCTTCACGTTGTGCCACTTGAAGTTACGCAGGGCCTCGGTCTGAATTTCGGTGTCGAAGTGGCCGATGTTGCAGACGATGGCGCGGTCCTTCATGACGCGCATGTGGTCGACCGTGATCACGTCGAGGTTGCCCGTCGCCGTGACGAAGATGTCGGCCTTCGGCGCGGCGTCTTCCATGGTCACGACTTCGTAGCCTTCCATGGCGGCCTGCAGCGCGTTGATCGGGTCGATTTCCGACACCATCACGCGGCAACCGGCGCTGCGCAGGCTGGCGGCCGAGCCCTTACCCACGTCGCCGAAACCGGCGACCATGGCGACCTTGCCGGCCATCATCACGTCGGTGGCGCGGCGGATGCCGTCCACGAGGCTTTCACGGCAGCCGTAAATGTTGTCGAACTTCGACTTGGTCACGCTGTCGTTCACGTTGATCGCCGGGAAGTGCAGGCGGCCGTCCTTGGCCATCTGGTACAGGCGGTGCACGCCCGTCGTGGTTTCTTCCGACACGCCCTTGATGTTCGCCAGCACCTTCGCGTACCAGCCCGGCTGTTCCTTGTTGCGCTTGGCGATCGCGGCGAACAGAACGGTTTCTTCTTCGTTCGTCGGTTTCGCGATCAGCTTCGGGTTCTTTTCCGCTTCGGTGCCGAGCACGATCAGGAGGGTGGCGTCGCCGCCGTCGTCGAGGATCATGTTCGGGGTGCCGCCGTCGGCCCACTCGAAGATATTGTGGGTGTAATCCCAATATTCTTCCAGGCTCTCGCCCTTCACGGCGAACACCGGGGTCTTCGTCGCGGCGATGGCGGCGGCCGCCTGGTCCTGGGTCGAGAAGATGTTGCACGAGGCCCAGCGGATGTCCGCGCCCAGGTGTTTGAGCGTCTCGATCAGCACCGCCGTCTGAATGGTCATATGCAGCGAACCGGCGATGCGCGCGCCCTTCAGGGGCTGCTTTGCGCCGAATTCGGTGCGCAGCGCCATCAGGCCCGGCATCTCGGTTTCGGCAATGGCGATTTCCTTGCGGCCCCAGTCGGCGAGGCCGATGTCTTTCACCCGGAAGTCTTTGAATTTCATTTATTTTCTCCTATTTCCGGGGTCGCCGGCGAGAGTTGCGGATAAGGCCGCGCCATATACCAGTCGCCGCGCAGCCCGGCAACTCGGGCTTCAGACGGGCTTCAGAGGAGTGAAAGCCTCCTAGGCGTGATTCAGCCCATCCACCACCGCTTTGAGGCGGGCCGGGTCGGACTCCGCGGTCATGCGCCGCACCCGGCCGCTGATGGACGCCAGGTTCAGCTCCAGGATGCGTTTTTTCACCCGGGGCAGGCTGACCGGGTTCATGGAGAGCTCGGTAATGCCGAAGCCCAGCAGAATGGGCGTCATGCGCTCGTCCCCGGCCATCTCCCCGCATACGGACACAGGGATGCGCGCCGCCGAGGCGGCTTCCGCCGTGAACTGGATCAGGCGCAGCACGGCGGGATGCAGCGGATTGTACAGATACGCCACCTGCTCGTCGGTGCGGTCGATGGCGAGGGTGTATTGGGTCAGGTCGTTGGTGCCGAGGGCGAAGAAGTCCGCCTCCTGGGCCAAGGCGTCCGCGGCCAGGGCCGCGCCCGGGATCTCGATCATGATGCCCAGCGGCGGCAAGGGATCGGCGATCTTGACGCCCTTGTGCCTCAAGGCCGCCGCCACGCGCGCCATCATCTGGCGCACCTGTTTGATCTCGAGGGCCGTGCATACCATCGGCAAGAGGATCCGCACCGGCCCGAGGGCGCCCGCGCGCAGGATCGCCGACAGTTGGGTCAGAAGCAGCTTGCGCCGCGCCAGCGAGAAGCGGATCGCGCGCAGGCCGAGCGCAGGGTTCGGGCCGGGCTTCAGGCCCACCGCTTCCCCCAACTTGTCCGCGCCCACGTCCAGGGTGCGCACGGTGACGGGCCGCCCGCCCATCTTCTTCACGACTTGGGCCAGTTCCGCGAACTGCTCTTCTTCGCTCGGCAGGCGCTCGCGGTTCATGAACATGAACTCGCTGCGGAACAGGCCTATCCCCTCCGCGCCCGCCGCCAGCACGCCGGGGATCTCGTTGGGCAGTTCGATATTGGCGTGCAGATGCACGCGGAACCCGTCGCGTGTCACCGCCGGCACGCTCTTCAGCTTTTTCAGCGACTGCTGCGAACGCAGGAACGCCGCGCGGCGCTTCTTGTACTTGGTGAGGGTCGCGGCCCCCGGGTTCACGATCACGCGCCCCGCCGTGCCGTCGATGATGATCTCATCGCCGTTCTCGGCGGCGGCCAGCAATTCGGGCGGCGCGACGACCGCCGGCAAACCCAGGCTGCGCGCGACAATGGCGGTGTGACTCTCCACGCCGCCCAAAACAGTCGTGATCCCCGCGACGCGTTTCGGGTCCAGAAGCGCCGTGTCGGCGGGCGAAAGCTCATCGGCCACGATCACCGCGTTCACCGGCAGACCGTCCAGGCCCGTCTCGACGTCTTTGCCCCCCAAGCTCTCCACCAGCCGGCGGCCGACCTCGCGGATATCGGCGATGCGCGCCGCCAGATACTGATCGTCCATGGCCGCGAAGGCCTCGGCCATCAGGCCGATCTCCTTCATCACCGCCGCTTCGGCGTTGATGCGGTCCGTCGCGATTCTTTTCTGCACGCCGCGCAGCAGGCGCGAGCCGCCGAGCATCTGCTGGTAGGCCTCGAGCAGGTAGCCCACTTCTTCGCCGGCCGCGCCCGCCATGCGCTTGGCGCGGCTTTGCAGGGCCTCGACGCGGCTCGCCGCCTCGGCGGCGGCTTCGAGCACGCGGTGCTGTTCGGCGCGCACTTTCGCCGCCGGAATGCGCCGCTCGCGCACCTGAACCACGGCGTGAGAGTCGTGACGGTGAACCACGCCGAGCGCGACCCCGGCGCCGGCGGCCACCCCTTCGAAAGTGCGCTCGCCGCGATGAGAGCTTGAAGACTCTTTCGCCGGCCTATTCTTCATCGAACTTGTTGTTCACCAGGGCCGTCAGCGCGTCCATGGCTTTCGCGGCGTCGGGGCCGCTGGTGCGGATCTCGATCGAACATCCGATCGCCGCCGCCAGCATCATCAAGCCCATGATGGAGCTGCCCGACACATCGTTCTCGCCGCGCGAGACGCGGATCTCGGCGTCGAACTGGCCGGCGGTCTTGCAGAACTTCGCCGCGGCGCGCGCATGAAGGCCTTTGGTATTGCGGATCTCCACGGTGCGCGTGAGTTCGCTCATGCCGGTTCAAGTCCTAAAGGTTGCGAAAAGTCCCAGTTTGAAAAATGGGGCGCCGGAAGGCGCTAGACCGACTTCTTGCGCGGGCCTTCCTGCGCGAGAAGCGAGGAGGCGACGTTGATGTACTTGCGTCCGGCATCTTGGGCATGCGCCACGGCGGTCTGAAGGGTCTCGGTGGCGCGCACCGACGCCAGCTTGATCAGCATCGGCAGATTGACCCCCGCGATGACTTCGACCGGCGCGGTGTCCATGATCGAGATCGCGAGGTTCGACGGCGTGCCGCCGAACATATCCGTCAGCACCACCACGCCCGAGCCGGCGTTGGTCGTCTCGACGGCCTTCATGATGTCCGCGCGCCGCTTTTCCATGTCGTCCTCGGGGCCGATGCACACGGTGGCGACCTGCGACTGCGGGCCCACCACATGTTCCATCGCGGCGACGAGTTCGAGAGCCAGACGCCCGTGTGTGACGAGCACCAATCCGATCAGGGGTTGCGAGACAGGCATGGAGGTAAGACGTGTATCCCTAAAACTTCGAAGCGGGCGCCAACTTCAACCGGGGGCGGCGGGCGCGACGAGGCCGGGCCGTCGGGGTATGAAAGGCGGCGCAGCTTAGCCAATGGCCGGGCCGGAAGCGACAGCTAGTTGGTAATAAACTCGGTGGATGGTTTACCGAGCGGTTACGCTACCTGTGGGCGTAATAGGGGCCACTGGGGGGCTTGTATGGATATCCCTATGGCGGGCCTCGCTGGCGACTCCCCGCTCGGTCAGCCAGGCTTTTAACCGTTCTACGGTGTAGACGGACCGGTGCTGCCCGCCCGTGCATCCAATCGCGATGGTCAGATAGCTTTTGCCTTCCGCTTCATAGAGCGGCAGCAGCGGTTCCAAGAGCGCGGTGAGACGCCCGAGGAACGGCGCCAGCGCCGGGTCCTCTTCGATGTAGGCGCCGACGGCGCGATCGAGGCCGGTCTTGGCTTTCAGGTCCGGCACATAATGCGGGTTCTTCAAAAAGCGCACGTCGAACACCAGGTCCGCGTCGCGCGGCAATCCGTTCCGATAGCCGAACGAGGTGAGGAAGATGCGCAAGGGCCGTTTGCCCGGCCCGCCGAACTGCCCCATCAGGATGCGCTTCAAGTCGACAGAGGCCAGACGTGACGTGTCGATCACCAGGTCCGCGTGTTCGCGCAACGACGAGATCAAGCGGCGCTCGGTGTCGATGGCGACAGCGACCGGCAAGTCGTCGGCCAGCGGGTGAGGGCGCCGCGATTCCGTGTAGCGCTGCTGCAGGATCTCCGTGTCGCTGTCCAGGAACACGAGATCGATGGACAGCGCCTCGTCGCGCCGCAGGGCCGAGATGCGCGACATCAGCCCCGGTCCGTCGAAGTCGCGCGTGCGCACATCGACCCCGATGGCCACCGGTCCATGATCGTGCCCGGCGGCGAAGGAGTTCAGCAGCGCCAGCGGCAGGTTGTCCACGGTCTCGAAGCCCGCGTCTTCCAGCGCGCGCAACGCCAGGCTTTTCCCCGCGCCCGACATGCCGGTGACGATCACGACCTTCAACGGGCCACGGGGCTTCTTCACATCGTTCATGAATGTTCCAACTGCGCGACCGCCATGCGCACTTTGGCGTCGGCGGACGCATGTGTGGGATCGATACTCATCCAACGCACCGCGACGCCGTTCAGGTCTTCAGTCGTCTTTTCCGGCAGGCGTTCAATGGTGTCCCCGCGCGCGAGATCGACGATCAGCCCCAGCCGCGCGGAAGATTGATGTTTGACGGGAACAATCCCCAGCCCGCGCACTTCCATCCGTCCCGCGATGGTCGTTGGCGCCGACAGCACCACCGCGCCGTTCTCCACGGCCACGTCGCAATAATCGTCGGCGACCAATACGGCGCCCCGGTCGATCAGGCGCAGCGCCAGGTCCGACTTTCCCGCCCCTGATGCGCCCCTGATCAACACGCCGGTCCGTCCAATGCTCACGCAGGTCCCGTGAAGTACCATGCTTTGAGGGTGAGGGGCGGGCGCTCCCCTGTCAATCGCCGGCGGCGATGTGATAAGCCTTTCTTCTCATTTGCTTCCGCGTAGCGTAGCCCGTGCTTCAACAAATCTTCTCCATCATCGCACCGGTCCTGGTCATGGCCGCCATCGGCTTTGCTTGGGTGCGCCTGCGCATGCCCTTCGACAACAACACCATCACCGACATCATCCTGAACGTCGGCTCGCCATGCCTGTTGTTCTCGACCTTGCTCACCCGCCGTCCGGAGCCGGGCGCGCTGGCCGAGATCGCGGTGGTCGGTCTCAGCATGCTGGCCTGCGTCGGCGTCATTGCCGCCGTCGGCCTCAAACTCGCGCGCATGGATCTGCGCACCTATTGGCCGGCGCTGGTATTTCCCAACTCCGGCAACATGGGCTTGCCGCTCTGCCTTCTTGCTTTTGGCGAGACCGGCCTCTCGTTGGCCATCGCGTTCTTCTGCGCCATGACCATCGTGCAGTTCACCGTGGGGCAGGGTGTCGCCTCGGGCCACATGCACCCGACGATCCTTCTGCGCAATCCGATCCTCTGGAGCATCGTCCTCGCTCTGACTCTGCTTTTCGCCGGCGTCACCCCGCCCGCGTGGATCATGAACACCACCGATACCCTGGGCGACATGGTCATCCCCCTGATGCTCATGTCCCTCGGCACCTCGCTGGCGCGGCTTCGCATCGTCACCTTCACACGCAGCCTCGTGCTGTCTCTCCTGCGCCTCGGCCTCGGCTTTGCCGTCGCGCTCGCATTGGTGGCGGCCTTCGGCCTCGAGGGCCCCGTGCGCGGCGTGGTGCTCATCCAATCCTCCATGCCCACCGCCGTGTTCTCTTATCTCTTCGCCCTGCGCTACGGCGGCAAACACGAAGAAGTCGGCGCCATGGTCGTGCTCTCGACGCTGGCGGCGTTCATCCTGCTCCCCGTCCTCATGGGCTTCGTCCTCCACGGATAAAAAGCCCCTCACCCTCCCTTGCTAACGCGATGGGGCCCTCCCTCTCCCGCAAGCGGAGGGCTGGGTGAGGGGCTTCGCAGACCCAAACGCCTTTAAAGTTACATTCCGCACCATCGTCCCCACCCCCCCAAATCCGCTACAGTACCGCCCTCAAATTCACCGAGGAGGAGGGACCACATGCGACATCTGAATATGACCGCTGCGATCGCCATTGCCGCCGCCATGGGCATGGCCGCGCCTGCA
>JADZAK010000074.1 GCA_020852595.1 Rhodospirillaceae bacterium
ACTGAAGAATCAACTGCGGGTTTTTCCGTTCTTAAAAATTCCAACCTGATACACGCAAGTTACGCAGCCCGAATGGGCCTCAAACGCAGATCAATGGTACGCACTCGCAACCTCATGCCTTCGCCGCGCGGCCCGAAGAACAGGTTCGTACCTCTCCAACATCATCACGTCCAACATCATCACGTCCAACATCATCACGGCTCTCTCTCATCGCATTGATGCGGGAGACGCCAGCTCTCGAAGCGCTAAACGCGAAAATCGTCTCTCACGTTCTCTTTTCGAAATCGTCCGCCATCGCGGGCTCTTTCTTTTTTGCGCCGCTTGCTCAATCCCGGAACAATTCAACCTTCAGTCCCTTTTACAGCGTGCGCCTGGGTCACCCTGGCGCGTGTTTTAGGGATTTTACGATGTCCGCTCACATTGCGTTGGTCCGTTCGTCCGCTGTTTCGATCATTACGGGTTTTCTGCTTCTTTCCTCTCCCCTCCAGGCTCAACAGGCCGATGGTCCCGGCGCCGGGGCCGTCCCGCGAACATTCGATTTCACCACCTACGACTGCGCAAAAGCCGGCGCCGGTCTCGACAGCCGCCATGTCGGCCAGGTGATCGCCGGCGCGTACCGCGAGTGGGTTTCGCTTTCGAAAGGCGGCGCTGTCCGCTGCGTCAGTGAACTTGTTCCGCAGGCGCGTCCGTTATCCCGCGACGACGCCCAGGCTCTGCTCGCCGCCTCCGCGCAGGTCGGCGCGGCGCCCGCGCAATCCTCCGAGCGCGTGGCGTCTCTTGACGCCGGCGCCGCACCGAACTTCGCGCATGCCGATCTCGGCGGTGCCGCAACGTCCGGACATGTTCTGAACGACGCGCCCGATTTCAAGGACTACGCAATCCTCGACGGCGGCTTCGGTCAAACTCTCGTCGGGACGGCGCCGATGGAAAAGGCGGCGGCGCAAGCCGAGCCCGCGATCAAAATTGACCGGGAAAAACCGGCCTCCGTGGGCATCGATGAACGTACCCGTGTGACGACGGTCGATGAAGCGCCGTGGAATACGATCGGCCAACTGGTTGTGACGTGGCGCGACGGCACGCAGTCGATCTGCACCGGCACGCTGATCAGCCCTTACGCGGTGCTGACGGCCGGCCAATGCGCGCACAACCGCAGCAAAGGCGGTTTCGCGGCGCGCACCTCGTTCGCACCCGGCCAAACGCAGGAGAATATGCTCGGCGCGGTGACGCAGCGCATTGCGGCGCGCAACGCCGATTATGTCGAAACCACCAGCCGCTGGACGCAGATCTCGGGCGACGAATCCATCCTGATCAATGACGCGCGCGCCGACTACGCCGTGTACTATTTCCTCACCGCCTGGACGCATGCCACGACCTTGATGCCGATTGTCTACGACAGCACGGCCGCGGCCGTCGGCAATCACGCCGGCTACCCCACGGCCATTACGGGCGCGCGCGGCCTCAATCAGGCGATGTGGTTCAGCTCCGGCCCGGAAACCAGCCGCTCGAGCACGCTGCTGCGCTCGATTCAGATCCGTGAATATGCGATGGACGTGTCGACGGGCAGCATCGGCGGACCGATCTGGACGTTCGATGGCGGCGCCCGCGCATTCGTGGGCATCGTCTCCTACGGCGGCGACGACTACGCCGGCGGCGTCTGGTTCGGCGGCGACAACAAGACCCTGATCAGCGCCTGGCAGTCCTGGGCGCCCGGCAAGCCGTCACCGGCGATGGCCCGCCCGGCCCTGAGCGTGCCGCTGACGTTCCCGTCGTCGACCGGTTTCGCGAGCTCGCTGTTCCGCTTCTATAACCCCGGCCTGGTCACGGGCACCGTCTCGGTGACCTTCCGGCATGGAACCACGGGATCGCTGCTCGGCACATGGACCAGTCCGCCGCTGCCCCCGCACAGCTCGAAGCAGTTCATGGTCGCGGACATGGAGCGCCAGGCCAATCCGCAGATCGATCCGGGCGGCAAGGACAACTACACCGCCACGATCTCGACGGACTTCCAGGGCTTCGTGCAGACGGTCATCTGGAATCAGACGGGCCTGTCCCTGACCAACTCCTCGGGCTGCAGCAACGGCCTCGCGGACGACGTCAGCAACCTGATCAATGTCCATACGACCAATATCACCCAGTACCCGAGCGTGATCATGATCCACAATCTGGCCGACAGGGCCTCGGATGCCGTGATCGGGGTCTATGACGCGCGCAAGGGCGACCGGCTGGGCGGGATTGTCGTGCCGGCCATCGCCCCGAACGCGGCGGCGACCTTCGGCGCGGCGGATATCGAGCGGGTGCTGCACTACACGCCCTACTTCGAGCACGATCACTACAACCTGGTCATCGAAAACGACTTCTACGGCTACGGCCAGCACATCGTTTACAACAACGGCGCGGGCCTGGTGATGAACATGACCGCGAAGTGCCTGATGCGGCCGAACTAAAGCAAAGCCGCGAATCCAGTTGTGAGCCGGGTCCTACAATAATATGTAGGACCCGGTTTTCTTTTTGAGGCGGCGGGACATGGCACCGAAGGTTTTCATCGACGGCGAGGCGGGGACGACGGGGCTCGAGCTGCGCCAGCGTCTCGAGGGGCGGAACGATATCGAGCTGCTTTCCATCGCGCCGGAGCGGCGCAAGGATCCGGCCGCGCGCGCTGAGCTTTTGAACGCCGCCGACATGGTCATGCTGTGCCTGCCGGACGACGCCGCCAAGGACGCGGTGAGCTTCATCACCAACGACAAGACCAAGGTGATCGACGCGTCGACGGCGTTTCGCGTGGCGGACGGCTGGATCTACGGTTTCCCGGAAATGCACAAAGGTCACCGCGGCTGCATCGCGTCGGCTAAGCGCGTCTCCAACCCCGGTTGCTATCCCACCGGCGCCAACGCACTTCTGCGTCCATTGGTGCAGAGCGGCCTGCTGCCGGCCAACTACCCGGTGAGCGTCAACGCCGTCAGCGGCTATTCGGGCGGCGGCAAGTCGATGATCGCCGAGTTCGAGGACACCGCGGCCGCCACCTACACAAAGGCGGCCTACCGGATCTACGCGCTGGAGCTTCAGCACAAACATGTGCCGGAAATCCAGAAGCACGCGGGCCTGCGCGAGCGGCCGATCTTCACGCCGGCCGTGGGGCGCTACAAACAGGGCATGATCGTCGAAGTGCCGCTGCACCTCTCGTTGCTGCCGGGCGAGCCGGGCGTGAACGACGTGCATCAGGTGCTGACGCACGCCTACGAAGGCGAGCATTTCGTCGAGGTCGTGCCGCTTGAGAAGGTGCGCGCGCTCAAAACCCTCGATCCTGAAATGGTCAACAACACCAACCGCCTGAAGCTCTATGTCTTCGGCGCCGAGGGCGGCCGCCAGGCGCGTCTGGTGGCGCTGCTCGACAACCTCGGGAAGGGCGCCTCGGGCGCGGCGGTGCAGAACATGAACATCATGCTCGGCTTGCCGGAGACCGCGGGCCTCGCGTAGTTTTAGGGCATGTCCGGCCCGATCATCCTGCCCTGGCGGGGCGTCAGCCCCAAAATCGCAAGCGACGCGTTCATCGCGCCGAACGCCGTGATCATCGGCGATGTCGAGATCGGCTCCGGCGTCACGATCTGGTTCAACTGCGTGCTGCGCGGCGACGTGAATCATATCCGCGTCGGCGACCGCACGAATATCCAGGACGGCACGGTCGTCCATGTCTCGTACAAGACCCACCCGACCATCATCGGCGCCGATGTGCTGATCGGCCATATGGCGACGATCCACGGCTGCACGCTTGAAGATAAGTCCTTTATCGGAATGCGGGCGACCGTGATGGACGGCGTTGTCGTGGAAAAAGAAGCCATGGTCGCCGCGGGCGCGCTGGTCGCACCGAACAAGCGCGTGCTTCAAAAGCAGATGTGGGCCGGTTCGCCCGCGCGCTTCGTGCGCGATGTGAAACCGGAAGAGTTGAAAAGCTTCGCCGACGCCGTGGCGCGTTACGCCGGCCTCGGCAAAGAGTACCAGGCGTTATTGGCCGAGGCCGCCGGCGTGTCGAACTGAAGGTCCTGAAGCCGCACCGTCTGCGACAGGCGCGGCGTTCCCTTCACATCACAGACCTGAAGCCGCAGTGTGGTCGCCGCGCCGTTCCAGGCGATATCGATCATGCCGAAGTTGACCTCGCGTACGGACGCGCCGACGCGGTTCGCATTCGGCGGCCGCACCGGCCATACTTCCGTGAGTCCACTGGAGGTCACATCCCAGATCGGGAAGGGGGTGTTGATGCCGAGTTTTGAGATCTCGCCGTAGTGCGTATCGCCACTGAGGCAGATCAGGCCGCTCGCGCGGGTCCGGCGGATGGTGTCGATCAGACGCTGGTGATCGCGCGCATAGTTGATCCAGGCTTCCCAACCCGGGAAGTCGGCGATGACTTGCAGGCTCGAGGCAAAGATGCGGATGTCAGCGGGTTTCGCCAGTTCGCGCTCAAGCCATTGCCATTGTGCTTCGCCGAGCATTGTCGCATTCGGATCGGTGTTGCGC
>JADZAK010000075.1 GCA_020852595.1 Rhodospirillaceae bacterium
CACGGCAACGCGCCGTGCGCTCCAACTATACGCGCGGTTACGCAAATGACCAAGAAACACCGGCGTTCCGCTGCGCCCCGTTACACAAACGTAGGGCGCGCAGCTGCATAAAGGTAGGGCGCGCAGCGCCGCGCGGCATCTATGAGCGCGGATCGTTGGGTGATGGGATCCCGACCGCGAGCCGAGACTTCAATTCATCGACTTGCGCGCTGCATTGATCGAGCGAGGCCGACGCGCCGTCGATCAGACCTTCGGCGGTCTCGGCTTTCGACTTCCACTGATTGCGGTCCTGCTCGAGCGCGCCAAAGGACTCCACCGTGTCATCAAGCCGGTCCCGGAGCGAAAACGCATAGAACCCCGTGCCGGTCATAATGATTAACGCGGCGACCAGCAGTTGGGCGAAGGTGCGAGCTTTGCGGTCCATCTCTTTTCTCCGTGCCTCAAGAAATAACGCGCAAAGGCGGCGGAACTTTTTCGGGGCCCGGGCGAAACCATGGCCAAGGGATGTTCATATGTTGCGCAACCTGTCCGTGAGATCGGGGTGCCCCCGATATCCACGTTATCCACAGACCGTGGTAGATTGTCCTTACAGACCTAAGTCTCTAAGACGAGACTCCTAGGGGATACTCTTCTTACAAATGGCAACTCCACTTCGCGTCACAGAACCGGCGGACGCCGCCGGCCAGGTTCTCCGTACACCGCCGCATAACTATGAGGCGGAGCGCGCGCTGTTGGGCGCCATCCTGATGAACAATCGCGCCTACGAGCGCGTGCACGAATTCCTGCGCGCGCTTCATTTCGCCGATCCGGTGAACGGGCGCATCTTCGAATCCTGCGGCAAGCTGATCGAACAGGGCCATCAGGCCAATCCGGTCACGCTGAAGACCTACCTGGAACGCGACGACCTCGTGGTCAGCGCGGGCGGCATGAAGTACATCGCCAGCCTCGCCGCCGGCGCCGTGACGGTCATCAACTCGACCGAATACGGCAAGCTGATCTACGACCTGTACCTGCGCCGCGAGCTGATCGAGCTCGGCGAAGAAATCGTCAACAAGGCCTTCGACGCGACGCCCGACGAAACGGCCGTCCAGCAGATCGAAGCCTCGGAACAGGTGCTGTTCAACCTGGCTTCGGAAGGCACGCTCGAAGGCGGCTTCCAGAGCTTCGGCAATGCCCTCGTCACCGCCATCAACCTCGCTGAAGCCGCGCACCGCCGTGAAGGCGCGCTGGCCGGCGTCACCACCGGCCTTCTCGACCTCGACAAGAAACTCGGCGGTTTGCACCCTTCCGACTTGATCATCCTGGCCGGCCGGCCGTCGATGGGCAAAACCGCGCTCGCGACCACCATCGCCTTCAACGCCGCGCATTACTATCGCACCACCGACCGCGCCGAAGACCGCGGCAAGCATGTGGCCTTCTTCTCGCTCGAAATGTCTTCAGAACAATTGGCCACGCGTATCCTGGCCGAGCGCTCGAAGATCAGCAGCCACCTGATCCGTACCGGCGGCCTGTCCAACGACGACTTCAGCCGCCTCGTGGTGGCCAGCCAGGACGTGGCCGAAACGCCGCTCTATATCGACGACACGCCGGCCGTGACGGTCTCGACCATCCGCACCCGCTGCCGCCGCCTCGCGCGCCAGAACAAGACCGCCGACGGCTCGCCCGGTTTGGGCCTCATCGTCATCGACTACCTGCAACTCATCGGCGCGAGCCGCAGCGAGAAGTCCGAGAACCGCGTGCAGGAAGTCTCGGCCATCACCCGCGGCCTCAAGGCGCTGGCGAAGGAACTGAACGTGCCGGTCATGGCGCTCTCGCAGCTGTCGCGCGCCGTCGAACAGCGCGAAGACAAACGCCCGCAGTTGGCCGACCTTCGTGAATCGGGCTCCATCGAACAGGACGCCGACGCCGTGATGTTCGTGTACCGCGAGCAGTACTACCTCGAGCGCGCCGAGCCTTCGCAGCGCCCGGAAGAAAGCAGCGACAAGTTCGCCGAACGCCATACCAACTGGCAGCAGCGCTGCGAGCAGGCCCACAATGTGGCCGAAGCCATCGTGGCCAAGCAGCGTCACGGCCCGATCGGCACCGTGCGGCTCTATTTCGATCCGAATTACACGCATTTCAGCGATCTGATCGACCAGAGCCACCTGCCCCCGCCGATCGAGGATTAGGCCCCACCCCTTGCCGAAAGGGGTGGTTCCAGCCATACACGCGGGCATGCGTTCCACACCCGTTTCCTCCGCCGTTTCGTCCCAGGGCGACCGCGCCGGCGCGTTCCTGACCGTGGACCTCGCGGCCATCGCCGAGAACTGGCGTTTGCTCAAACGTCAGGTCGGACCGAACTGCGAAATGGGCGCCGTGGTGAAAGCGGACGCTTACGGGACCGGCGTGGAGTCCGTCGGCAAGGCCCTCAGGGACGCCGGCTGCAAAACCTTCTTCGTGGCTCATGTGGACGAGGGCATCACGTTGCGCGCCGCTATCGGCGATGCCCCACGAATTGTTGTGATGCATGGGCCCAACAAGGGCACCGAGCGCGACTTCGCCGCCTTCGGGCTTGTGCCGGTCCTGAACTCGCCCGCGCAGATCGAACGCTGGCGCGGCTTCGCGCGGACCAACGATGTGCTGATGGAAAGCCTGGTGCATATCGACACCGGCATGAACCGCCTGGGCCTCACGGCCCGCGAATTCGAGCGGCTGATGGGCGATGCGGACGGCTTCGTCGGGCTTCATCCGCTCGCGCTGATGAGCCACCTCGCCTGCGCCGAGGACAACACGCCCATGAACGATGCGCAGCGGCGCAAGTTCGCCTCGGCCCTGGAAACCTTCCGGGGCAAGTTCCCGGATGCGAAGGGCAGCTTCACGAACTCTTCGGGCATTTTCCTGGGCCCGGCGTACCACTTCCACGTCGCCCGCCCGGGCGTGGCGCTGTACGGCGCCAATCCCTTGTCCGGCAAGCCAAACCCGATGATCCCGGTGGTGCGCCTTAAGGGCAAAATCGTGCAGGTCCGACGCGTTGACGCTGCCGCACCCGTTGGATATGGTGCCACCTACACGGCCCAAGACGGGGCGAAATTAGCAACAGTTTCAATAGGTTATGCCGACGGTCTGTTGCGTTCGTTCTCTCCGCGCGGGCATGGGTATATCGACGATATCAAGGTGCCTGTGGCGGGCCGTGTTTCCATGGATCTGACTATCTTCGACGTTTCGGCGGTGCCCGATTCAAGCCTTGGGCCCGATGCGACCATTGAACTCATCGGCGGCCGTGTTTCGGTGGACGAGATCGCCGCGGAAGCCGGCACGATCTCCTACGAAATCCTGACCAGCCTCGGCGCGCGTTATGCGCGGCAGTATGTGAAATGAACTTTCTCGCGACCATCGGCGCCGTTGTCCTCGCCTTCTTCGGCCATCTCGGCCGGTTGACGATCTTCACCGCGACCGCCGTCTCACATTGCGTGCGCCCGCCCTTCTATCCGCGCCTCATCGGCAAGCAGATGGTCGACATCGGCTACTACTCCCTGCCCGTCGTGGGCCTGACGGCGATCTTCTCCGGCATGGTGCTTGCGCTGCAGAGCTACACCGGCTTCGCGCGCTTCTCGGCCGAAAGCGCGATTGCAAACGTCGTCGTGATCTCGCTGACCCGCGAACTGGGCCCCGTGCTCGCCGGCCTCATGGTGGCGGGACGCATCGGCGCTTCCATGGCCGCCGAGATCGGCACCATGCGCGTGACCGAACAGATCGACGCTCTGACCACGCTCTCGACCAATCCCTTCAAGTATCTCGTGGCCCCGCGCCTGATCGCCGGCCTCTTGACCCTTCCGGCCCTCGTGCTCGTTGCCGATATCATCGGCGTGTTCGGCGGCTACATGGTCGCGGTGTATAAGCTCGACTTCAACGCCGGCATCTATCTCAGCAACACCGTGGAATTCCTCGAGCCGCTCGATGTGATCTCGGGCCTTGTGAAGGCGGCGGCGTTCGGCTTCATCATTGCCTTGATGGGATGCTACTCGGGCTATCACTCGAAGGGCGGCGCGCAAGGCGTGGGCACCGCGACCACCAACGCCGTGGTTTCGTCCTCGATCCTGATCCTGACGTTCAACTACGTCATCACCGAACTCTTCTTCGGGACCTGATATGACCGCGCCGAAGATCCGCCTCAAGGACGTCAAAAAAAGCTTCGGCGAGAAGAAGGTTCTCGACGGCGTGACCTTGGACATCGCCAAGGGCGAGTCCGTCGTGGTCATCGGCGGCTCGGGCACCGGCAAGTCGGTGCTGCTGAAATGCATCCTCGGAATCCTGCTTGCGGACTCCGGCGTCATAGAAGTCGACGGCCAGGACGTCACGCACCGGCGCCCCGCCGACCGCGAAGCGGTGAACCGGAAATTCGGCATGCTGTTCCAGGGCGGAGCGCTGTTCGACAGCTTGCCCGTCTGGGAAAACGTGGCCTTCGGCCTGATCCAGGCCGAGCACATGCCGCGCAAGGTGGCGAAAGAGAAAGCCATCGAAACGCTCGCGAAAGTGGGCCTGTCCGCCGACGTGGCCGAGTTGCTTCCCGTCGAGCTTTCGGGCGGCATGCAAAAGCGCGTGGGTTTGGCGCGCGCCATCGCAAGTTCGCCGGAGATCGTGTTCTTCGATGAACCGACCACGGGTCTCGATCCGATCATGGGCGACGTCATCAACGACCTGATCGTGTCAACGGTGCGCAAGCAAGGCATCACCGCGCTTTCGATTACGCACGACATGCATTCCGCCAAGAAGATCGGCGACCGCATCACGATGCTCCACCAGGGCAAGCTGATCTGGGTCGGCGACGCGAAGATCGTGGACGCCAGCGGCAACGAATATGTCGATCAGTTCGTGCACGGCCGCGCCGACGGACCGATCAAGATGCAGGTGAGAAGATGAGCGGGGCAAAGCCCCTCACCCCAGCCCTCTCCCGCAAGCGGGAGAGGGTGCCGAGCGAAGCGAGGCGGTGAGGGTCTATGGCTAAATCGACGGCGTCTTTCGTCTGCCAGAACTGCGGGGCGACCTATACCAAATGGGCCGGCAAGTGCGATGCCTGCAACGAATGGAACACCATCGTCGAGGAAGCCCCGCGCGAGAGCGCGCCGAAGGGGCTCGGCGGCAAAGCCGGACGCAAGATCGCGTTCGTCGATCTCAAAACCCAGGGCGTTCCGCCGCCGCGCCGGATCACCGGCATCGGGGAACTGGACCGTGTCTGCGGCGGCGGCCTGGTTCCCGGCTCCGCCATTCTCGTGGGCGGCGATCCCGGCATCGGAAAATCGACGCTGCTTCTGCAAGCCTCCGGCGTGCTCGCCGCGAAGTGCGTGGTGGCCTACATCACCGGCGAAGAAGCCGTGGACCAGGTGCGGCTTCGCGCCGAACGCCTCGGCCTCAGCAAGGCGAACGTGCAACTCGCGGCGGCGACCAACGTGCGCGACATCATCGCGAGCCTGGAGGCCGGAACACCGCCGGACGTGGTGGTGATCGATTCCATCCAGACCATGTACGCGGACAATGTTGAGTCCGCGCCGGGCACGGTGACCCAAGTCCGTACCTGCGCCCATGAACTCATCCGCGTCGCGAAACGCAGAGGTTTCACCTTGTTCCTGGTGGGCCATGTGACCAAGGAAGGCACGCTGGCCGGTCCGCGCGTCCTGGAACATATGGTCGATACGACCCTCTACTTCGAAGGCGACCGCGGCCATCAGTTCCGAATCCTCAGGGCGGTGAAGAACCGTTTCGGGCCCACGGACGAGATCGGCGTGTTCGAGATGACCGATGCGGGCCTGGCCGAGGTGCTCAATCCCTCCGCCCTGTTCCTGGCCGAGCGCCGAGGCAATGTGAGCGGCAGCGCCGTATTCGCAGGTTTAGAGGGTACGCGCCCCGTTCTTGTGGAAATTCAAGCCCTTGTAGCCCCTTCGGCGTTGGGCACCCCACGCCGGGCGGCCGTGGGCTGGGACATGGCCCGCCTGAACATGGTTCTGGCGGTTCTGGAGGCCCGGTGCGGCCTTGCCTTCACGGGGCATGACCTTTATCTGAACGTCGCCGGCGGCCTCAGGATTCAGGAACCGGCGGCGGACCTCGCGGTTGCGGCGGCCCTGGTTTCAGCCCTCTCGGGCGACCCGGTTCCCGCGGATGCGGTGGTCTTCGGCGAGATCGGACTTTCTGGCGAGGTTCGGGCCGTGGCGCAGCGCGACGTGCGCCTCAAAGAAGCCGCGAAACTGGGCTTTAAACAAGCCTGGATCCCGCGCTCGGCCCGCAAGTCGGACCAGGGTAAGCCGGACGACACCAAAACGGGGCTTTCAGTTAAAAGCATGGGTCACGTACAGGACGTGGTGAGCCAGTTTACCGACGCTTCCGTTTCCCGCACGCCTCCTCGCAAAGCGGCGGGGGACTGATGCAAGGCTTGCCTGTGAACGGCCTCGATCTTGCCGTAGGCGCCATCCTTCTCATCTCCGCGCTCATTGCCTTCATTCGGGGTTTTGTTCACGAGGTGCTGTCCATCGCCGCCTGGATCGGCGCGGTGGCGGCGGTCGTCTACGGCTTCCCCTTCGTGCAGCCCCACGCGCGCGGCCTGATCCCCATCAATTGGGCCGCCGATGCGGCCGCCGCCGTCGGGATCTTCATCCTGGTGCTGCTGATCCTGTCCATCGTCACCCACGCGGTGGCCCGCGCGATCCAGAAGAGCGCGCTCGGCAACCTCGACCGTTCACTGGGTTTTGTGTTCGGCATAGCAAGAGCAGTGGTGATCCTGGCAGTCGGCCTCGTGATCACCGACTGGCTGACCGAGCGTGAGCGTCCGCGCTGGATCGAGACCGCCAAGACCCTGCCCGTGATTGAAATGGCCGCCGAAGGCCTGGTTTCGGCGCTTCCGCGTTCCCTGATGCCCCCGGTTCTGGCCCCCAAGCCGGCCGCCTTGATTAAGGCCGAAGACGCCATACATACCGCCAAGACGCTCGAACGCCTCAACCGGCCGGCGCCGGCGGCAAATGCTTCCGAGTCCAAAGAAAAAACCACGGAAGCCGGGTACCAAAATCAAGAACGCCGGGATATAGAACGGCTCATGAATAGCACCCTGAGCCCGGAGACGACCGCACCCCATGAGTGACCGGCTCAGCACCCATCCCTTTGTCGGCAACGACCGCGTCGATGACGATCATCTCGGCGAAGAATGCGGCGTGTTCGGCATCATCGGCGACGCCGAAGCCGCCGCCCACACGTCGCTCGGCCTGCACGCCCTGCAACACCGCGGCCAGGAAGCGGCCGGCATCGTCAGTTTCGACGGCGTCCAGTTCCACAGCCACCGCGGCATGGGGCATGTGTCCGAGAACTTCGCCTCGGAAGCCGTCATGGACCGCCTCAAGGGCAACATGGCCATCGGCCATACGCGCTACGCCACCACCGGCGAGACCATCCTTCGCAACGTGCAGCCCTTGTTCGCCGAACTCGACACCGGTGGCTTCTCGATCGCGCACAACGGCAACCTCACCAACGCGCTCACCTTGCGCAACGAACTGAAGCGCCGCGGCTGCCTGTTCCAATCGACCTCGGACACCGAAGTCGTCATCCACCTGATGGCCATCAGCGAAGAGACCACCTTCGAGGACCGTTTGATCGACGCCTTGCGTCAGATCGAAGGCGCCTACTCCTTCGTCGGCCTGATGAACGGCGCGCTGATCGGCGCCCGCGATCCCCTGGGCGTGCGCCCGCTGGTGCTCGGCAAGTCCGGAAACTCCCATGTGCTCGCGTCGGAAACCTGCGCGCTCGACATCATCGGCGCCGAATACGTGCGCGACGTGGACGCCGGCGAAGTGGTGATCATCACCCACGAAGGCGTACGCAGCCTGAAGCCGTTCCCGAAGCAACACCCCCGTTTCTGCATCTTCGAGTACATCTACTTCGCCCGCCCCGACTCCGTCGCCGAAGGCCACAGCGTGTACGACGTGCGCAAGAAGATCGGCGCGCAGCTCGCCGCCGAAAGCGCCGTCGACTGCGATGTGGTCGTGCCGGTGCCGGACTCCGGCGTGCCGGCGGCGCTGGGTTACGCGGCGGCCGCGCGCGTGCCGTTCGAATACGGCATCATCCGCAATCACTACGTTGGCCGCACCTTCATTCAGCCGACGGACAAGACCCGCAACCTCGGTGTGAAGCGCAAACACAATCCGAACCGCGACGTGCTCGAAGGCAAGCGCGTGGTCCTCGTAGACGATTCGATAGTGCGTGGCACCACGTCCAAGAAAATCGTCGAGATGGTCCGCCAGGCCGGCGCGACGGAAGTGCATATGCGCATCTCCAGCCCGCCCACCGCGCATCCGTGTTTCTTCGGCATCGATACGCCGGACTACGACAAGCTGCTCGCCCATCAGTACGACGTTCCGGCGATGGCGAAGCTGCTGGGGGTGGACAGCCTCGCGTTCATCTCCATCGACGGCCTGTACAAGGCCCTCGGCGAAGCCAAGCGCGACATGGGCCATCCCCAGTTCTGCGATGCCTGCTTCACCGGCGACTATCCGCTGCCGCTGACGGACCGCAACGCCGGCACCCAACCCAAGCAGCTCTCGCTGCTCACCGAAAGAGTCTAAGACGTGACACAAACCGGGAAGCTCGCGGGCCGTATTGCGCTCGTCACGGGCGCTTCGCGCGGCATCGGCCGCGCCATTGCCCTGCGCTACGCCCAGGAAGGCGCCCAAGTCATCGCCTTCGCGCGCACCACCGGCGCTTTGGAAGAACTCGACGACGAGATCCGCAAAGGCGGCGGCCTGCCCGCCGTGCTCGTGAACGAGAGCCTCACCGACTTCGACAAGATCGACCAGACCGGCGCGGCCCTGTTCCAGCGCTTCGGCAAGCTCGACATCCTGGTGGGCAACGCCGCGATGCTGGGTCAGCTCTCGCCCATGGGCCACTACACGCCGAAGATGTGGAACGAGGTGTTCAATCTCAATGTTCACGCGAACTGGCGTTTGATTCGCGCAATGGATTCATTGCTGCGCCTGTCGGACGCGGGACGCGCGATTTTTGTGACGTCCGGGGTTGCGCGGAAGGCCCAGATGTATTGGGGCCCTTACGCGGCCTCGAAGGCGGCCCTCGAGCAGATGGTGAAGATCTACGCCGCCGAGGTCGCCCATACCAATGTGAAGGCAAATATCGTGGATCCGGGCCGTGTGCGCACCAAGATGCGGGCCCAGGCCTATCCGGGCGAGGATCCGATGAGCCTGCCGACGCCGGACCAGGTCACCGACATCTTCGTCGATCTGGCCCTTCCGTCGGACCCGCGCAACGGCGCGGTCATTTCCGCCTAAATTTGTTCTCGGTCAGGCCCTTACGTGAAGGGCCCCCGAGACGCCACGGGAACACTCCACGGCTTGCATCGTTGCATCACAGCCTCTTATCATTCGTGAGGGGGCTTTGAGTGCACAGCTAGTCACGCGAGAGCCCCATGCCGTTCCCGAGTTCCACGCCGCCGTTATCGCCTTTTCGCGGGAACCTCTCGGCCAACGAGGTCGCCGAAGGCATCAACGCGGCCATCCGCAATGCGAAACGTCTGGCCGCCGATGCGAAGATCCTGCTCGACGCGAAGCGCTATCCGTCGGCCGCTTCCATGGCCGCCTTGTCCGTGGAAGAGAGCGAGAAAGTTTCCACCCTGCGCGCCATGTGCCTTTCGCGGTCCAAGAGCGAGTTGATCGGCGCATGGAAGGATTACCGCGCGCACCATCCGAAGAACACCGCGTGGATCCTCTCCGAACTCGTGCAGAAGGGCGCACGTCATCTGTCGGAGTTCAAGGACGCCACCGACACGGCCGGCGAGACGGTTGAAGTCCTCGACATGCTGAAACAGCTCGGTTTCTACACCGACAGCTACCGCAAGGGATTTTGGACCGAGCCGTCGGCGATGATCGACGCGACGGTGGCCCGCACGCTTGTGGAAATCGCCGAAGGCATGTGCGCGAAGGTCGAAGTCACGCCGCGCGAGATCGAACTGTGGGTCGAGCATGTCGGTCCCGCCTGGCTCTCGCGCAAGATGCCCGACGCCCTCATGCGCTGGGCCCAGGCGATGGAAAAAGAAGGCCTCGCCAAACCCCCGCCGTCCGTTCTTGAAAAACTGCCCATCGACGAGCTGATGTGCGCGGACGCCGAACGTCAGAAGAAATACAAACACTGAACGGCCCATGCTGACGTTCGTCATTCCCGTACGCCACCAGGCCACCGCATCCAACTGGCCGGCCATTCGAACGCGCATGGCCGTCACCTTGAGATCGTTGCGCGCGCAAACAAGCGGCGCATGGAACGCGGTGATCGTCGCCAATCACGGCGCCGACCTTCCGAGCGATCTCACGAACTGCGATGTGGTGCGGGTCGGCGTCCCGCCCAACACACTCGACGCCAGCGCGGGCCAGGAAGCGCTCTGGGACGCCATCCGCCGCGATAAGGGCAAACGCCTGCTCGCCGGGCTTCTTCATGCGCGCGCCGTGGGCATGCTGCGCGGCCATGCGATGGTGGTGGACTACGACGACGTGGTGAGCCGCCGTCTCGCCGGCTTCGTGGCCGGACACCCGGGCGCAAACGGATGGTATGTGAACGCCGGTTATATGTTCTCAGGCCGGCGGCTTTTATTCTCATATCCAGACGCGTTCTTCGAGCTGTGCGGCACGTCGCACATCGTCCGGGCGGACCTTCTGAATTTGCCGACCGAAGATGAGGCCGCGAGCACGGCTTATATCGCCCGCACGCTGGGCAGCCATAAATTCATCAAACGCGATCTTGAGATGCAGGGCACGCCGCTGGCGCCGCTGCCGTTCCCCGGCGCGATCTACCGCATGGGCCACAGCGATACCGCCAGCGGATCGAGTTCGATGGTGCGTTATTCCTTACGCAAGGAGTCGCTGCGCAAGCCCGTGTCGCTGGCGCGCCAGCTCGCGAAGTTCCGTTATATCGGCCCGGGGCTGGCCTCTGAGTTTTTCGGAGGACTCCCAGGTTAAGCCACAAAAAAAATCGAAAGGATGTATCGCGCGAGTCGGCCTCGCCGGTGTTTGGCTACGGTTCACGCTCCAGCACAAGCACGCCTGAATACTTCTCGGAAGCGTATTCCACGGCGCGGGGAAAGGCCTTGGAGCCGGCGAATCCGGTGATGCAGTCGTCGGCGCCATCGGCCGAGGGCCTGCGCACGATCCAGCCCGCATGGCGCGGATACACAAAAGCCAAGGCGGCGACACGGCGGAGCTCCCCCGTGGGACCCAGCATGGCTTTTGCGTCTTCAGCTGGGCTTCTGGTCGTGGTCATACGAGGGGAAACGTAAGGACTGTGGCAAGAACAGGTCCAACTTGCGTTAAAGCGGGGATGAAGAGGCGGCTATCGCACGTCGGGGCCGCCGCACAAGAAGGTGTCACCCTCGCGCCTGACGCACGAGTGTCCAGGGTTCGAAATCGAGCCGATACGGCAAAAACGGCGCTTGCCGCATACCATGAGCCAAAAATTCTGGATCCCGGGTCAAGCCCGAGGACGCGGCGCGGGAGTGCGCCGCCTCGATATATTCGAAAGAATATTTCGTGAACGCGGTGATTGTGCCCCCGCGCGCAGCCTTCTGTTGAATCTCAACCAAATAGTAAGTAGAGCCATCGATATATCCGCATGGGAATATCGATGGGGAATCCGATGAACCGCGTTCACGCTCTTGCCCTGGCGAGTGCTCTGTTTTTTGCGGGCCTTCCCGCCGGCACGGCGCAGGCGGCGGACAGCGAGGTCGTTGTCCTGACGTCCTATCCTGAAGAAATGACCACGCGCTACGAAGAGGCCTTCGAGCGCGCGCATCCCGGCATCGACCTGCGCATTGTGTGGCAACAGGGGCGCGATGCAATGGCGACCTTGCGCGCGGAAGGGCGCGGCGGGATCGACGTCTATTGGTCGCCCGCGGCCTTCAATTTTCCGACCCTCGCGGACGAGGGCGTCTTCCTGCCCCTGGCGGTGAACCGAGCCGAGGTGCCGGGTAAAATCGGTGTGCAGCCCATTTCGGACGCGGCAAGGCGGTACGAGGCTTTTGAGGTGGCCGGCTACGGCCTCGCCATCAACGAAAAGCCGCTGGCGGATAAACATATCCCGATGCCGTCGCGGTGGGACGATCTGGCGAAACCGGCCTTCGATGGCCTGGTCGTCATGCCGGTGCCTTCCGAGGTCGGTTTCGCGCCGAGCCTGTATGACGTGATCCTTCAGGACAAAGGCTGGTCGGCGGGCTGGGCGATGCTGTCGGAGATGGCGGCGAACGCAAGCCTCGCGCAGCGCGGCGGCCAGATCCTCGGGCCCGTGATCGACGGCAAGGCCGCGGCCGCCCTCACCATCGATTTCATGCCGCGCAACGCCATCGCCGAAGGCCAGCCGCTGACGCTGATCTATCCCGCGCGCACCGCCTTCCTGCCGGCCTATGTCGCCATCGTCGCGAGCGCGCCGCACCCGACGGCCGCGAAAGTCTTCACGGACTACGTCCTGTCGTCCGCCGGCCAAAAGCTTTTGTTCCGGCGCGAGATCAACCGCTATCCGATCCGCCCCGATGCTTATGACGATGTTGACGGCAAGACCGTGAATCCGTTCGCGGTATCGCCGGGCGCCACCTACGCTTACGATTTATCGATGGGCCCGGCGCGCGGACCGCTGATTTCCACGCTGTTCAACGTCGCGATCACCGCGCGCCAGGACAAACTCCGCACCCTGTGGCGCGCCATTCAAGCCGCCGAGGCCAAGGGCGTCAGCCCCGCGACAAAAGAAGCCCGCGCCCTCGCGGGCTGGGTGCCGGTGCCGGACAACGACGCCGTCGCCGCCAAAGTCATCATGAGCTTCAGGCCCGCGAAGGCCGACGCCGCACCGACGGCGCAAATGAAGGCGTGGGCCGACGCGCTCGACGAACGTCAGGCCCGCGCTCTCGCATTGGTTTCCAAATAAAACAAAACCGGGAAATACTTACATGAGCCGCTTACGCTTCTGGCTGCTGTCCTCCGCCGCCGTCCTGTCTGCCTTGCCCGCTCTATCCGTCCGCGCGCAGGAAACGTCCATCAATCGCGACGACGTCTTTGGCCTGGGTGAGATCATCGTCATCCGCTCCAAGAAGGACGGCGCGGCCACCGTGGGCGGGACGACCGTCACGCGCGAGCAGATGTGGACGTTCGAGAAGAACAGCCTGGACCAGGCGGTGAACATCGCCCCGGGCGTGAATGCCCAGTTCGATTCCAACAGCCGCCGCACCGAAAGCGATGTCTTCGTGCGCGGTTTTGGGCGTTGGCAGGTGCCGCTGATGGTCGACGGCGTGCGCATCTACCTGCCCGCCGACAACCGCATCGACTTCGCCCGCTTTCTCACCGGCGATGTCGCCGAGGTGCAGATTCAGAAGGGTTATGCGTCGGTGATCGACGGTCCGGGCGCCATGGGCGGCCTCATAAATCTCGTCAGCCGCAAGCCGACGCGCGAATTCGAGGGCGAAGTCCGCGCCGGCCTGACGTTCGGCGACGGTCCTTATGAAGGCTGGAACGGCTTCGCGCTTCTGGGCACGCGTCAAGAGAACTACTACCTGCAAGCCAGCGCCAGTCTTTCCGACCGCAATTATTTCACGCTGTCGGATAAGTACACGCCGACGGCGACATCTCTGCAACCGGGACAGCGCCGCGTCAATTCCGACAGCAGCGATTGGCGCGCCAACTTCAAGGCCGGCTTCATGCCGAACGACACCGACGAGTATTCGTTCAACTACACCCGCCAGGAAGGCGAAAAGGGCGGCCTGCTCAACGTCTACAACAATCCGCAAGTGCCGCCGAACAGCTTCTGGCGCTGGCCGTGGTGGAATCTCCAGAGCGCCACCGTGCACAGCAACACCGCCATCGGCGACGCGTCCTATCTGCGCACCAAGTTCTATTACAACACGTTCTCGAACGTGCTCTATGCGTACGACGACATCACCTACACCACGCAGTCGGCGAACGGACGCTTCCGGAGCTTTTATGAAGACGACGCCTATGGGACGAGCATCGAAGCGGGCACGGACGCCTTGCCGCTACAGAGCTTGAAGCTGGCTTTCCATTACCGCGTCGATGGGCACCAGGAATATAACGATAACCGCCCCACCAGCCCGCTGCGCAATGTCGAACCGAAACAGCAGCAGGGCCAGAAGACATGGTCGCTCGCCCTCGAGGATACCTATCATGTCTCCGACAGCTTCGATGTGGTGGGCGGTGTCAGCTACGACAAATACAAGGTCACCCGCTCCGAGGAGTGGAACTCGGCGACCTCGAGCATCTTCGAATATCCGAAGGGCGGGTCCGACGCCTTCAACTGGCAGATCGCGGGCCTGTGGGACTACAGCGCGACGGGGCAGATGCACGCCAGCGTCTCGAGCCGCGCGCGCTTCCCGATCTTCTTCGAGCTCTATTCGACGCGTACCGGCACCGCCATCCCCAACCCAAACCTGGGACCGGAGCGGGCCACCAACTTCGAAGTCGGCCTGAAAGATAAACTCGGCGACAATACGCGCGTTGAAGCCAACGTCTTCTATAGCGACATCAACGATTTGATCCAGACGGTTCAGGTCGTGGCGGGCGCGACGCCGCAAACCCAGACGCAGAATGTCGGCGACGGCGAGGTGTACGGTTTTGAGCTCGCGCTCGACACCCGCGTATCGAGCCAATTGGATGTCGGGGGCAACTACACCTACCTGCACCGCAAGATCGTGGACGCGCTGCAGCCCACCTTCCGTCCGACAGGCGTGCCGACTCACAAGGCGTTCTTCTATGCGACGTGGCGTCCGGTGACGGCGCTGAGCGTCACGCCGAGCCTGGAATGGGCCGGCAAGCGCTGGAGCGACATGACGACCAACCCGGCGCAGGCCTTCCCCTACATCAGGACCGGCGATTACACGCTTGTGAATCTGCAGGCGCAGTATGACGTGACGGAGAACGTGGAACTCGCCTTCGGCGCCAAGAACCTGCTCGACGACAATTACGAACTGTCCTGGGGCTTGCCCCAGCAGGGCCGTAATTACTACGTCAAAGCCCGTTTGACGTTCTAAGCCCGCTTATAAGTCTCATGCACCTGTCCGCCCGCGCCTGCGCTGTTCTCCTCTCGCTGTGGAGTTCAAGCGTCCGCGCGGCGGATGGGACGGTCACTTTGGCCACGGGTCCCGCCGCCTATCAGCAACCGCTCCCCGGGCTGACCGGCGGCGATTTTGAGACTTTTCGCGAAGGCGCCGGTGTATTCCGCGCGGCGTGGCTGAAGGGCCCGTCCATCGACACGCCGCGTTTCACGGGGCTCGGCCCCTTGTTCAACCGGCGTTCATGCGTGGCCTGCCATATCGGCAACGGGCGCGGTGAACCACCCGCGGAGACTTCCGACCAGACGCGCTCCCTTCTCATCCGCCTCAGCCTGCCCGGCGCCGATGCGACGGGCGGGCCGCGCGCCCACCCCGCTTATGGCGATCAAATCCAGACCGACGCGGTCATCGGCGCCAAACCGGAAGGACGGGTGAGTTTCCATTGGGTGGAAACGGGCGTCACCCTCGGAGACGGCACAGCTGTGCTCCTGCGCCGCCCGGAGATCGTGCTGCGCGATCTTGCTCACGGGCCGCTGCCGGCCGAGATCCAGATGTCGGCGCGGATCTCACCGGCGGTTTTCGGCTTGGGCCTGCTCGAAGGCGTGTCCGGCGAGACCTTGACCAAAATGGCACGGGAGAAAAAGGCGGACGAGGTGCGCGGGCGCGTCAACATGGTGTGGGACGTGGGCCGCAAACAGGCCGTGCCCGGCCGGTTCGGCCTCAAGGCCAATCAACCGACCTTGCGCCAGCAGATCGCGGCGGCATTGGCGGGCGACATGGGAATCACCTCGTCGTTCCTCCTGGGCGATGAATGTCCGGCGGCGGCAAAAGATTGCCGCGAGGCCGGATCGACACCGGAAATCGCGGACGCCGATTTCGAGGCGCTGGTGCGTTATGTCGCCGGGCTCGCGCCGCCGCCGCCGCGGCCACGCGATGCCGTCGCCGCCGTGGGCGCGAAAACGTTCGCGGACATTGGATGCGCCGCCTGCCATCGCGAGACGCTGGAGGCCCAAGGCACGGTCCTTGCCGCTTACACCGATCTTCTGCTGCACGACATGGGGGGCGACCTTGCCGACGGACGCCCCGACTTCCTTGCCAGCGGACGCGAGTGGCGCACACCGCCGCTGTGGGGAATCGGCCTGGTAGGCACGGTCAACGACACCGCGGCGTTCCTGCATGACGGGCGCGCGCGCACGCTAACCGAAGCGATCCTGTGGCATGACGGCGAAGCCAAGCCCGCGCGCGACCGGTTCGCGCGGCTATCCAAGGAGACGCGGGACGCGCTGCTCGCGTTTCTTGGAACGCTTTAGAGTCTGTTTCAGCGTAATTGAATCAACGACGTACTGTGTCGTCTTTTATTTTGGGGCCCAGCTTCTCCGGAAAAGGCTTCACACTTCCGCCGTCATCGCCGGGCACATTTATCCGGACCCCATTCCGGGGTAGGGTCCGGCTATGACGTTTTTGAAGATCCTGGCGGCGCTGGCGGTGGTTTATGCGGCCCTCGTGGCCGTGCTGTACGCCGTGCAAGACCGCCTGTTGTTTCCGGCGGATCTGGCCGTGCAGAGCGGCACGCCCGTACCGCCGGATGCGCCGCGCCTGGAATTGACCACGCCCGACGGTCAAACGCTGCACGGCGTGCGTCTCGCGCCGCCGGCCGCGCCCGTCACGGACCGTCTCATCATCCTCGCCTTCGGCGGCAACGCCTGGAACGCTGAAGATGCAGCGGTCTATCTCTACAATCTCTATCCGCAGGCCGAGGTGGTGGCGTTCCACTATCGGGGTTATGCGCCGAGCACGGGCCGCGCGTCGGTGGATAAGCTGATTGCCGATGCGCCGCTGATCTACGACAAGGCGCGCGAAGACGCCGAGACGCAGGGCGGGAGCCCGCGCATCATCGCTGCCGGGTTCAGCATCGGCTCGGGCGTCGCGGTGCATCTCGCGCGTGAACGTAAGCTGGACGGCCTGATTTTGGTGACGCCGTTCGACTCCCTCGCCGAACTCGCCAAGGTGCATTTCCCGTGGATTCCCGCCGCGGCGCTGCTGAAGAATCCCATGCGCAACGCCGAGCTTCTGAAGGGCCTGGACGTCCCCACCGCCCTCATCGCCGCCGAACATGACGAAATCATCCCGCGCGAGCGCAGCTCGATGATGCGCGGCGCGGCCAAACGCATGGTCTACAGCCGCACCATCAAGGGCGTGGGGCACAACGATATCTACGAAAGCCAGGATTTCGCGAACGCCATGCGCGAGGCCCTCGCGGCCGTCGAAGGCGCGTGGCAGGCCGAGCCCTAAAAACCCGCCGGCTTCCGCCGAACGGTTGAAGATCGGGCCGCAATTTCAACGCCATTAAGCGAAACAGCGCCAGAGCATCGATCGCGCTCGCTCTTGCCGCAAGCTCAATTTTAATAATCACTATTATTTGCGAATTAAGCATCTACCCGAAAGTGCGCAGGGTCGTTTATAGCCGTAGGGACCGTGAACGAAATTCAGGAGCCGAGCGACTTTCGTGATGGGGCGGAAGGAATGAGCATTTCGCAACATGCAAAGGACTTCGAGAGAGACCGGGGACGAGGCTCTCCGCTCGTGTCCCCCGGTTTGTTTGTTGTCGCCGGCTACACGCTATTCGGCACGGCGTGGATCATCTGTGGCAATTTCGTTCGCAACTGGATCGATGACGCCGCTCCACTGGCCTTCGATGAAGTCGAGGTCGGCAAGGGACTTCTGTTTGTCGCCTTAAGCGCGGGCTTCATTTATCTCCTGCAGCGGGCAGATGCGCTTCGAAAACACGCCATCAGAAAACGCCTGCGCCGCGCCGAACTCCACCTCTTCAGCGAAAGACGCCGGCTCGAGGAAATTCTGAAGGGAACACGCGCCGGAACGTGGGAATGGAATGTGCGCACCGGCGAAGCCGTCTTCAATGAGCGCTGGGCGGAGATGGTCGGCTATACACTCGAAGAGCTCGAACCCGTCAGCATCCAGACGTGGGTCTCACTGGCGCATCCCGACGATCTGATCGTGTCCGACGCGGCGCTGGAGAAACATTTCGCCCGCGAAATCGACTACTACCAATGCGAAGCCCGCATGCGCCACAAAAACGGCGAATGGGTCTGGATCGCGGACCGCGGCAAAGTGGTCGAATGGGCGCCGGACGGTACGCCCGTCCGGCTCGCGGGAACCCACTTCGATATCACCGCGCAAAAACACAACGAGGACAAATTGACCCGCCTCGTGAAGATGCGCGACGCGGTGATGAATTGCCACACGGCGATCTTGCGCCACCCGGAAGAACAAACGCTGCTGCAGCAGATTTGTGAAATCCTGGCCGAAAAAAGAGACTATGACCTGGTTTGGGCCGGTTATCCCAACCTCGACCCTCAGCGCACCGTTTCAGCCAAAGCGCGCGCCGGCCGCTGCTCCGCCTACATCGACGAAGTCCAGGTGCATTGGAGCGACGACGCGCTCGGCAACGGACCGACAGGCACGGCGCTTCGCACCGGCGTGGTTCAAGTGGTCGCCGACGTTTCTTCCGCCCAAGCCTACAATCCCTGGCGCAGCACCGCGGCAAAATACGGCTTCCAGACATCGGTCTCGGTGCCCATTCGCCTGGATGGCCGGGTCATCGCGGCCTTGAGCGTCTACAGCTGCAGCGAGAAACGTTTTGACGATGAAGAGGTGAAGCTTCTCGAGGAGTTTTCAAGTCACCTTGGGCTTGCGATCCGGATGAAGCGCACCGAGGCCGACCGCGACTCCATGACGGGCGCCCTGCAATCGTCGTCTCTCAATATTGTCACCGCCGTTTCGGCGACCATCGAAAAGCGCGATCCCTATACCGCCGGACATCAGTCCCGCGTTTCCGAACTCGCCGTGCGCATTGCCGAGAAATTGGGATGGGACCAGGCCAGAACGGAAGGCCTGAGGCTGGGCGCGCTGATCCATGATATCGGCAAGATCTATGTCCCCTCGGAAATCCTGAACCGTCCCGGACGCCTGACATCCGGCGAGTTTGCCGTCATCAAGACGCACCCGGAAGTCGGCGCGGACATCCTCAAGGGAATCAAATTCCCCTGGCCCATCCAGGAAATGATTCTTCAGCATCATGAGCGGATCGACGGAACCGGATATCCGCGCGGGCTGAAGGGTGACGAGATCCTGCCCGAGGCAAAAATCCTGGCGGTCGCCGACGTCATCGAGGCCATCACATCGCACCGTCCGTACCGGCCGGGCCATGGCATCGATCTGGCGAAGAAAGAACTGACGGATCGTAAAGGCGCCGCCTACGCCCCCGATATCGTCGACGCCTGCCTCGCGGTCATCGACGAGGATAAATTCACATGGTCGACGGCGTTCGAACGCAGGCCCGCGTAGCGCCGATCATGAATGCGGCGCCGCTTCCCAAAACACCAACCAGGCAGCTGAACCACATGAAACAGAAAAAATGGGCGATCGTCGCCGCGATCATCCTGGTCGCGGCGCTCGGCTTCGTGACCTTGCGTTATTTTTACTGGCTCAATCAGTCCGGCTTGCCCGTTTATCCTTAGGCCGGGGCTCGATTCCCGGGGCCTAGCCCTCAATTGTGCTGCGGCAACGTGACCAGTTTCTGGAACAGATCGTTCGCGCGCGCGCCGTCGAAGGCCGTGCCGACCGACGAGCCGCCGATATAGGCCCGCGCGTCGATTTGCGGCGCGCCGGCAAGCGCGGCGATCTGCTCGGGTGTCGCGGGCGTGTAGCAGAAGCCGCCCGCGCACGTCGGGACAGCGCTGGTGACGCCGCCGCTTGCGATTTGGGCGCGGGAGACGCCGTCGATCTTCTCCACCCCGAAACCGATCGCGTATTTCGGTTCGCGCCCGATCACCAGGGTCTTGAGCGCGAAAAGGACCATGCGGCTGCCCGACCGCGTGTTTTTGGCGTGGTAGGCGACGCAGTAGTCGGTGATCGGATCGAGGTCCGTGCACTCGACCGTGCCGCAGAAGCAGGCGAAGGCCCACTTATTCGTTTCCGGAAAAATCGTCTTGAACGGCAGCGGAGGCGGCGCCGAGGCCGCGAGGGCGGCGCTGACGCCAAACGCGGCGACCGCGCTCAATACAAGTTTGAAAAGCCGCATCGCATGAACTCCCCGCCGCGCGGGTCCCTTAGGTTCTGGGACCACGCCCGCCGGAGATCATGTCGTCGATTTCACCTTGACTCAAATCATAACCGCCGGCGAGCAGCCCGGAAGCGCCGCGGCGGTCTTTGTCGACGGCGCCGGGCCGGCGGCGGCGATCCGGACCGAAATACTTGCCGACGCTCACGAAGGGGCGCGGACGCTCGACAACCTCGCGGATCCGCGAACAGAGGGATTTCGCGGTAAACGGCTTGGCCACGAACTCCGTGATCCCGCTGTTGCGCGCGATGACGATGTTTTGCACGCGGGTTTGGGAGGTGAGCATGATGATGGGTGTAAAGCGGATGTCGGAGGCTTCGTTGCGGATCCAGCGCACGAGATCGACGCCGCAGGCGCCCGTGAGGTACCACTCCGACAGGACCATATCGACATTGCCCTGCGCGAGGAACTGCGCGGCGGCATGGACGTCTCCGGTATCGATGACCTTGCGGCCGCCGAGAAGAAAGAGAATGTCGCGCGTGATCCTGCGCATGAGCGGGTTGGGCTCGACGAGCAAAATCCGAAACGGGCTCAGGTAGTCGCTGGTTCTGCCGTTGTAAAAGCGGGTGGTCATGGCGCGGAACGGAACAAAATGTCCCATGGGTCTTACGCCCTTGCGTCCGGCTTTTCAAATTTCTCGCCGAACGGTTTCGATCATGAATTATTAAGCGAAATCAATGGTTGAACGCTGCCCCTTTGATGAACCCCGACGGTTCGCCGCGGGCTTTATCTCAAGGTCTGGCCCGCCAGACCGGCGGACGCCCGTCCAGCACACGCCTCGCGCGCATATCGCAAAGTTGAGAAAAATGAGTAAGCGATTGTGCCCGTCATAGCCCGCAAACTGGGGTATACAGGCTGCAGGGACGATGAGCTGTTCGGCACGAACCCTATCTTGCAGCCCAAAATCGAAACGCATTGATTCTCTTTCATCGCTAAAGAGACGCGCACGCTTTTTTAGACCGGGCGTTTTCCAAAACAAAACAAGCCGGGATTCACCGGCGCCGAGAGGTCATATGAGCTCACGTATTGCACGGCTGCGCGTGGAATTGGAGCGGTTGGAAGGCACGACGGACGCCTGCCATCCGGACATCCAAGACGAGCTGCAGACCCTCATCGACGACATGAAGGCGCATCTCACGGAGCTCGAGGACGCCGAGACGACGGCGGACGCGGACTAGGCCCGCGTTAGCGCATCCCAAAGCCGCGCGCCATCAGCACGGCCGCGAGCGGAATGATCAGAATGATGCCCCATTCCATTTGAATGTGCCGCTGCACGCGGCGGAGCATCTTCGGTTCCGGTTGAAAGCCGGGATCGGCGACCGCCGCCTTGCGCCATTTCAGGATTTGAATCGTGACCGGGATGGAGGCGAGCGCCGCGAGGGCGAACATGGTCATCTTGGTCCAGAACATATGGTTGCCGATATAGAACTCGGCGCCCTTCAGCCCGTACATGACGCGGCCCGCGCCGGCGAACAAGATGAGCGCGGCGGCAAATCCGGTGCCGGAATCGATGCGGGCGAGACGGCCAATGACCGCGGCGTTGGGGGCCGTGCGCACGAGGGCCGTCTCCATGGCGAGACAGACGATGAGGAGCCCGATTCCCAGGTGATGCAGGTAAGCGAGGGTGGCGTCGATGATGACGGCGTCCATATCCCGTGTCCTTATATAGGCCCATGTATAGGTAAGAGCGTTTCTAAAATTAGCATGGCGGGCCGGCCTCGAGGGAGGCCATAGTAGCGGCGGGAAGGATGCGCTTCACAGATATGGGCCTTGGGGAGAGGAAGAGGGGATTCCATGAAGAACGGATTATTCGCGACGACGTTGCTGACGTCATTGACCATTGGTGCCGCGCTGGTTCTCTCGTCCTGTGAAAAGGCCGCGCCGCCGGAGACCAAAACGGCTTTCAATGTTGTGGAAGCCTCGATCCCGGACATGCAAAAAGCGATGCAGGACGGCCGCGTGACGGCCGAGGAGCTGGTGCGCCAGTACCTGATCCGCATCGCGACCTATGAGAATGTGATCAACGCCACCATCGCGGTGAATCCCAACGCGCTGGCCGAAGCGCGCGCGCTGGATGAAGAACGTAAAACGGGCAAGATCCGCGGGCCGCTGCACGGGATTCCCGTCGCGCTGAAGGACAACATCCAGACCGTCGACATGCCGACGACCGGGGGCACCATTGGTCTCGCCGGTTTCATGGCGCCGTGGGATGCGCCCTTGGCGAAGAACCTGAAAGACGGCGGCGCGATCATCATCGCCAAGACCACCCTCACGGAACTCGCCAACTATTTCGGCAACGGCATGCCGGGCAATTACAGTTCGATCTCGGGCTATTCGTTCAATCCCTATGATCCGCGGCGCGATCTGCGCGCCGGCCAGAACGACGGCCGGCCGGTGATGGGCACGGGCGGTTCGAGCTCGGGCGCCGGCACGGCGGCGAATTTCTGGGCCGTCAACGTCGGCACGGAAACGTCGGGTTCTATTTTGTCGCCCTCCAACCAGAACATGCTGGCGGGCATCAAACCGACGGTGGGTCGCATCAGCCGCACCGGCGTGATCCCGATCACCGCCGATCAGGACACCGCCGGCCCCATGGGTAAAAGCGTGACGGACGTGGCGATCATGTTCGGCGTGCTGGAAGGCAAACAGCCCGATCCGAACGACAGCGCCACCACGCGCTGCACGCCGCCGGCCAACAACGACTATACGCCGCACCTGAAGGCCGACGCCTTGAAGGGCGCCCGTATTGGGGTGCCGCGCATCGGTTACGGCACGGTCGTGACGCCGCCGGGCATGAAGGAAACACGCGGCGAAGTGCCGGAAGACCAGATGAAGGTTTTTGAGGACGCCATCGCGATCCTGAAACAGGCGGGCGCGGAGATCGTCGATCCGGCGGACTTCCCGAGCTACAAGGCGACCGAACAGGACAAGAACCCCTTGTCGATCGGCGCCTGCGACCGTCCGGGCAGCGAAGCGAGCACGGCGTGCACGTCGGTTCTCGCGTATGGCATGCACCGCGACTTCAACGCCTGGCTGGCGGCGCAGAACGGCAAGGCGCCGTTCAAGACTCTCGATGAACTGGTGGCCTGGAACGAGGCCAACAAGAACTTGGGGACCATCAAGTACACACAATCGTCCCTGATCGGCGCGCTGGCCAACGATCTTGAGAAGAGCAAGGCGAAGTACGAGGCGGACCGCAAGCGCGACATCGAGCTGAATGGCGCGCAAGGCATCGACGCGGCGATGACGGAGAACAAACTGGACGCGCTGTTGTTCGCGGGCGCGCGCGGCGCGGCGGTGGCGGCGAAACCCGGTTATCCCACCGTGATCGTGCCGTTCGCGATGGTGGCGAACCCGCCGGCGCCGGCCTACCCGGAAGGTTTCAACCCGCTGCCGATGCCGATGGGCATTTCCTTCACCGGCATGGCGTGCAGCGAGCCGCGCCTGCTCGAACTCGCCTACGCGTTCGAGCAACACACGAAAAAGCGTCAGCCGCCGCCGAACATGCCGTAGGCGCGTAACGCTACGCTTCGTGCGGATGAGGAATGGATTCCCCGGTCGCGCTTACGCGCGCCGGGGAATGACAATTTTGGGGAGGGAGGATTCTCATGAAGAACAGATTGTTCGCGACCACGCTGCTCACGGCGGCGGCGCTTGTCTTGACGTCCTGCGAGAAGGCCGCACCGCCCGCGGAAACAAGAGCGCCCTTCAATGTGATCGAGGCGAGCATCCCGGACATGCAAAAAGCGATGCAGGAGGGAAGGGTCACGTCGGAAGAGCTGGTGAAGCAGTATCTGATCCGCATCGCGACCTATGAGAATGTGATCAACGCCGCCATCGCGGTGAATCCCCGCGCGCTGGAACAGGCGCGCGTGCTGGATGCAGAGCGGAAAGCGGGCAAGCTGCGCGGGCCGATGCACGGCATCCCCGTCGCGCTCAAAGACAATATCCAGGACACCGAGATGCCCACCACGGGCGGCAACATCGGGCTCGCGGGTTATACGGCGCCGTGGGATGCGCCCTTGACCAAGAACCTGAAAGACGGCGGCGCGATCATCATCGCCAAAACGACCTTGAGCGAGTTCGCCGGTTATTTCGGCCAGGGCGCGCCGGGCACCTACAGCTCGATCTCGGGCTATTCGTTCAATCCCTATGATCCGCGCCGCGACCCCCGCGCCGGGCAGAACGACGGCCGCGGCGTCATTAACACCGGCGGCTCGAGTTCGGGCACCGGCACCGCGTCGAACTTCTGGGCGGGCAATGTGGGCACGGAAACCGGCGGCTCGATCCTGGGCCCGTCGAATCAAAACATGCTGGCGGCGATCAAACCGACGATTGGCCGTATCAGCCGCTGGGGCATCATCCCCATCACCATGGATCAGGACACGGCCGGACCTATGGCCAAGAGCGTGTCCGATGTCGCGGTGATGCTGGGCGTCTTGGAAGGCAGGCAGCCGGACCCGAACGATCCGGCCACAAGCAAATGCGCGCCGCCGGCCAACAACGACTATACGCCGCACCTGAAGGCCGACGCCTTGAAAGGCGCGCGGATCGGGGTGCCGCGCCTGGGTTACGGCGTGGAAGTGACGCCGCCGGGCGAGAAGACGCCGCGCGGCGGCATGCCGGCCGATCAGCGCAAGGCCTTCGACGAGGCCATCGACGTCTTGAAGGCGGCGGGCGCGGAGATTGTCGATCCCGCCGATATCCCCAGTGCGAGCGAGAAAGACCCGATGCGCAACGCGATGCTGGCGGGCGAATGCGACCGGGAAGAGACGCCGCAGTGCATGTCGATCATGAACTACGGCATGCACCGCGACTTCGACATCTGGCTGGCGGCGCAGAACGGCAAGGCGCCGTGGAAAAACATCGGCGAGTTCATTGCCTGGCAGGAAGCCAACAAGGGACTCGGCACCATGAAATACGGCGTCGATGCGTTGGTTGACGCGCGCGATACGGACCTCGAGAAGGCCAAGGCCAAATACGAGCTGGACCAGAAGCGCGCGCTGGACATCGGCGGGACGAACGGCATCGACGCGGCGATCAAGAACAACAAGCTCGACGCCATTATCTATATGGGCGCGCGCGGCGCGAGCATCGGGGACCGCGTGGGATACCCGGCGATCACCGTGCCCTTCGCGATGGTGAACAACCCGGGCCCCGCGCTGCCCGAGGGCTTCGACGCCAGGCCGATGCCGATGGGCGTGATGTTCCAGGGGCTAGCCTGCACGGAACCGCGCCTGATCGAACTGGCCTATGCGTTTGAACAGGCGACGAAGAAGCGCGTCCCGCCGCCGAACATGCCGTAAGCCAAAACGAGCAAACGACCCCTCCCTGACCCTCCCCTTTCAGGGGAGGGAAAAAGGGATCGGCTTATTTCTTTTCCGCGGGATCGCGGTGGACCGGATCGATCCAGAGCACCGTCTCCGGTTTTTCCACCGGTTCGATTTCGAGATTGATGGCCACAGCCTCGTTGTCGCTGCGCACCAGCACGCATTCCAATGTTTCGTCGCTGGAGGCGTTGATCTCCTGATGCGGCACGAAGGGCGGCACGAAGATGAAATCGCCGGGGCCGGCCTCGGCGGTGAATTCGAGCTTGTTGCCCCAGCGCATGCGCGCGCGGCCCTTCACGATGTAGATCACGCTTTCGAGCGGACCGTGATGGTGGGCGCCGGTCTTGGCGCCGGCGTGGATATGCACCGTCCCGGCCCAGATCTTCTGCGCCCCGACACGGGCGAGATTGATGGCCGCCTGCCGGTTCATGCCGGGCGTCTGCGCGGTGTTGGGATCGAGCCGATCGCCGGGAATCACCTTCACGCCGTTGTTCTTCCAGTCCACATGCTCATGGTCATGAGCGTGGCTGTGGTCGTGAGGATGATGGTGATCGCCGTGCGGCATCGGAGCCCCCTCCTTTATCCGGCGCCGAGCTTAGCCGATGATCCCGCCGCCGTCCAAGAGACGCGCGTCAGTCCCACGTATTGAACGAGAAGTAGGCCGCGAGCACGAGGCAGCCGAAGGCCGCGAGGTGGTTCCACTTGAGGCTCTCGCCAAGATAGGTGATCGAGAACACCGCGAAGACCGCGAGGGTGATCACCTCCTGCATCGTTTTCAGCTGGGCGGCCGTGTAGACCGTGTAGCCGATGCGGTTCGCGGGCACGGCGAGGCAGTATTCGAAGAAGGCGATGCCCCAGCTGATGGGGATGACGAGCCAGAGCGAGGTCCCGGGGTATTTGAGCTGGCCGTACCAGGCAAAGGTCATAAAGACGTTCGAGATCAGCAACAGGCCGATCGGCACCGCATAAGTCCAGGTCATAAAAGCCCCTCCACCTCGATGAAACAGCCGGCCTTGCGCGCCGAACCCCGCTGACGTCGCGGACGGGCGCGTTATTCCCTGGCCTTTCAAAAATTAAGCGCTGGCTTCTTTTACCTAATGGAACAAATTCTTGGAACCGCAAGACGTTAGGGAGCCGCCTTGTCTCGGTTCACATCAGCATGTGTTGCACTGGCCGCGCTGCTGATCGGCGCTCCGGCGCGTGCGGGTAACGATCTCGTCATCCCGGGATTCAACACCGGGCTTTCCGTTCAGTCCTATCTTCGCATTTCCAACAATGACGGCGCGCCGGCGCAGGTGAGCGTGCGCATGCACGACGCCGCGACCGGCATCGCGATCGCGACCTGGACCTCGCCGGTCCTTCCGCCGGGCGCCACCATGGAAACCTGGGCGCAGCAGATGTTGGCGGCCGCCGACCCAAAACCCGATATGGCGCGCCTGCCCCCGGTGCTTCTGCTGTCGATCTCGGGCCTCGCCGGGCACGTACAGCACGCGACCTGGACACCCGCGAGCGGCACATGGAGCCATGTGTCGACCTGCGGCATGGTGCTGATGGCCGATCCCTTGTCGCTGCCGTTCGTGATCGGACCGGCGCGCGGCGGCTTGACGGGCCTTGTGCGGGTCTCCAACGCGACCGGGGAAACACGGTCCTTACGGGTGACCTTCCACGATAGCGCGAACAACCCCTTCGTCTGGCAGAGCCCGTCCGTTCCGTCTTATGGCGCGGTGACCGCGACGATGGAGACCATCGCGCGCGAAACCACGCCGCCGATCCCGGAGAGCGTCGTCTCGCTGATGGCCATGGCCGATGCGGCGCCGGCCGGTGTCGCGCTGTCCTATAGCGAGGGTCTGACCGGCGGAAACACCTTGGACGATTTCAGCGCCGGCTGCATGTCGACCATCGCCGCGCCGGTGAATCCGGGCGCACCCACGGCGCCCGCCAATCCCATGCCGGGCATGCCGCACGCGTAGGCGCTTCGTCTTCTTTTTCGTTTGTTTGTTCCGTCGCTTCGACTCACACATCCCAAAGGGGGGAGGACCTCATGAGAAAGTCGAGACTGTTTTTGAGCACGGCGCTTGCCGTGATGGCCGCGACCGGCGCACAAGCCGGTACGCTCTACATCAGCAACATGCAGTATGAAGGCGCGCCGAACCCCTCCCAGGCGCGCGGCACCGGCTTCCTGATCCTCGACGACGCGCAAGCCAACGCGACGGTCTATGCGACGCACGACATCGCCACGCGCGGCACCAGCCCGCTTACCTTGGGCCACATTCACCGCGGCCCGGCGGGCGTCAACGGTCCCGTGATCTTTGGTTTTACTCCGGTCCCGCCGGTGAGCCCGGTGGGTCCCCTGGTGTGGGCGATCCCGCAGGCGGAACTGGTGAACCTCAACAATGCGGGACTCTACATGCAGTTCCACACCCAGTTGAACCCAGCCGGTGAAATCCGCGGCCAGATCGTGCGCGCGATGTTCGCGCCGGCGGCGACGACGGATACTCAGATGCTGGTGGCCAATGCCCTTGATGCCTCGGCGGGCCGCAACGCGGACCTCGACCAGGTGCTGATGGGCCGCTTCGCATCCACCGTCACGACCGCCACGCGCACGCAGTCGCTGGACGATCTTTCGGGCCGCACGCTCTATTCGGCGGGCCGCCAGGCGGTGGAATCGATGCAAGGCTTCCAGGACTCGCTGTTCGAGCATGCAGAAGACGTCGCCGGAACGGGCCATGAAGGTTTCGGCGGCTTTGTCGGCGGCGGCATGGTCTTCGGCACGCGCGCGACCGACAGCGCGACCGCGGGCGCTAAAATCTCGCGCCCCTATGTGATCGCGGGCTTCGATTACGGCATGGGCGGGGCCAACGTCGGCCTGGCGGTGGGTTACGCGGACGGCAAGGATGAGTTCCGCAACGCCCTCGGCGAAACCAACGTGCAAACAACCGCGGTGCAGGCGCACATTTCCGGTGGCGAGAATGTCGTCTTCTCGGCCGCGGTTGGATACGGCTGGGTGGACGCGGATTCCACGCGCGCCATTACGAGCCTCGGCCGCACCGCGACCGGCGCCCAGGACGGCAAAGCGATGTCGATCGGCGCCAAGGTGTCTGTACCCTTGAAGCTGGACGGCGATTCCACCATCGCGCCGTACGGCCTCATCGACTATCAGACCGCCAAAATGGATGCCTACACGGAAACGGGCGCGAACAGCGTTTCGTTGATGGTCGGCGCACATAAGGAAAAGAGTTCGGCCGCCGAACTGGGCGCCGCGTTCGAAGTGCCGATGGGCGCGGGCGGCGATACGCATATCCGCCTGCTGGCCGGGTACCGCTATCTGCTCGAGGACGGCAAGGACACCATCGAAACCCGCTTCGTCGGCTCGGCGGCGGCCTTCAACACCCTCGTCCGCTCGCCCGGCATCAACGGCGTGCGGGTCGGCGCGAACCTGGCCGCCAAGGTCAGCGACAACATGTTCAGTTCCGCGGGCTACAACGGCACGATCTCCAGCCGGACCAAACTGCACGCCCTGGAAGCGCGCCTCACCTTAAAGATGTAGTGATTTGAAGACACCGTGTTCCGCGATCCACATCGCTATCCAGGGGTTAGTCATCCTGGGGTTCGCCGCAACGCTCCTCCATCACCCGGGGCGCGCGTTCGGGAAGCCCGTGAGCTATGTGGGCGGATTGATGCTGATGCAGGAGAACGACGCCGGCGGCCATATGGTGGGGCTCGATTACACCCTCACCCCGCGTATGGCCGCCGCGTTCCATGCGCAGTATCACATCCGCGGCGACAACTTCACGATGATGGGCCCGCAGTTGAACTTCCTGGTGAAGCGGTGGAATGCGCCGCGCAGCCAGGGCAACATCTTCGCCAATGCGGGCGGCGGCACGACCATCGACCGGAACGGCGATATGAGGCCGGCCGCATGGACCGGCTTTCTCGCCGACTACGAAACCCGGCGGCTGTTCATCTCCTACGAAATGCAGGCGATGTATGCGCCGAAGGTGGAACGCGCGATCCGGCAAAGGGCCCGCGCAGGGTTCGCCTTCAGCCCCGTCGACTACGCCAAGGTGAGCCCCTGGGCGATGGTGCAGGTGGATTACCGCGACGAGACGCACCTCGGCCTGCATGTGGGCGCGAAAGAACCGAAGGTGGAGGTCACGCCCCTGATCCGCGTGATGTACCGGGCCTTCCTGATCGAAGGCGGCGTGAGCCACCGCGGCAAAGTGATGTTCAACTGGGTCAAACAGTTTTAGGACAAGCCATGCGCGTCATCGCCTTCCTGAGCCTCCTTCTGGCCGTGAGCACGGCAAATGCCGAGACCATCACCGCCGCGGTGAACGGAATGGTCTGCGCCATCTGTGTGACCGGAATCGAGAAGAGCTTCCAGAAGAACCCGGCGGTGGAGAAGGTGAAGGTCGACCTGGAAACGGGCAAGGTGACCGTCGACACCAAAGCCGGCGCGACACTGGATGATGCGACCGTGACCAAGACCATCGTGAACGCGGGTTACGCGGTGACCGAAATCACCCGCCGGGGCCGGTAACCGCCCTTGCAGAATAGCGAGCGCCCGGCATCGGCCCTGGTCTGGCTGGCGTTGTTCACATCTTTCGGAACACTGATCTGTTGCGCACTGCCGGCGCTGCTGGTGATGCTTGGTGCGGGCGCCGTCGTCGCGGGCCTCGTGACCGCCGTCCCGCAGATCGTCGCGATCTCGATCTACAAGGACTATGTGTTCGCGGGCGCCGGCGTGCTGTTGCTGGCCGCCGCACTTATGAAATACGCGACACGCCACGCCCCCTGCCCGATCGATCCCCTTGAGGCCGATGCCTGCCGCCGCCTGCGCAGGGTCAGCGGC